>DATFRR010000014.1:0-5104 GCA_035263025.1 Micromonosporaceae bacterium
GGCCACCGAGCGTTTCCGCACGTGGCGCGGCCTGCTCGGACCACACTTCGACGGCCCGCCGCACGTAGAGCACTACCGCGACCTAGCCGAGTAGCCCCGCGCAAAGTTCCTCGCCCATGATCACGACGACTGCGGCCCCATTGTCGTCAAACCGCGCCCCACGCCTCCAACCGCAACCATCACACCGCACAGTTGAGTATTGCCGCCTCACGGCGTAACCGTTCTCGGTATCACGCCCACACATGAGCCCTAACCGGCCGGCGACGCGGCGCAGCTTGGGCCCGGCAGGGTTCGGGGCCAGCGTCCCCACGTCGACCTAGATGCCCTGCCGTCGACCTGGGGATGCTGGCCCCGAACCCCCAAGCGCAACCACCCCAAGCGCAAGAACTCAACGCACCCCAGCGACGTCCATATCCCGAAGCTCCTTCTTCAACGTCGAGATCTCGTCGCGGATCCGGGCCGCGAGCTCGAACTGGAGTTCGCGTGCGGCACCAAGCATCTGCTCGTTCAGATCCTGGATGAGCGCAGCGAGGTCCGAGCGAGCCATGCCGGCGGCGGATGGCGTGGTGCGGCCGCGGTTCCGGCTGCGCGTCTCGGGTACGGGCGCCTTGCCGCGGGACATCTGGCGGCCGCTGCCGCCGACGATCGCTCCGCCGGGACCGTGGCCACCGACCGCCGACTCGGTGTCCTCCGCATCGCGGTAGATGTCATCGAGAAGGTCGTGGATCTTCTTGCGCAACGGTTCCGGTGCCAGCCCACGTTCCTCGTTGTAGGCGACCTGCTTGGCGCGCCGCCGGTTCGTTTCGTCGATCGCGTTGGCCATCGACGGCGTCATCTTGTCGGCATACATGTGCACCTCGCCGGAGACGTTGCGGGCGGCGCGGCCGATCGTCTGGATCAGCGACGTGCCGCTGCGCAGGAATCCCTCCTTGTCCGCGTCGAGGATCGCGACGAGCGAGACCTCCGGCAGATCGAGTCCCTCCCGGAGCAGGTTGATCCCGACCAGTACGTCGAACTCGCCCTTACGAAGCTCGGACAGCAACTCGACGCGCCGCAAGGTATCCACTTCGGAGTGCAGATAGCGCACGCGAATGCCGTGTTCGAGCAGATAGTCGGTGAGGTCCTCGGCCATCTTCTTGGTCAACGTGGTGACCAGCACGCGTTCGTCTCGCTCGCTGCGCTCGCGGATCTCGCCCATCAGGTCGTCGATCTGTCCCTTGGTGGGCTTGACCACCACCTGAGGGTCGACCAGACCGGTCGGCCGGATCACCTGCTCCACGAACTCGCCCTGGCTCTGTTGCAGCTCCCAGGGACCCGGCGTCGCAGATAGGAAGACCATCTGGCCCACCCGCTCGATGAACTCGTCGAAGCGCAGTGGTCGGTTGTCCATCGCGGACGGCAGCCGGAACCCGTGCTCCACGAGCATGCGCTTGCGCGACGCGTCGCCTTCATACATCCCGCCGATCTGCGGGACGGTCACGTGCGACTCGTCGATCACTGTCAGGAAGTCGTCCGGGAAGTAGTCGAGCAGGCAGTTCGGTGGCTCGCCATAGGTCCGGCCGTCGATGTGCATCGAATAGTTCTCGATGCCGGAGCAGAAGCCGACCTGCCGCATCATCTCGATGTCGTACGTCGTCCGCATGCGCAGCCGCTGCGCCTCCAGCAGCTTGCCCTGCTTCTCCAACTCGGCGAGTCGTTCGGCCAGCTCGACCTCGATGTCACGGATGGTGCGCTCCATCCGCTCGGCACCGGCCGCGTAGTGCGACGCCGGAAAGATCATCAACTCGGTGACCTCTCGGATCACCTCGCCGGTCAACGGGTGCAGGTAATACAGCTTCTCCACCTCGTCCCCGAACAGCTCGACCCGGATCGCGAGCTCCTCGTAGGCCGGGATGATCTCCAGCGTGTCACCGCGCACTCGGAACGTGCCGCGTTGGAACGCAAGGTCGTTGCGCGCGTATTGAATGTCGACGAGTCGGCGCAACAACTGATCGCGGTCCAGCTCTTGCCCGACGCTCAGCCGCACCGACTGTTCGACGTATTCCTGTGGGGTGCCGAGACCGTAGATCGCGCTCACCGTCGCGACCACGACGACGTCACGTCTGGTGAGCAGCGACATCGTCGTCGAGTGCCGGAGGCGCTCCACCTCCTCGTTGATAGACGAGTCCTTCTCGATGTAGGTGTCCGTCTGCGGGATGTAGGCCTCGGGCTGGTAGTAGTCGTAGTAGCTCACGAAGTATTCGACCGCGTTGTTTGGCAGCAGCTCGCGGAACTCCTTCGCGAGCTGGGCGGCGAGCGTCTTATTCGGTGCCATCACCAGCGTCGGTCGCTGGACGCGCTCGATCAGCCATGCCGCGGTGGCGCTCTTGCCGGTGCCGGTCGCGCCGAGCAGCACGACGTGCCGGTCGCCGCGACGGAGACGCTTCTCCAGGTCCTCGATAGCCGTCGGCTGGTCGCCGGACGGCGTGTAGTCGCTCAACACCTGGAAGCGGTTGTCGAGTCGCGGAATGTTGAGCACCATGCCTACAACGTACCCGTGGCGAGTGACATTTCCGCCGGCCGTTTGCCCCGGCCGGAGGTGCACCGCCGCTGGTCGACGGCCGGATCGACCGGTTGTGAGAGGGCCGCTCGGCGGATCGGCGATGGCAGCCCGTCGATGAATCCCATTGTGCGCGAACGGTGACCGGCGCTACCGTCAATGTGTAGGCCGTTCGCGGCGGCCGACCGGGCAAGCGACCGGACCTCCACACCGGCCGGTCCGCCTGGCGCGAGGGTGTGCAGCCTCGGGACTACCGGAGAGCGCAACCCGAACCGCGGTCGCGCAATATGCGCAGACCGGCCGCCGCGAACGTCCTTCTTGCCCAGCGCCATGCGCCGAAGCGTTGCCACTATATCGCCGGTCGTACCGGTGATCTTGGTGTTTCGCGGGCCGCCACGCCGCCATTTCCGCCACCGGCGCACAGCGATCGCCGGTGCGGTCGCCGCGCCTACAGCCAACCGTTTTCTCGGGCGACCCGGGCCGCCTCCGCACGTGTGCGCGCACCGGTCTTGCCGATCGCGGCGGACAAGTAGTTGCGTACGGTGCCCTCGGAGAGGATCAGGGTACGGGCGATGTCGGCGACCGTACCCCCGTCCTCGGCGGCACGCAGCGCATCTGCCTCGCGTTCGGTGAGCGGGTTCGCGCCCGACGACAGGGAGGCGACCGCCAGCGCGGGATCGACCACGGTCCGGCCGAGGTGCACCTGACGTACGGCGGCGGCGAGCCGATCGGGCGGCGCGTCCTTGACCATGAAACCGCGGGCGCCCGCATCCATTGCCCGGCGCAGGTATCCCGGCCGGCCGAACGTGGTGAGGATCATCACGCGTACGCCCGGCGCGCGGGTGACGATCTCCCGGGTCGCCGCGACGCCGTCGAGACGGGGCATCTCGACGTCGAGTAGCGCGACATCCGGCCGATGCTCGATCGCGGCTTGCACCGCCTCCGCACCGTCCGCGACTGACGCGACGACCTCGAAATCGTCCTCGAGCGCCAGCAACGCGGCGAGCGCACCTCGCACCAGGTGCTGGTCGTCGGCGAGCAGGATGCGGATCACGCCCGGCACCCGATCACGCCCGGCACCCGATCACGCCGGGCACCCGATCACGCCCGGCACCCGATCACGCGGACATCGCAGACGACGCGGGCCGTAGCGGCATCGTCGCGCGCACCAGAAACTCGTTGTGCTTGCCGCGGGTCGACAGGACGCCACCGATGCCGGCCAGCCGTTCGGTGAGCCCGGTGAGCCCATTGCCGTACGCCACCGTCGCGCCGACGGCCGCCGTACCCGTCCCGTTGTTATGCACCTCGACCACGACGTCGCCGGACCGTCGACCGACCCGGATCACGCACCGCTCCGCGGCGGCGTGCCGGATCACGTTCGTGACCGCCTCACGCACGACGGCGCCGGCGCACTCGTCGATCCGATCGGGCAACGGTTCGCCGGACACCGCGACCTCGACTGAAACGCCGGCCGCGGCCAGCAATGCGCGCGCCGTTTCGATCTCGGTGGCGAGCGTCAGCGACCGGTAGCCGGAAACCGTCTCGCGTACGTCGGAGAGCGCCTCGCGCGCCACCGCGGCGACCTCGCTCATCTCAACCGCGGCACGCACCGGGTCACGTGCCGCGAGCCGGGCGGCCAGCTCCGCCTTCAGCGACACCGCGGACAGCCGCTGCCCAAGGATGTCGTGCAGGTCGCGCGCGATGCGCAGGCGCTCCTCGCTGACCGCGAGGCGCGCCAGGTCGGTGCGCGCACGGGCCAGTTCCACCTTTGCCCGGACCTGTTGATAGAACGCCGCCTGTACGACGCCGATCAGAAACACTGGTACGGCCAACATCAGCGCGTCGCGGACCGACTCATCGACGAGGCCGACGTTGAGCACAACGCTCGCCAGCGGAACCCCGACAACGATCGCCAGCCACCACCGGCGCGAGCAGTTGTAGAGCAGCATCGCGATCGAGAAGATCGAGAAACCGGTCACCCAGTCCACACCGGACGCGACCAATGCCACGCCGATCGCGATCGCGGCCACCACCGCGTAGCGAGCCCGGTCCTCATGCAACGCCGGAGTGTTGCGCCACAGGACAACGCCGAAGCACAGTCCGAATGCGGCGATGCCGGCGATGGTGACAACCTGCCGCCCGGCCGACCAGTCGGCGTCCAGGACTTGCCGGACCGGGCCGACGAGAAAACCGAGGAACACCAGGCTGAAGATGCGCGCGCGCAGCCACTGACGTGAGCTCCAGTCGGCCACGAAGATATCGCTGTACGCCTGGCGCAGAGTGCGCCACGCGTCGCGGACACGATGCGAACCTGGCGACGTGGGCGGCGGGGTGGGCGTGCCGGCCCGGCGCGGCTCCGACGGTTCGGCCACGGCCGACGGCGCGGGTCGTGAGGCCGGCGCGAACGTCACGGAGGGAACCGAGACTGGCGTAACCGAGACGGGCGTAACCGAGATTGACGCGTCCGACACGGGCGCGTCCGAGCTGCCTGCCGGGGCGATGGACATGACTCTAAGAATCGCCTCCCGGCACCGTTGCGGCCAGTGCGGCTCGGCAGGTGCCGGC
>DATFRR010000015.1:0-8842 GCA_035263025.1 Micromonosporaceae bacterium
CACGTACGCCTGGATCGGCGCGAGGCGAGGCGGCACGCGCAGCCCGTTGTCGTCGCCGTGGCACATGATCAGGCCGCCGATCATGCGTGTCGAGCTGCCCCAGGACGTGGTGTAGCAAAGTTCGTGCGAACCAGTCGCGCTCGAATACGTAATGTCAAAAGCGCGGGCGAAGTTCTGGCCCAGCTCGTGCGACGTGCCCATCTGCAGCGCCTTGCCGTCGCGCATCATGGCCTCGAGCGTGTACGTGCTGGTCGCCCCGGCGAAGCGCTCCCGTACCGTCTTCCGGCCGGGCACAACCGGCATCGCGAGCACGTTGACCATGAAATCCTCGTACACGTCGTGCAGGATCCGCCGAGCGTAGGCCCGCGCATCGGCGAAGTCGGCGTGCGCGGTGTGGCCCTCTTGCCACAAAAACTCGGAGGTACGAAGGAAAACTCGCGGCCGCAGTTCCCAGCGCACCACGTTGGCCCACTGGTTGAGCAGCAGTGGCAGGTCGCGGTAGCTGGAGATCCACTTTGCCATGAACTCGCCGATAACGGTCTCGGACGTGGGCCGTACGATGACCGGCTCAGCGAGTTGCTTGCCACCGCCGTGCGTGACGACGGCGAGTTCCGGGCTGAATCCCTCGACGTGCTCCGCCTCGCGGGACAGGTAACTCTCCGGGATGAAGAGGGGGAAGTACGCGTTCTGCGCGTCGGCCGCCTTGATCCGTAGATCCATCTCGGCCTGCGTACGCTCCCACAGCGCGTACCCGGTCGGTCGGATCACCATGGTGCCGCGCACCGGGCCGTTATCGGCCAGCTCGGCCTTGGAGATCACATCCTGGTACCAGCGGGGAAAGTCCTCCGCCTGCGGGGTCAGCACACGCGCCATGAGCGGACATCCTACCGGCGGACCGGCGCCCGTCCGGCCGCGCGGTTGCCGTGCCCCGGCTGTGCGGTGAGCCGGCTGATCGCGGTTACCCGCGACGTTGTGGACGCCCGGCAGCGCGTCGGGCAGCGCTGATCGAGGCAGGGACAGGTGCTGCCCGGTGTTGTGGACGACCCACAAATCCAGCCGTACCAGGCGAGCACGATGACGCGATGCCTTCGTCCGTCTCCGTGCCGCGAGATCTTCGGCTACTGCCGTTCCGAGGCTCCGCCGCAGTCGCCTCCGGACTGTTGACTTGGGGTCAGCTCCGCGGGCCCAGATGGCGCCGGCTGCTGCCCGATGTGTACGTGGCCGCCGACGTCGAAGTCGACCATCGCCTGCTCTGCGGCGCCGCGCTCGTCTTCGCGCGTCGAGCCGCCGGGACCGGTTTGCTAGCCGTAAGCGGTTCGAGTGCCCTGATGTGTTGGGGTATCGATGTCTTGCCGACGCGTACTCAGTCCGTCGAGCTCACGGTGCCGTCGGCGCTTCGGCTCGACTCTCGGCCCGGAGCGCTCCGGCTCGTGCGGTCGATCCTGCGCGCGCACGAGGTGGCGACATTCGGCACGTTGACGCTGACATCTCCGGCTCGAACGGCGTTCGACGTCGTCCGGCGGTGCGGGCGCATCGACGGGACTGTCGCGTTAGACGGGATGCTGCAAAAGCGTCTCCTGCCGGTGCAAGCCTTGCTGGACCACACCCTTGAGGTCGCGGGTCGGCCAGGCAGCCGGCTGTTCGCCGACGCCGTCGCGCTGTCCGAACCGCTGTCCGAGTCTCCGATGGAGACGCGCTGCCGACTCGCGCTCGTGGACGGCGGTCTGCCGCGGCCGGTCGCGCAGTACGTCGTGCGGGATCCGGCCGGCCGTTTCGTGGCACGACTCGATCTCGCATATCCGTCGCATCGAGTCGGCATCGAGTACGAGGGCGACTATCACCGCGAACGGGCAGCGTTCCGTCGGGACATCGAGCGCATCAACATGCTGACAGCGCTGGACTGGATCGTCGTGCGCGCCACTGCCGACGACATTTATCGCAACCCGGACCAACTCGTACGTCGCATCAACGACTTGCTTCGGCGACGACGCCCATGATCCGCGCCACTGCGGTCTCATTGTCGTGATCGAGGTGAAATTCGGCGATGGAACGACAACGTGACCGCACTCATGACGATCAAGCCGAAATGCGCGATGCGCGAGAGGCAGCGGGCGAGCGGGCAAGCGGGCAAGCGCGCGGCTAGAGCACGACGCGACCGCGAAGCACGATGCGCTTCGGGTTGTTTAGCACGTCAAGGTGACGGCGCGGGTCGGCGTCGTAGACGACAAGGTCGGCGAGCCCGCCCTCGACGAGACCGGGAAAGCCCAGCCACTCGCGGGCCCCCCACGAACCGGCCGCGAGCACGGCGTCTGCTGACATCCCGGCCTTGTCGTGGAGCATAAGCATTTCGGCGGCGGCCATCCCGTGGTCGATGCCGCCGCCGGCGTCGGAGCCGACGTATACCGGCACTCCCGCGTCCACCGCCGCACCAACTATCGATGGGAAGGCAGCGCGCAACCGTCGCATGTGGGCGGCGTACGTGGGAAAGCGATCATCCGCCGCCGCCGCTATCGCCTCGAACGTCTCGATGTTGATCATCGTTGGTACCAGTGCCGTGCCTCGGGACGCCATCTCCACGATGCCGTCTGCCGTCAGCCCCGTACCGTGTTCGACGCAGTCGATGCCAGCCGCCACGAGCGCCGCGACCGACTCCTCGGCGAAGCAGTGCGCAGTCATGCGTACCCCTGCGTCGTGTGCGGCCTGCACCGCGGCGGCCAGCGTGCCCACGTCCCACGCCGGCGACAGGTCGCCAACCTCGCGATCGATCCAGTCGCCGACCAGCTTTACCCATCCGTTGCCGGCCTTCGCCTGCGTCGCGACCGCGCCAGCGACGTCGGCCGCCACGACTTCCACGCCGATGTCGCGTAGATATCGGCGGACCGGGGCGACGTGCTGGCCGGCGCGGGCCAGTCGCGGCACGTCGGGGTCGTCGTCGAGTTCGCCATACGGGTACGGCGAACCAGCGTCCCGGATCGCGAGTACGCCGGCGTCGCGATCGACCGCGGCCAGCGCACGAGCCTCGTCGAGTCCCGCTATCGGCCGTGACCCTTGCGCGATTCCGATGTGACAGTGCGCGTCCACAAGGCCGGGCAGCACAAAGCCGCGGTCGCTGATCGTGTCGGCGCCGACAACCGGCGTCCTGGTAACGCGGTCGCCAACGAGCCATAGGTCAACGACTTCGTCGTCGGGCAGAAGCACACCACGCACGTGCAAGGCCATGCCGACACTCTGACATGCTCCCCACGATGGCGCGCACCGCGACGGACGCGGGCTACTTCTCGTCCTTCTTCGAGAACTTCGAGAAGTCGAGCTTCGGCGCCTGGAACCCGCCGCCGAGTCCGGACGGGTCGAGGCCGGGCGGCAGTTGTCCGCCGGGCGGGCCACCGGGCAGACCGGCCGGGAATCCGCCCGGCAGTCCGGCGGGCATGCCCCCGGTACGCGGACCCGACCCGCCCTTGGTGCCCTTGCGCTTGTTCTTCGGCGACTTCGTCGCCTTGCGACGGCCGGGCATGCCCATCATGCCGCCCATCTGCTTCATCGCCTTCTGTGCCTCGGCGAATCGGTTCAGCAGCTGGTTGACGTCCATCACGGTGACGCCGGAGCCGCGGGCGATGCGGGCGCGGCGCGAGCCGTTGATGATCTTGACATTGGTACGCTCTGCCGGCGTCATCGACCGGATGATCGCGGTGACGCGGTCAAAGTGGCTGTCGTCCAGCTCGGCGAGCTGCTGCTTCATCTGCGCGCCCATGCCGGGCATCATGCCGATCAGGTTCGCGATCGGGCCCATCCGCCGGATCGCGATCAGCTGCTCAAGGAAGTCCTCGAGGGTGAACGTGTCGCCGCCGAGCACCTTGGCGGCCATCTTCTGCTTCTGGTCCTCATCGAAGACCTGCTCGGCCTGCTCGATCAGGGTCAGCACGTCACCCATGCCGAGGATCCGGCTGGCCATCCGATCGGGGTGGAAGACGTCGAAGTCCTCGAGCTTCTCACCGGTGGACGCGAAGAGGATCGGCTCGCCGGTGACGTACCGGACCGACAGCGCCGCACCGCCACGCGCATCGCCGTCCAGCTTGGACAACACGATGCCGGTGATGCCGACACCGTCCCGGAACGCCTCGGCCGTGGCGACCGCGTCCTGGCCGACCATCGCGTCGATCACGAAGACGATTTCGTCGGGCGAGACCGCGTCGCGGATGCGTATCGCCTGGTCCATCATCTCGCCGTCGATGCCGAGCCGGCCGGCGGTGTCGATGATGACGATGTCGCGCATCGCACGCTTAGCGTGCTCGATCGAGTCCCGCGCGACGCGCACCGGGTCGCCGCCGTGGTGGTGCTCGCCGGCCGCGTCGACGACGCTGCCGAGCTCCGGCGCGAAGACCTCGACGCCCGCCCGCCGGCCGAGCACCTGAAGCTGGTCGACCGCGTTCGGACGCTGCAGGTCGGCCGCGACGAGCATGGGTTGATGGCCGAGCTTCGCCAGATGCAGCGCGAGCTTGCCGGCGAGGGTCGTCTTTCCGGAACCCTGCAGGCCGGCGAGCAGGATCACGGTGGGCGGCTGCTTCGCGAAGCGCAGCCTGCGGGCCTCGCCGCCGAGGATGCCGACGAGCTCCTCGTACACGATCTTGATGACCTGCTGTGCCGGGTTCAGCGCCTGCGAGACCTCGGCGCCGAGCGCCCGCTCCTTCAGCGACGCGATGAACGCTCGCACCACCGGCAGCGCGACGTCGGCCTCGAGCAGCGCCAACCGGATCTCCCGCGCGGTCGCGTCGATGTCGGCCTCGGACAGCCGGCCCTTGCCGCGCAATCGTGTAAAGATGCCGTTGAGCCGGTCGCTCAGTGTGTCAAACACGCCGCTTCATCCCTGAAAGTCCGATTCATCGCCGCGCCAACGCGCAGGCCACTGACGAGGGTAGCCGGCCGGCGTTACGTCCCGCATGTCCCGCCCTGCGCCGTCTCCGATCGCGGTCTCGGCCGCACGGGCACGGCGCACCGAGCGGTCGGTTCGGGCGCCTGCCGCTACGCGTCAGCTCGCGGCGGCGAGGACGGCCGCGGTGACCTGCGCCCGCACGGTCGGGTCCGGCCATGACCCGGCTAGGTAGAAAGCGTCGACCACATCACCGCCGAGGGTGGCGACCCGGGCCGCGCGTACGTCGACGTCGCACCGCTGCAACGCTTGCGTGACGCGATACAGCAATCCGGGTGCATCCGCCGCTCGCAACTCCACCACGGACGCATCGGTCGCGTCCGCGTGCCACGAGACCACCGGCTCGGTGCGCGTGGCGCGGGTCGCGCGCGATGTGGCCAATCGGGCGAACCGGTCCGCGCTCATCTCACCGGTCGCGGCCAACCGAAGATCAAGACCGAGGCGGGTACGGTCGGGAGCCGCACCGAAGCGCGGCGCGACCGTCACGCGTACCACGGCGCGGTCGCCAGCCGTCCACGTGTCGGCACCGATCACGTCGAGCCGATGCAACGCGAGCACGCCGGCGACCGCGGCCAAGAGTCCGCGACGATCGATCGCGGCGACCGTCACCGCGTCGTCGGTGATGTCGACCGCGGGAAGCGGCCCAGTGGGCATCTCGCGATAAGCGACCGACTCGGCCGGAAACTCGCCGTCGGTAAGCAACCGCCCTACGTTGCGGACGAGATCGCCGACGAGACGGGTACGCCATGCGGACGTCGCTGCCGGCCCGGCCGCCTCGGCGTCGGCGAGCGCAAGAGCGTGCAGCAGCTCGAGCGTGCCGCTGTCGCGCACAGCGTCCGCCACAGTTGCGACGGTGACCGGATCGCTGATGTCGCGTCGCGTTGCGATGGTCGGCAGGAGCAGGTGGTGCCGCACCAATGTGGTCACGGTCGCCACGTCGGCGGCCGGGAAACCCATCCGTGCCGCGATGTCCGACGCGATCGACGCACCGAGCTCGGCGTGATCCGACCCGAGATGCTCCGACCCGAGACCCTTTCCGATGTCGTGCAGCAACGCGCCGACCAGCAGCAGATCCGGCCGGGACACGTCACGAACGTACGAGCAAGCCGCGATCACGGTCTCTGTCAAGTGTCGATCAACGGTGAACACATGGATCGGATGATGCTGCGGCAACCCGCGCAGGCGGTTCCACTCCGGCAGCCATCTGCCGACGATGCCGTACCGGTCACATGCCTCCCACACGGGTAGCAGCGACGCCCCGGACCCGAGCAATGTTGCGAACGCCCGCCGTGCATCGGACGGCCACGGCGCAGGCATGGGTTCGGTAGTGAAGCGCGCGAGCCAATCCAGCGTGCCGCGTGCGATCGGCAGACCCGACGTGGCGGCGGCCGCCGCGACGCGAATCGAAAGGCCCGGGTCCGGGCGCGGACCGACCGCGGTGCGCGCCAGCACGACCTCACCGTCGCAGGTGACGACATCTCGCGCGATCGGGGTACGCAGCGGACGCCGTGACCTCGTCGGCGCGCTCCGCCATCGTTCGACCGCCCGCCAGGCGTCGTCCAACGCGTACGCGATGGTCCGCGCATCCGTGGACACCCGCCGCAGCAACGCGTCACCGGCACCGGCCCCAACCAATACCGAAACCGCACTCCGCTCCTGAGCACGGATCCGATCGAGCCGGCGGCCGGCCGCAAGATGGAGCGCGTCGCGGACATCGAGAAGCCGCCGGTGCGCTGCTCGAACCGGCGGGCGATACGCGTCCGTGATCCCGAGCGCGCTGATCGCCCGCACCACGTGGACGTCACGCAACCCGCCGCGCGACTCCTTCACGTCGCCCTCGAGGAGGAACGCCAGGTCGCCGTGGCGAGCGGACCGGTCGTCGACGGCGGTACGCAACCGAACCAGCGCCCGGCCCGCGGTACGCCGCCACTGGTCGTACGCGGCGGTGCGCAACTGCTCGGACAGGTGCGCGTCGCCGGCGATGTGGCGTATGTCGAGCAGTGCCAGTGCAACTCGTACGTCGTCGATCGCGACCGACAACGCCTCGGGCAGGGTACGCACCGCGTGGTCCAGCGACACGCCCGCATCCCAGATCGGATACCAGATGCGATCCGCGATCTCGGCGACCGGTGCGCCGGTATGGACGAGGAGCAAATCGATGTCGCCGTGTGGCGCACACTCGCGCCGTCCCAGGCCGCCGGTGGCAACGAGCGCGACACCCGAGTCGCGCACCAACGATCCGTCGGCCGCATCGATGGCGGCGCGGAACAGACCCACGAGCCACGCATCGAGCGCCGCCGCACGCTCCTCCCGTGCGACGGCGCCGACTTGCGCCGCGGCTACCGACATTTGATGCGCGCCAGAACGATCAGAGCGCGTCGATGCCGCGCTCGCCGGTGCGGACTCGGATCACGTCGTCGACGGGCGTCACCCACACCTTCCCGTCACCGATCTTCCCGGTTCGGGCGGCGTCCACGATCGCGTCCACGATCTTGTCTACGTCCACCTCGTCGGTGACGACCTCGACCCGGATCTTCGGTACGAATTCCACGGTGTACTCGGCACCCCGGTACACCTCCGTGTGGCCCTTCTGCCGGCCGTACCCCTGCACTTCGCTCACGGTCAGGCCGTTGACGCCCAACGCGTGCAACGCATCCTTGACCGCGTCGAGTTGGTACGGCTTGATCACCGCGGTGACCAGCTTCATGCTCAGTCCCTCCATGAGGTCACGATTCCCGACCGGCCGCTAACCGGCCACCTTCTGCGGTTCCGGTTGTCCGATGGTGTCCGGTTCCGGCTCGCCGATGGTGTCCGGTTCCGGCTCACCGATCGCGTCCGGTTCCGGTCCGGCAGCGGCATCCGTTACCGGCGAACCCTCCGAGTCGGCGGAGGCCGCGGCTCGAGCGATGCCAGCCATCGCGAACGCGCCGCTGCCCGATGAGCCGGACGTCAGCTCGTACGCGCTTTCCGCGTGCTCGGCCACGTCGATGCCGTCCACCTCGACCTCGGGTGCGGCACGGAAGCCCATCGTCTTCTCGATGACCCAGCCGAGCGCGAACGCGACCGTGAACGAATAGACCGTGACGATCCCGCTGCACAACGCCTGCCGGCCCAGCTGAGTCGGCCCGCCGCCGTAGAACAGGCCGTTCGCCGCGCCGGCATTGAACGCGGTCGTGCCGATCAGGCCGATCGACAGCGAGCCGACCCAACCGCCGACGAAGTGGACACCGAACACGTCGAGCGAGTCGTCGACCCGCACGCGGTATTTGAGACCCACCGCGAGCGCGCAGACCGCGCCGGCCACCAGCCCGAGCGCCACCGCGCCGAGCGGCGACACGTACGCGCAGGACGGTGTGATCGCCACCAACCCTGCTACCGCACCGGACGACGCGCCGACCATCGTTGGCTTACCGTTGCGGATCCACTCGACGATGATCCAGCCGAGCAACGCCGCCGCCGTGGCGTCCTGGGTGTTGACGAACGCGATCGCGGTGACGCCGTCCGCGGTGAGTTCCGAGCCAGCGTTGAAACCGAACCAGCCGAACCACAGCAGGCCGGCGCCGAGCGCGACCATCGGTACGTTGTGCGGCTTGACGCTGTCCCGCGGCCACCCAACCCGTCTCCCGAGCACGATCGCGAGAGCCACGGCCGCCGAACCGGCGTTGATGTGCACCGCCGTGCCGCCGGCGAAGTCGAGCGCGTGCAGCTTCGCGCCGATGAAACCGCCACCCCAAATCCAGTGCGCGACGGGTACGTACACCAGGGTGAACCAGCCGCACGCGAAGACCAGCCAGCCGGCGAACTTCGCCCGGTCCGAGATCGCGCCGCTGATCAGCGCGACCGTGATGATCGCGAACATCATCTGGAACGCGAGCACGACGTAGGTCGGGATGCCGATCGGCGTGCCGCCGACCGTCC
>DATFRR010000016.1:0-16910 GCA_035263025.1 Micromonosporaceae bacterium
GCGGCAAGACGACTCGCCCGCGATGAAGGCGGTCGCGGCGCTTCGCAACCAGTTCGGCGGCCACGCGGTGCACCCCGAGGCCTGATGTACGTCGCCCGGCTTGAACTCGTCGACTTCCGGTCCTATCCGCGGGTCGTCGTCGAGTTGGAGCCGGGCGTCAACGTCCTGATCGGCCCGAACGGCGTCGGCAAGACGAATCTCGTCGAGGCGATGGCCTACCTCGCCACATTGACATCGCATCGCGTGGCGACTGACGCGCCGCTGGTCCGGTCCGGCGCCACGAGTGCGGTCATCCGAGCGACGATCGTCAGCGGCGCGCGGCAGTTGATCGTCGAGATCGCCATCGAGCCGGGCAAGGCGAACCGGGCACGGTTGGGCGGCTCACCGACGCGGCGCGCCCGCGACATCATCGGCGCGCTTCGCCTCGTGTCGTTCGCGCCGGAGGATCTCTCGTTGATCCGCGGCGAGCCGGCCGAGCGGCGGCGCTACCTCGACGAGCTGTTGGTGGCGAGACGGCCACGGTTTGCCGGGGTACGAGCCGACTACGACCGTGTCCTCAAACAGCGCAACGCGTTGCTGCGCACGGCGTACCTGGCGCGCAAGACCGGCGCCGGCGACCGTGATCTGTCCACGCTCACGGTCTGGGACACCCATCTCGCCGAGCACGGTGCCGAGTTGCTCGGTGCGCGCCTGGAACTCTGTGCGGAGCTCGCGCCGTACGTGGCCAAGGCGTACGAGGCGGTCAGCGCGGCAAGCGGGGCGGCAACCATGGCGTACCGGACGTCGCTTGCCACCGCAGCGGAGCAGAGCGATCGACCGTTGCCGACCGACCGACCGACACTCGTACAGCTGCTCGCCGACGCACTGACCGCCGCGCGTAAGGAGGAGATCGACCGGGGTACGACACTTGTCGGGCCGCATCGCGACGACCTGGCGCTGGCGCTCGGCGACCTTCCCGCGAAGGGGTACGCGAGTCACGGAGAGTCGTGGTCGTTCGCGTTGGCAATGCGCCTGGCCGGCTACGACCTGCTACGCGCGGAGGGCATCGAACCGGTGCTCGTGCTCGACGATGTGTTCGCCGAGCTGGACGCCGGGCGGCGCGACCGGCTGGCGGAGTTGGTCGGCGGAGCAAGCCAGCTGGTGGTCACGTGCGCAGTCGCGGACGACGTTCCGGACAGCTTGGACGGGGTACGTTTCACGGTCCTCGAGGGAGGTGTGCGCCGTGCGGAATAAACGCGACACGGCTAGCGAGCCGGACGGAACGCCTGACGGCACGCCTGGCAGACCAGAGCAACGCGGCCCGGAACTGGCCCGTGCCGTGCTCGATGCCGCAAAGGTCAAACGCGAGGCGGCGCCGCGTCGGTCCGGGCGTAGCGGCCGGCGAGCGCGACCGCGCGGCTACTCCGGCCCGGGTCCCGATCCACGCGATCCACAGGCGTTCGGCGACGTTCTCGCGCGCTTGGTCAAAGTGCGCGGCTGGCAGCAATCGGTCGCCGAAGGTTCGGTCTTCGGCGCGTGGGAACGCGTCGTCGGCTCGGACGTCGCCTCGCATTGCCGGCCGGTGAAGCTCGTCGATCGCGAACTCACCGTGGAGGCCGAGTCGACGGCCTGGGCGACCCAACTCCGGCTGCTCGCCAGCAAGCTGCTCGTGCAAATCGCGGCGGAGGTCGGCCCGAACGTCGTCGTGCGGATGCGGATCCACGGACCGGCCGCGCCGTCATGGTCGCGCGGTCCGCGGCGGGTCGCCGGCCGCGGGCCACGAGACACGTACGGATAGGCCACGCCACCGCTCGCCGCGTCGGGCGGCGCTCTGCCCGCGCCACCACTCGCCCGCTCGCTCGCTTGGCCGCGCGGCGCCGCCTCGGCGTTGGCTCGGCGTTGGCTATCGGCCGTCGTCGGGCGGCAGGCCACGCGCCGCGATCAGGCGTACGCCGCCGTCGGCGAGTTGGTACGACAAGCCGACCACGGCGCACCGTCCATCCACGATTTGCGATCCGATGGTGGCCGACTCGTTGGCGAGCAGGTTGACGGTGAACCTGACATGTTCCGCCTCGGCGGCGGCCGGATCGGACCCAGCACCACCGGCGGCCAGCACGCTTGGCAGCACCCGCTCCACCACGCTGCGGATCGCACCACGGGGCATCTGCCCGTCGCGCGCGGCGCGCAGCGCGGCGTCGACCGCGCCACAGGAGTCATGACCGAGCACCGCGATCAGCGGCACGTCGAGCACCGCGACACCGTATTCGATGCTGCCCATCACCTCCGGGCCGACGACGTGGCCCGCGGTGCGCACCACGAAGAGGTCGCCGAGCCCGCGATCGAAGATGATCTCCGCCGCCAGCCGGGAGTCGGAGCAGCCGAACAGTACGGCGAACGGCCGCTGCTCGGGTGCGACGGCGGCTCGCCAGTCGGCGTCCTGGTTCGGGTGCTCGCGGCGGCCACCGACGAATCGGTGGTTCCCCTCGATCAACAGGTCCAGCGCGGCACGCGGCGTCATCGGTTCCGGCGGGTCGGTCACGACCTGCATTCTCCTGCGTACCCGCGACCGGTCGACGCACCGGGTCAGTAGTCGGCGTACACCGCAAAGCCGCGGTCGGCGCAGCGGCGGAAGAACCTGGCCAGCACGAGAAGTTCGGTGCGCGTGAAGTTCCATGCGGGTGCGTCGCCGTTCTCGTCCTTCAGCTGGGCGAGCTTGTTGTCCAGCCAGCGCAACTGTTGTTCGGCGAGCCGGCCGGTCGAGATCGTCACGCGCATGACGTCAGCCACCGATTCGAACGTGACGTCCTCGCCGAGTTCGCGGTGGGCCTCGATGAAACGCTCGAGCCCGCCAGCGATCCATGCGCACCCGTCGGGATCGATCACCGGATCCTCGTCCTCGGCGGCCGCGTCGGTCGCGTACAGCACACCATCGAGACCGAGCAGCAGGTCGACGACCTCGGTGTACGCGGTCACCCGCGCGGTGCCGCTCAGCGCGATGTGGTCGGCAAGGGCCATCGCCGGGCCGGGCGCATTCGGTATCTGGTCGGCGAGCCCGTCGAAGTCGACGAACGCGGCCGGCGCCACCGGCTCGTAGAAGCGACCCGTCCGCGGCCACACGACGGCGACGTTGTCGAGTCCCATCTCAGACTCACCTCTCCATCGGCGAGGCTTGATCCAGTCGAGGGACCCTAAATCACCGGCGAGTCGTGACGCGACCCCCGAAGAGACACTTCGCGAAGATCTGATCGCGCAACCGGGTTGTCGATCACGCTCGGCACGTCTTCGTCAGGCTCACCGGTCATCCGGTTGGTACCAGTGCGGCACGTTCCGTACCAGCGGATCTGTTCGGCGTTTAGGACCCACGGACCCTGAATCTGCCGGGTAGATCTCGGGTCTTAACCGACCGACCGGCGCTCGCCCGACGACGGAGCCGCGCGGATTCGGCCGAGCAACACGCCGCCTAGCCTCCTCGCGATGTTCATGGCGCCTCGCGGCTAAAGCTACTCATCGGCGCGGGCCCCGCCGCGACCCCCGCCACGCATGGGGGGATTTGCGGACGGGGAATTTCGGGCGGCTACGGCAAGTACAGAGGCTCCTGCACGCGTTCTACCGTCTCGGCACAGTAGGATTGGTGAGGAAGCCTCCGCGGGCCGATCGCAAGCAGTCTTGCCGTCCTACCGCGCCGTCCGACTGCACCAAACCGAAGAGCGAGACCTGCGAGTGCTAAGTAGCCGAAATCGGGCATCGGGGATTCCGACCTACCCACGGTAGTGGTGCGAACATGATCACCGTGGGCCGCCTGGCGGCAACGCCGGCCGGCCCGCGCCGACCCCGCGTGGCACGCCCCGGCGTGATCCATGTGAGAAAGCGACGAAGCGTGGCATCGCCCAAGCGTGCGGATGACTACAACGCGAGTTCCATCACCGCGCTCGAAGGACTCGAGGCGGTCCGCAAGCGACCCGGCATGTATATCGGTTCGACCGGTGAGCGCGGCCTCCATCACCTCGTCACCGAGGTTGTGGACAACGCCGTCGACGAGGCGCTGGCCGGTTACTGCGACAAGATCGTGGTGACCTTGCTCGCCGACGGCGGCGTACGTGTCGTCGACAACGGCCGCGGCATCCCGGTCGACATCAACCCGAAGACGAAGATGCCCGGTGTCCAGATGGCGCTGACCATGCTGCACGCCGGCGGCAAGTTCGACCGAAAGGCATACGCGGTCTCTGGCGGCCTGCACGGCGTCGGCATCTCCGTGGTCAACGCGCTGTCCGTGCGGGTCAATGTGGAGATCCTGAAGGACGGGTACGTGTGGACCCAGGAGTACACCAACGGAAAGCCGGGCCCGCTGAACCGCGGGGCAGCTACGAAGAAGACCGGCACCACCGTCGCGTTCTGGCCGGACGCGAGGATCTTCGAAACGACCACGTTCAGCTTCGAGACCATTTACCGGCGACTGCAGGAGATGGCGTTCCTCAACCGGGGCTTGTCCATCACGCTGACCGACGAGCGCGCCAGTGAAACCGGCGACGCCGAACCGCGCACCGTGACCTTTATGTATAAGGGCGGCATCGCCGACTTCGTACGCCATCTGAACCAGACCAAGACGCCGATCCACAAGTCCGTCGTCGAGTTCACGTCCGAGACGACCGACATGGCTGCCGAGATCGCGATGCAGTGGAACGAGTCGTACGGCGAGAGCGTCTACACATTCGCGAACACCATCAACACGCACGAAGGTGGTACGCACGAAGAGGGCTTCCGCGCCGCGTTGACCTACGTCGTCAACAAGTACGGCCAGGACAAGAAGTTGCTCAAGGGCGACGACCGGCTGACCGGCGAGGACATCCGGGAGGGCTTGGCCGCGATCATCTCGGTCAAGCTTGCGAACCCGCAGTTCGAGGGCCAGACAAAGACGAAGCTCGGCAACACGGCCATGAAGAGCTTCGTCCAGAAGGCGTGCAACGAGTGGCTGGAGGACTGGTTCGACCGCAACCCGGCCGAGGCGCGCGTCATCATCACGAAGGCATCGTCGGCGGCGCGCGCCCGGATGGCGGCCGCGACCGCACGTCGGCTCGCTCGACGTAAGTCACTGCTGGAGTCCGGCACCATGCCCGGCAAACTCGCCGACTGCCAGTCGACCGACCCGACGGTCAGCGAAATTTTCATCGTCGAGGGCGACTCGGCCGGCGGCTCGGCGAAGCAGGGTCGCGATCCGCGCACCCAGGCGATCCTCCCGATCCGCGGCAAGATCCTCAACGTCGAGAAGGCCCGCATCGACAAGGTCCTCAAGAACAACGAGGTTCAGGCGCTCATCACCGCGCTCGGCACCGGAATCCACGACGAGTTCGACATCGACAAGCTGCGCTATCACAAGATCGTGCTGATGGCCGATGCGGACGTCGACGGTCAGCACATCACGACGTTGCTGCTCACCCTGCTGTTCCGGTTTATGCGGCCGCTTGTCGAGCTTGGCTACGTTTACTTGGCGCAGCCGCCGCTCTACAAGATCAAGTGGAATCGGAAGGGCGACGACATCCAATACGCGTATTCCGACCGCGAGCGCGACGGTCTCGTCGCGCTGCGCCAGGAGCGCAACCCCCGAGCCGTCCCCGACATCCAGCGCAACAAGGGTCTGGGCGAGATGAACTACCCGGAGCTCTGGGAGACCACGATGAACCCGGCAACGCGCACGCTGCTGCAGGTCACATTGGACGACGCGGCCACCGCGGACGAGTTGTTCAGCGTCTTGATGGGTGAGGACGTGGAGGCCCGCCGGTCGTTCATCCAACGCAACGCGAAGGACGTCCGGTTCCTCGACATCTGACGCGTCCCGGCCGGACGTGAACGGCGGTGTCCATCGCCGAGCGCGTCCGGCCTGGACTGCTCACCACGAGCCCATTGCCGACGCGCCACCGAACGCAACGAGCACGGCGCACCGAAGCGACACGCGACTAGACCACTCCGATGCGACTAGACCGCTCGACCGACTAGATCGTCCAGACCGAATAAGGGAAGCCCGTGGCGAACATCGACGACGACAACTATCCCGACGACGAGCGCCCTGACGACGAGTCGCCCAGACGCGACGATGTCGTCGGCGACGCCCTCGGTGAGTCAGCGGAGGACGACGAGGGTCCCGACGGCGAGGACGCCGGCGAACCCGTCGACCCGACCGACGTCGAGGGTGGTCACGTCGGTGGCGGCATCGAGCCGGTCGGGCTCGAGGTCGAGATGCAACGGTCGTTCCTCGACTATGCGATGAGCGTCATCATGTCCCGCGCGTTGCCGGACGTACGGGACGGGCTCAAGCCGGTACACCGCAAGATCTTGTACGCCATGTACGACGGCGGCTACCGACCCGACCGTGGCTACGTGAAGTGCGCCCGCGTCGTCGGCGACGTGATGAGCAACTACCACCCGCACGGTGACAGCGCCATTTACGACACCCTCGTACGCATGGCGCAGCCCTGGTCACTGCGCTATCCGCTGATCGACGGCAGCGGCAACTTCGGCTCACCGGGCAACGACCCAGCTGCGGCCATGCGCTACTGCGTGACGGCCGATGCGCTGATCCGGACCGCAGACGGCACGCTGCGCATCGGCGACATCGTCGCCAACGCCTCGCCGAACTCGGACAACGAGATCGAGCTCAAGGTTCGGGACCGCAACGGTGATCTGGTCCGTGCGACGCGCCTGTTCCATTCCGGCACGCACCCGACAGTGCGGCTGCGCACGCGCGAGGGCTACCAACTCACTGGTACGCACAACCACCCGGTGCTGTGTCTCGTCAGCGTCGGAGGCGCTCCGACGCTTCTCTGGAAGCTGCTCGGCGAGGTCGCGACCGGGGACCATGTGGTCTTGTCGCGCGTGGTCGCCGACGAGGTCGGCGTGCCGTCGCTGGAGTTGACTGAGGCCGCGCTGCTCGCCGGCGCCTGGGTGAGCGAGGGCTGGGCAAGCGAGGGCTTGCCCAGCCGGACTCGCGATGGCCGGGTGAGCCGGACGCGGGCCGGCTTCAACAACGCTGACCCAGCGTTCTTCGAGCGAGTCCTCGCCGCGTACGACGTCGTGATCGGCGGTCGCCGCTACGTGTCGACCCGCGTCATCGCCTCCGGCAGCACGCTCTTCGAGCTTGACGTACACAACATCGCACACCTGCGGCGTTCACTGATTGGTGAGCTGGTCGGCGTACGCAGCAAGGAGAAGTTCGTGCCGCGATTCGTCTGGCGGTCGGCGCCCGAGGTGAAGCGGGTGTTCCTCCGGGCGCTGTTCGAGGGTGACGGATCCTGCTCGGCGCTGCCTCGCCATGCGGTCCAGGTGTCGTACTCGACGCGCAGCCCCCGCCTCGCCAGCGAGGTCCAGCAACTCCTGCTCGAGTTCGGTGTGATTGCCAAGCAGTGCGCCTACGCCAACGGTGAAATCAAGGTCGTCATCACGAACCGGCGCGACGCGCGGACGTTCGCGCGCACCGTTGGTTTCCTCGGGACCAAGCAAGCCAAGCTCGACGCGATCTTGGCGGCATTGCCGGAGAGATCCGCCGCGCTGGGCGGCGACCGGATCCCGTTCATTGCTGACTTCGTCCGGGACGCGGCTCGCGTGGCGGCGCCCGCCGGCGCGGCCCCCGGCCATTCCGCCGCCGACATCAACCGCCGGTGGCTCGAGCGGCACAACGTTGATCGGACCGCGCGGTGGGAGTCGGACCGGGGCGACATCCTCGCGCACATCGACGACCGTGCGGTGCGCGACATCGTCGAGCCGTTGGTGGACGGCCGCTTCTACTACGCCGAGGTCGCGGACGTCGCGCCAGCCGGTGAGCAGGCGGTCTACAGCCTGCGGGTGGATACCGACGACCACGCGTACATCTCGAACGGCTTCGTCAGCCACAACACAGAGTGCCGGCTCGACGCGCTCGCGATGGAGATGTTGCGCGACATCAGCGAGGACACGGTCGACTTCATCCCGAACTACGACAACCGTTCGACCGAGCCGACCATCCTGCCGGCCCGGTTCCCGAACCTGTTGGTCAACGGCTCAGAGGGCATCGCGGTCGGCATGGCGACCCGCATCCCGCCGCACAACCTCCGCGAGATCGCGGCCGGCGTGCACTGGTGCCTCGAGCACTGGGATGCCGACGAGGCAACGACGCTGGACGCGTTGCTCGACATCGTGAAGGGACCGGACTTCCCCACGGCCGGGTTGATCGTGGGTACCAACGCGATCAAGGAGGCGTACCGCACCGGGCGCGGCTCGATCCGCATGCGCGCGGTCATCGAGGTCGAGGAGGACCGCCGCGGCCGGCCGTGCCTCGTCGCCACCGAGCTGCCCTATCAGGTCAACCCGGACAACCTCGCGGAGCGGATCGCTGAACTCGTCAAGGAGGGCAAGCTCAGCGGCGTCGCGGACATCCGAGACGAGTCGTCCGGCCGCACCGGTATGCGCCTCGTGTTCGTGCTCAAGCGCGACGCGGTGGCCAAGGTCGTGCTGAACAATCTGTACAAGCACACGCAGCTACAGGACACGTTCGGCGCCAACATGCTGGCGCTCGTCGACGGCGTACCGCGCACCCTGAACCTCGCCCAGTTCCTGCGCTTCTACGTCGCACACCAGATCGAGGTCATCGTCCGCCGGACCGCCTATCGGCTGCGGCAGGCGGAAAAGCGCGCGCACATCCTGCGTGGTCTCGCCAAGGCACTGGACCTGCTGGACGAGGTCATCGCGCTGATCCGGCGCGCGCCGAGCGCGGAGGAGGCGAAGACCGGCCTGATCCAACTGCTGGACGTGGACAGTGACCAGGCCGACGCGATCCTCGACATGCAGCTGCGCCGACTCGCCGCGTTGGAGCGCCAGCGCATCATCGACCAGCTCGCCGAGCTCGAGATCGAGATCACGGATCTGCGGGACATTCTCGCGAAGCCGGAACGGCAGCGGAAGATCATCAGCGACGAGCTGACCGCGGTCGTCGAGCGGTACGGTGACGATCGCCGGACCAAGATCGTGCCGTTCGACGGCGAGGTCTCCATGGAGGACCTCATTGCTCGCGAGGACGTTGTTGTAACGATCACGCGGACGGGGTACGCCAAGCGTACGAAGGCCGACCTCTACCGCTCACAGAAGCGCGGCGGCAAGGGAATCAGCGGCACCACGCTCCGGCAGGACGACATCGTGAGCCACTTCTTCGTGTGCTCCACGCACGACTGGATCCTGTTCTTCACGAACAAGGGTCGCGTCTATCGTGCGAAGGCGTACGAGCTGCCCGAGGCCAGCCGGGTGGCGCGTGGTCAGCATGTGGCGAATCTGCTCGCGTTCCAGCCCGACGAGCAGATCGCTCAGGTCATCCAGATCCGCGACTACGAGGCGGCACCCTACCTGGTGCTGGCGACGAAGGAGGGCCTTGTCAAGAAGACCCGTCTCGTCGAGTTCGACTCGAACCGCACCGGCGGGATTATTGCGATCAACCTCCGCGGCGACGACGAGTTGGTCGGCGCGGCGCTCATCGCGGCCGCGGACGACCTGCTGCTCGTGTCCAAGCACGCGCAGGCGATCCGTTTCAATGCAACCGATGACGCGCTCCGCCCGATGGGCCGCGCGACGTCCGGAGTGATCGGCATGCGCTTCACCGAGGGTGATGAGCTGCTCGCCATGGAGGTCGTCCGGGATGACATGGATGTGCTGGTCGCGACGGGTGGCGGATACGCAAAGCGGACGCCAATCGACGAGTACCCTGTGCAAGGGCGCGGCGGCAAGGGTGTACTGACCGCGAAGATCACTGAACGGCGAGGTGGCCTGGTCGGAGCTGTTGTTATCAGCCCGGAAGACGAGCTGTTCGCGATAACCTCCAACGGCGGCGTTATTCGAACTCCGGTGAAGCCAGTGCGCCGCACGCGAGACCGGAACACAATGGGGGTCAAGCTGATGGACCTCCCGGAGGGCGTAACCCTCGTTGCCATTGCGCGCAATGCCGACGAGCCTGACGAACAGGACGTTTCATGACGGAGACACAGGCGACATCGGGGGCTGCGGGGACTTCGATGGACCGCGTCGAGCGAGATGAGGCGGCCGAGGCCGCCGCTGAACGCGCCGCGGTCGGCCGAGCCACCGTACCCGCCGACAAGGGTCACGCCGCGGATGACGCGGCGGAGTCGCACGACGCTGGTCGCACCGACCGGCCGCAGACGACGGCCCCGGCACGGACGGGCGGCGCGGCGACTGGGCGGGCCGGTGTCGCGAGCGTCATGACTTCCGCGCCGCCGGCGACCGGCACCACTGGACCGAGCGGCAACGCTGGTCCGAGCGCCGCGATGGGATCCGCAGCGCGGACCGGCACCGCCCCACCAACGTCTGGCGGCGGCGCCGTTGGCGGCGGAACCCAAACCCGACCCGTGGGTACGCCGAATCGACCGCAACGGCCGGCCGGCATGGCGCCGGTCGGAACGGCACCAGCGACCGGGAGCGCGGGTCGTGTCGCCGAGGCAGTGCGGTCGGCGCGGACCACGGTGTCTGCCGCGGCGGGTCGCGGTCCTCGTCGCGCACGCCTGTTCGTTAAGCGTGTCGATCCATGGTCGGTCATGAAGTTCTCGTTCGCCGTGTCGTTCGTGATGTTCTTCGTGCTGATCGTGGCCACATCGGTGCTCTATCTCGCGCTCGACCAGATGGACGTGTTCTCGCATGTCAACAGCGCGCTTGCGACCATCACGCAGAACAGCAAGGACGTGAAGGTCACGGCCGGCGTAGTGATCGGCGGTGCCGGTGGTCTGGGGCTCGTGGGCGTAGTGCTGTTCACGGCGCTTTCGACGCTCGGCGCGTTCGTCTACAACGTCTGCGCAGACCTCGTCGGCGGCATCGAGGTGACCCTCTCCGAGCGCGAGTGACCTAGGTTCGTGCTACGCCCGGTGTCGTGAAAGACCGGCGCCGGGCGTACGTCTGCCGAAACGAAGCGGCGCGAACCCCCAGATTGGCCTACCCTCGGGCGTGCGCTAATCTTGCTCGTCGCGCGCGGGGCTATAGCTCAGTCGGTTAGAGCGCAGAGCTGATAACTCTGAGGTCGATGGTTCGATTCCATCTAGCCCCACCACTGTCCGAGCGTACGAGTGGTGCGTCGGGTTGCGGGTTTCGGCACCGAGGGGGTCGGCCATGTTCAAGAGGCTTCTGATGATCGTCGGGATCATCGGCGGAGCAGCGTTGCTTGCCCGCAAGGTCAAGGTCGCCAAGGACGAACGCGCACTGTGGCACGAAGCGACGACGTCGCCCGACCTGCGGTAGCGCGGGGTAACGGGGACGTAGCTCAATTGGCAGAGCACCGCCTTTGCAAGGCGGGGGTTAGGGGTTCGATTCCCCTCGTCTCCACGTCTTGATCTGGAGGCTGAACCGCATCGGTCGTTGGCCGGTGCGGTTCGTTGTTGAGTGAGTCGCGTATCGATCGTGCCGCCTGGCAACGCGGTCGGCGGTGCAGTGTCGTACCGGTGTGCGGTAATTCTCGCCACGGCGCCGGTTCCCGCATTCGTCTCGTCAACGTCGTCGCGGAACGTGTCGCCGTCGCGCACGGCGTAACTTGCGATCGGACGTGACTTGCGATCGGACCGAGTTGCGATCGGATTGGACGAGGAGGAACAGGTGGCTGTCGGTGGCTTTTCCGCGACACGACTGGTTCGGGTGCGAGACCTGGTTGAGCGTCACGTCGACTCCGGCTTCGTCCCGGGTGTGATCGCCGTCCTCGCCCGCCACGGTGACGTACACATCGAAGCAGCGGGCACTCTCGCGTTCGAGGGCGCTGGGTCGAAGACGCCGATGGCGCCCGACACGATCTGCCGGATGGGATCGATGACGAAGCCGATCGTGTCCGCGTGTGCGATGACCCTCCTCGAGGATGGCACCCTGCGCCTCGACGACCCGGTCGACGAGCTTCTCCCGGAGTTGTCAAACATGACCGTGCTCGCCGATCCTGACGGGCCGCTCGAACACACCGTCCCGGCGAAACGCGCGATAACGCTGCGAGATCTGCTGACGTATACGGTCGGCACCGGCATGGTGTCCACCGAGTCGGGTCCGGTGCCGATCGCCGACGCGCTCGACGCACTCGCTGCGCCGTCCCATGACGAATGGATCCGCGGGCTCGGCGCGCTTCCCCTTGTGTACCAGCCGGGTGAGCGGTGGATGTATCACACCGCGGCCAACGTGACGGCTGTGCTCATCGCCCGTGCTACCGGCAAGTCGTTCGGGGATGCCCTGCGCGAGCGGGTCTGCGATCCGCTCGGGATGAAGGACACCGCCTTCAGCGTGGACGGCGAGAGCATCGACCGGTTGGCAACGGCGTACGAGCGCGACAATGGCGACACGGGTGAGCCGGTCGTTGAAGACGGGCCCGACGGGTTCTGGAGCCGGCCACCGGCGTTCGAGTCGGGCGGCGGCGGCATCGTCTCGACCGCCGACGACTACCTCGCCTTCGCCACAGCTCTGCTCAAGGGCGGCACGCACCGGGGAGAGCGGGTGCTCTCACGACCGTCGGTGACGCTGATGACCAGCGACCGCCTGACCGCGGCACAGAAGGCGGTCTCCGGGTTCTGGCCGGGATATTTCGACAACATCGGCTTTGGTTTTGGGATGTCGGTCCGCAGCCGCCGCACGGATCTCGGACCTTCGGTCGGGACGTACGGCTGGTCCGGCTTCTACGGCACCGCGTGGTACAACGACCCCGTCGAGGACCTGACGACGATCTTCATCATGCAGCGGGCGCACATGGGCGACCAGACGCTGCCCATGTGGCACGACTTCTTCACCGCCGTCTATCAGGCAATCGACGACTGACCGCGCCGGGTCATCTTGCCGCTCAGCCGGCCTAAACCTTTCCGGATCGGCACTAGTTGTAGGCGAGATCGATGGTGTCAGTCCACCCGACCCCGTCGAGCGTGAGGTGCCAGCAGCCGGGCGTCGGCATGTTTACGTAGGACGGACCGACGTCGACGAAACCGACGTCCACCACCTGCGAAGTGCCGACAAGCTGGGCGGCAATGTCCATCTGGCCCGCGTGCCCCTGCGATACCCAGAGGATCTTGTTCTGGCCTGGCGATTTCATTGGATAGCTGAAGAGCACGCCGACCAGGTCACCATGCTTGCTCGTCACGAAGGGCGTGGCGTCGAACGGCGGGCTGAATCCCGCGCGGGCCCAGACCGGAAGGTCGCCCTTGGTGAGCTTGAACGAACAGCTCGACTCCATGTCCGCGGTTGACGAGGGGCTGGGCGGGGTCGACCTGATTGCGCGCGAGGTGATTGTCCCGGACGTTGCGGGACTCGCGCTCTTGGCTGAAGACGTACAGGCCGCGGTGGCGACCACCAGACACAGAGCGCTCACCAGGCGGAGCGCAGACCATCCCCGAATAGTCATGCGTCATTGTTGCGCCGTCGGTGGCGCGGCGATGCAATCGCAATCGTTTCGTTGTGGGCGACCCGCGCGGCAAGGTAGTGCGCGGCTTGCGACCGATCCGACAGGTACACATGATGGTCGCGTGATTCGTTGGCTACGTGCTCGAAACGGCTGGTCGCTCGTGCTGCTGTTGTGGGGGATCACGCTTCTCGGTGCATTAGCCGGAATCGCAGCCGAGCCATTGTTTGCGCAGTCGTCGACGTCGTTTACCGCGCAGCTGCCGTGGGCCGTCGCTGGTTCGCTGTTCGTCGCGATCGCTGGAGCTCTCGGTGGCCTCATCGACCGTGGCGTCCGCGCGCTACGTTGTCGACGTGCAAACGGGATCCCCTCTTCCGCCGAGCGGTCCGGCGTTCGACCAGCCTGCGGTGCGACAGGCATTTCGCCAGCAGACTCGCGCCCTTCGAGTCGTCGCGATCATCGCGGTCGTCCTGCTGGCCGTGATTGTGACGACCGCTGTGCTCGAAAGCAGCGGGTCCACCGACGAATTCGCCGGAGTCCAGGCACTGAGCTCGCTAGGGCTGATCGCGTCGGTCGTCGCCACGGTTCGATTGACCATGCGGTACGCCGACATCCGCTCAGCGTTGCGTACGCATGCGTGGCGACCGGTGGACGGTGTCTGCTCGACGTACCGGTCGCGGAGTGATGCGGCGAACATCGTGCTGCGCGACCCGGCGACCGGTGAGCAGGCGGCCATGCGTACGCCGTCGTCCGGCCGTACGCCTCGGGACGTGCGGCTCCAGTTGTGGTTCGCCGGCGACCTCGGCGGCTCCGGCGTCGTCACCGCCGCAGGTGGCGGCCGACTCTGCCTCGTATCTCGACTTCGGACGCCAGCAGATCTGCGACGAGCCGTGCGAACGCCAGAATGGCTCGACGAACACAACTGGCCAAGGCCACCGCAATCGCTGCGCACGACGTACGAGATCTTCGACATGGAAACGCTCCGGCGCAACGGTTACGTGCCGCCGACGGTCAGTCAGCCATCGTAGGCACCCGTGCTCGCCGGTCACTGACGGCCGGGTTAGTCGAAGTCGACTCGCATCACGAGGCGGCGAGTGGTCGGATGGCTGACCTCGCGGAGCCCGGCAGCGGCGAACGTGTTGCGGGACCCGACGTTCATCTCGCCCCACGACACGTTCTGCCCTGACCTGGGAACCATCGGATATCCCTCGACGGCCTTCGCGCCGTGCGCTCGTGCGTACTCAACGGCTGCCGTCGCGAGCGGTCGGGTCAGGTGCTGTTGCCGGTAGCCGGGCCGGATCGCGAAGCAGACAATCGCCCAGACGTCCGGATCGTCCGGGTCCTCGAATCGGCCGGTCCACGGCACCGACGACCCTCGCAGCCGCCGATAGTTCGCCCGCGGCTCGACGGCGACCCAGCCGACCGGCTCCCCGTCCAGATACGCGACCAGGCCGCTCGTGCCATCCGAATCCGGGTGGC
This sequence comes from Micromonosporaceae bacterium, assembly GCA_035263025.1. GTDB lineage: Bacteria > Actinomycetota > Actinomycetes > Mycobacteriales > Micromonosporaceae > DASQPR01. The sequence continues at coordinate 14,831 of DATFRR010000016.1, forward strand.
CGCAGTCGGTCTCCTCGCGGAGCCGGTGCGACCGCTCCTCGACGGGCATCCGGTACCAGTCGTGGTCGCCGAGCTTGATCCGCTGGCACTGGCACTTCGCCGCGCCGCCACGCCCGAACACCGCCTGCAGGTCGTCCCAGCTCGCCTCGTTCGCGGGTACCACGACGACATCGTTCTCCGACACGGTTCGTGCCTAACACATTCAACCGGTGGTCCGCCACGCCCGCCGTACGGTCGGACCAGTGGCCTAACCTCGAATGGTGACCGTCCATCAGCTGTCTGCGACCGATGCGCGCCGCATCGCGATCCGCGCACAGTTGCTGGACAAGTCCCGGCCGACGGGTCTGCTCGACGTCGTACGACACCTGACGATGCTGCAGATCGACTTGACCGCCTCCGTGGCGCCGAGCGCGGATCTCGTGCTGTGGAGCCGCCTTGGCTCGTCGTACTCGCCGGCCGATCTTGACGACGCGCTGGACGCACGCGCACTTGTCGAACTGCAAGGCATGGTCCGGCCTGGCGAGGATCTCGCGCTCTATCGAGCAGACATGGCCGACTGGCCCGGGCACACCGACGCGCGGCCGTACCTGCAGGCTCAGCTCAGGTGGGTGAAGGCGAACGACGGATGCCGTCGCGATGTCCTGTCTCTGCTGCGCAGCGACGGGCCGTTGCCGGCACGGGAGTTGCCCGACACGTGCGACGTACCGTGGCGGTCGAGCGGCTGGAACAACAACCGCAACCTCACCATGCTGCTCGAGATGATGGCGGAGCGGGGCGAGATCGCGGTCGCCGGCCGTGACGGTCGCGACCGGCTGTGGGACCTGGCGTCGCGGGTCTACCCGGATGGCCCGGTGATCCCGGCGGACGAGGCTTTGCGCGTACGCAATGAACGGCGATTGCGCGCGCTCGGCATCGCGCGCGCCAAGGGACCGGCGTGCCCGGTGGAGCCGGCCGACGTTGGCGAGGTCGGCGAACCGGCGGTTGTCGACGGTGTCCGCGGCACGTGGCGCGTCGACCCTGCGCAGCTTGGCCAACCGTTCGCCGGCCGCGCGGCCTTGCTGTCGCCGTTGGACCGCCTGGTATACGACCGGAAGCGCACCACCGAGATCTTCGAGTTCGACTACGCGCTCGAGATGTTCAAGCCCAAGTCACAGCGTCGATGGGGCTACTACGCGCTGCCGATCCTCTACGGCGACGCGTTTGTCGGCAAGCTCGACGCGACCGCCGATCTGAAGGCGGGCGTCTTGCGGGTCGACGCGATTCATCAGGACGTGACGTTCACCAAGACGATGAGCGCCGCCGTGCACCGCGAAATCACGGATCTCGCGCACTGGCTCGAGCTGGAGCTACGACTGCCCGCCCGAGCATGAGCCTGAGCCCGCGCGTTCAGAGCCGGCGCGCCGCCTCGGCCAGACGCGCGCACCAAGCGTCCGCCTCCGGACCGAAGGGGTCGTCGGAAAGTGACAGCAGCCCCTGCTGGATGGCGTCCGGCCATGCGTGATCTAGGCCGTCGCTCGTGCCGTACGCGTCGATCGTTTCGTCCCATCGTTCCGGCGCCACCGAGGACACCAGTAACCAGGCGAGGTCGTCGATGCCGTATCCGGCCGTGACGTCCTCCCAGTCCAGCAGCACGATCTCGCCGCTATCGCTGGTCCGTGTGTTTCGCATCGAGGCGTCGCCGTGGCACAACGTAGTCGGCCGAGCGGCCGGCCGGGCGGGCAGACCCGCGAGGAGGCGTACGCCGATCTCCCGTACCCGCTTTGAAAGCCCGGGATGCTCGGACAGCGACGGCCACACGTCGGCGTATAGCGCCGCGACCTCGGCTTCTCCCGCACCGATCGGCCGCAGCCACGGCCACTGTCGCGAGGCCAACCCCGACCAGCGCGCGTGCATGTCGCGAAGGATCGTCGCGTAGGCCACCGGATCGGCGCCCGGGGTCCAGTCGGAGAGATCCTCGAGCACCAAAAGGGTGCCGTCCTCGCTGTCCTCGGCGCGGTAGCAGGCCGGCACGCGTAGGCTGATGACCGGCGCGATCTCGCGATAGAAGCGGACCTCGGCGGTAAACATGCCGAGCACATCA
>DATFRR010000017.1:0-24889 GCA_035263025.1 Micromonosporaceae bacterium
CCACGCCATCGGCGGCGGCACGACGCACGACAACCTCGCACTACTGTGCCGGCATCATCATCGGCTCAAACACGACGGCGGCTGGCGGGTGACACAACCCGAACCCGGCGTACTCGTCTGGCAATCCCCGCACGGCACACGATTCACGCGACAGCGGGACTGAAGTCGCCGTCGCAGCAAGCTGCCCGCGTGCAAACGCGGTCTAGGAGAGGCGCTCCACGACCATCGCCATGCCCTGCCCGCCGCCGACGCACATGGTCTCGAGGCCGATCGTCTTGTCGTGCCAGTCGAGCGCGTTCAGCAGCGTGCCGGTGATGCGAGCGCCGGTCATGCCGAACGGATGGCCGACCGCGATCGCGCCACCCATCACGTTCAGCTTCTCAAGCGGGATGTTCAGGTCGCGATAGGACGGGATGACCTGCGCCGCGAACGCCTCGTTGATCTCGACGAGGTCGATGTCGTCGATTGTCATGCCGGCGCGGCGCAGCGCCATCTGAGACGCCTCGACCGGGCCTAGGCCCATGATCTCCGGGGACAGCGCGGTCACGCCCGTCGATACGATGCGTGCCAGCGGCTTGATACCAAGGTCGCGCGCCTTCGTGTCGGACATGACGATGACGGCGGCGGCGCCATCGTTCAATGGGCAACAGTTGCCCGCGGTGATCCGGCCGTCGGGCCGGAACACCGGCTTCAGTCCGGCGACGCCCTCCAGCGTGACACCCGGGCGAGGACCGTCGTCCTTGCTGACCACGGTGCCGCTCGGTGTCGTGACCGGCGTGATCTCGCGTGCCCAGAATCCCGCGTCGATCGCCTTCTCGGCGTTGTTCTGGCTGCGTACCCCGAACTCGTCCATCTCCTGGCGGGTGACGCCCTTGATCTGAGCCAGGTTCTCCGCGGTCTGACCCATCGCGAGGTAGACGTACGGCAACTCGCTCTCGTCACGGGGATCGGTCCAGATCGGTGCACCGGCCGCTTCTCGGGCGACGGAACGCTTCCAGCCGTCGTCGAACTTCGGGTTCTGCCAGCCGCCACCGACAAGCGCCTGTGCCTGCGGTGGGAGTCCGTCGGAGTTGCCGCGTGCATAGCGCGACACACATTCGACGCCCGCCGAGATGAACACATCGCCCTCGCCGGCCTTGATGGCATGGAACGCCATCCGAGTGGTCTGCAACGAGGAGGAGCAGTAGCGGGTGATCGTCGCGCCGGGCAGCTTGTCCATGCCGAGCATGACCGCGACTACGCGCGCCATGTTGAAGCCTTGTTCACCGCCGGGGAGGCCACAGCCGAGGTAGAGGTCTTCGACGAGGTGCGGATCGAGCGCCGGCACCTTGTCGAGCGCGGTTTGCACGATGGTGGCAGTGAGATCGTCGGGGCGGACGTCGACGAGCGAACCCTTGGCGGCGCGGCCGATCGGCGAGCGGGCGGTGGCGACGATGACGGCTTCAGGCATACCGCAACGCTACCGCCCGATACGCGGACTCGTCACGGCCGCGAACCCGCGACGCGCACAGCGCGATCGGGCACCATCACCTATGCGGCGCGACGCCGACCGCGTCCCGTACCGCCGGCGTCAGCGCATGTGCCCACACGCGGTACCCGTCCGCCGACGGGTGATATCCGTCCGCGCTCAGCGTGCCGGCGTCGGCCCGGAACACCGCGCCGGTGAGTGCTGCGAGGTCAACGGGTACGCCGCCGGCCGCGCGTACCGCCGCTTCTTGCGCTCGTGCCACGCGGCGGCCGAGCAGTCCGAGCAGCTGGCGCAGTGGCGGTGCGATGGCGCGCAACGCACCGAGGTCCGGGCAGGTGCCGACCACCACGGGTACGCCCGCGGCGCACAGCCGAGCGACCGCCTCGCCGAGCGCGGTAGCCGCGTCCAATGGCCTCCGGAGTCCCGTCGCATCGTTGGCGCCAACGAGTATGACCGCGACGTCCGGGCTCGGACCGAGCAGCGCGCGCGCCACCTGCGTCGCCAGGTCGGCGCTGCGCGAGCCCATCACCGCGACGCTCGACAGTTCCACCCGATAGCCGTCGGCAACGAGCAATTCGGCGAGCCGACCGCCGACGGTGTCCGCCACGCGGCCGACGCCCACGCCGAGCGCCGATGAGTCACCGAGAAGGACGAGCCGGGTCGGCGCAAGATTCGGGTCGCCGTGCGACGTGCGGATCGCGAGATTCGGGTCTGGCCGGCCATACCGCCGCGCGCGTGCGACGACCGCCTCCGTGACGAGCGTGACGGCGCTACCCACGGCGGCCGCGGCCACCGTGATCGCGGCTGCGCGGCCCGCTCGCCTTGCCAGACCCATGACCATTCGCCGCCCACTCGCCTCGCGCTACCGCTACGACGTCCCATCCACCGGCGCGGACTCGGCCGTTCCGGACACAGGCAAGGGTACGGCGGGATCGTCGGTCGCGGGGTCCTGAGGCCGTTCGGTGAATTGGTGTACCCGGCGGCGCAGCTGTGCCCAGCGGCCGGCCGGACCATGCTCGCGGCCACTGACCTGGGCGCGACTGACCTCGGTGCCCGGCCGGTCGGCGGCCTCGACGGCGGCCCTTGTCAGGGACCGCAGGCCCTCGCCAATCGCGAGTCCGGGCTGCTCGTCGACGGGTGCGGTGAGCGCCGCGACGGCGGTCGGCAGGATCGCGGCGACGGCCGCGGCATAGCCGTCCGCCGACGGGTGGAACCGGTCGGCTCCGAACATGCGCTCCGGCGCCGACGCGAATTGCGGTCCGAGCAGGTCGCCGAGCGACACCGTACGGGCACCGGCCGCGACCGCCGCGACGGTCTGCGCCGCGGCCATGTCGCGGCTCCAGTGCTGCGCGAGTCGGCGCAGCGGCTGCGGAATGGGACGGATGGTGCCCAGGTCCGGACAGGTACACACGACGACTTCGGAGCCGGCATCGCGCAACGTAGCAACGGCGGCGGCGAGGTGGCGCACCGCGAGGGACGGCCGCACCCGGTGGGTCACGTCGTTTGCGCCGACCAGGATGATGGTCAGCTCCGGCCGGTGCTCCAGCGCGCGTCGCACCTGCGTGTCGAGCGCGGCGGACAGCGCGCCGACGGCGGCGTGGCAGCGTACATAGACCGGTCGGTGCACGCGTTCCGCGATGCCGGCGGCAAGCAGCGCGCCGGTCGTGTCGCGGGCCCGCTCGACGCCGTACCCCGCGGCGGAGGAGTCACCGAGCACGGCGAGGCGTATCTCGGTGCCGGTGAAGTCCGTGCGGTAGCGGCCGTCGCATCGGGGTGCGGGGGACTGGGCCATCGGGATGTTGCGCCGGGCGATCTCGGCCTGGCCGTAGAGCAGTCCGGCGGCAAGCGCGCCGATCACGCCGAGACCGCCGCCACCGTACGCCGTCGCAATGGCGATTCGCCGGGTCAGCCCGGACGGATGCGGTAGGGCGTCACCCGCGTCACTCATCGCGACCCCCCTCGCAACCGTGCCCCCAATGGCGAGGCTAGCGCGGCAGTACCACGATTACCTGCGGCTTCCACGCCGCCGTTAGGCTGAACGTGGGTCCGCAGCGGCGCGGACGCGCCAGCGCGCAGAAGGGCAATGCCAACGTGCACTACTACGACAACGTCGTCGAGTTGATCGGCAATACCCCGCTGGTACGTCTGCGGAATGTGACGGACGGCATAGCCGCGACGGTGCTCGCCAAGGTCGAATACTTCAACCCGGGCGGGAGCGTAAAGGATCGCATCGCGCTGCGCATGGTCGAGGAGGCCGAGAAGTCCGGCGCACTCCAACCGGGCGGCACGATCGTGGAGCCGACCAGTGGCAACACCGGTGTCGGCCTGGCACTCGTCGCGCAGCTTCGCGGCTATCGGTGCGTGTTCGTCTGTCCGGACAAGGTCTCCGAGGACAAGCGCAACGTGCTCAAGGCGTACGGCGCCGAGGTTGTGGTGTGCCCGACCGCGGTGGCGCCGGAGGATCCGCGCTCCTATTACAGCGTCTCCGACCAGCTGGCGCGCGATCTGCCGAGCGCCTGGAAACCGGACCAGTATTCGAATCCGAACAACCCGCTGTCGCACTACGAGTCGACCGGCCCGGAGGTGTGGGCGCAGACCGACGGCCGGATCACGCATTTCGTGGCGGGTGTCGGCACCGGCGGCACGATCTCTGGCATCGGCCGCTACCTCAAGCAGGTGTCCGACGGTCGGGTACGCGTTATCGGCGCGGATCCGGAGGGCTCGGTGTATTCCGGTGGCTCGGGCCGGCCGTATCTCGTGGAGGGCGTCGGCGAAGACTTCTGGCCGCAGACCTACGACCGGACGGTCTGCGACGAGATCGTCGAGGTGTCCGACAAGGACTCGTTCGCGCTGACTCGTCGCCTGGCGCGCGAGGAAGGGCTGCTGGTCGGCGGTTCGTGCGGCATGGCCGCGGTCGCCGCGCTCCGGATCGCGCGCGACGCGGACCCCGAGGACGTGGTGGTCGTACTGCTGCCGGACAGCGGTCGCGGATACCTGTCAAAGATCTTCAACGACGACTGGATGGCGCGCTACGGCTTTATGACGTCGGCCACCAGCCGGGCCGGTGGCGAAGCGACGGTCGCCGAGGTGCTCGACGCGAAGGGCGACTCGCTGCCGGAGATGGTGCACGTGCACCCGACGGAGACGGTCCGCGACGCGATCGACATCATGCGCGAATACGGTGTGTCTCAGCTGCCCGTACTCAAGGCGGAGCCGCCTGTGGTCACTGGCGAGGTGACCGGCTCGATCTCCGAGAAGGCGTTGCTCGACGCGCTCTTCACCGGCCAGGCGCACCTGCACGACATGCTCGACAAGCACGTCGCGCCGCCGCTGCCGATGATCGGTGGCGGGCAGCACGTCTCGGAGGCAGTGGCGCTGATGGAACACGCGGATGCCGCGATGGTGCTGGTCGACGGCAAGCCACGCGGCGTTCTCACCCGCCAGGACCTGCTCACGCACCTGGGCGCCTAGCGGTGCTCGGCATGTACCGGGCCGCCGGTGTCGGTTCGCTCGCCCGCGCGGTCAGCGGCGGTTGGCGAGTTCGGCGGGCACCGCGATGACATCGACGAACGCGTCGCGACGGATCACGGTGATCGGCAGCCGCCGGCCGATCGCCGGGCCGAGCATCAATCGTTGCAGCGCCTGTACGGTCTCCACCGGCTTGCCGCCGGCGGACACGATCACGTCGTTGAGGTAGATCCCTGCGGTGCCGGCGGGACTGCCCGGGATCACCTCCACCACACGCAGGCCGTGCCGCTGCTTGAGTCGCGCGGCGAGCGCCGGCGGCAGCGGGATGGGTACGCCGGCGACGCCCAGCCATGCCCGTCGGACCTTGCCGGTGGACGTGAGCTCCGAGATGATCTGCCGGGTCGTCTTATTAATGGGTACGGCGAGGCCGAGACCGTAACCGGCGACTGCGGTGTTGATGCCCACCACGCGACCGTTGGAATCGGCGAGCGCGCCGCCGGAGTTGCCGGGGTTCAACGCCGCGTCGGTCTGGATGACGTCGTCGATCAGCCGGCCGAACCGGCCGTCCTGCGTCGGGATCGAACGGCCGAGACCGCTGACGATGCCGGCCGAGACCGATCCGGACAGACCCATCGGGTTGCCGACCGCCACGACGAGTTGGCCAATTTTCAGCGTGTCCGCGTCGCCGAGACTGGCCGGCGGCGCGGCGGTCGCGCGGCTGCGCAGCACCGCGAGATCGGCAAGCGGGTCGGCACCGATGACGTCGAACGCGGCCGACGAACCGTCGTCGAACGTCGCCTCGCCAGAGCCGCTGCGCGAGACCACGTGGGCGCTGGTGAGAAGAAAGCCGTCGGAGGTGAAGACCACCGCCGAGCCGGCGCCGTCACCGCGTGGCCCGTGTACGAACAGTGCCGCGACCGATGGCCGAAGTTGGGCGGCCACGCGGCTCACCACTTCGCTGTAGGCGTCCAGCGGCTCGGAATTCACGTCTTTCATGCCTCGTGCAACAAGGTCGAGATGGATGCCGAATCCCGGACAATTTTCGCCCGTCGCGAACGTCCGACGACTCCGGCTGCAGTGGCCATGACCTGCGACGCCTCCCACCTAGGTGTGACGGCCGTACGGTCATCCGACCGAGTGGCGGTCGCACATTCCGTCCGTTCTAGTAACTGAGCCGTTGCCTACCGTGATGTTCCCACGTTGAGACGTGTGAGGGCCTCATGAGGTTCACTGGATTCCTGCCCGAAGCCCCGACCGCAAACACGTGAATAGGCCGTGAATCGACCAAATCCGCGCCTCGTACGACCGCGCATCGCGCCCTCACGACTCGCGCATCGAGCGACCGGCGCGGAAGCCGGATCGACATCGCGTCGGCCCGCATAGCGTCCATCATCCGACCATCGACTACCGGCCACCAGACATCAGAGTCCATCCGATGCGGAGGCGGCGCGCATCCCGCCAGTGCCGCGCACGAAGCCTCCGTACGGCCCGCTCGACGCGATCCGCCGGCACAGCCTCCGCCGGCGACACGCCTCCGGCCAGGCGTGACGCGTGACCGGGCCCTCGGCAGGCGGGCGTACGCGGAACGCTGGTTCCCCCGCAAACAACCCACCCGCGTACGCCCGCCTAGCCATAACACTCAAAGTCGCCGTAGGGCGCGCCGGCTCGATGTTGTCCGATCCGCGATTGTTTCGACGTTCGCGGATCCGTCGCGGGCGTCCGGCCGTCATAATGACGAGCACTGCGCAAACCCAAGTCGCAACGCGTCGCCCGATCGGAGCGCACATCGTGGACCGAGTCATCGACCCGGACGTTTCGAGCGTGTCTCACCCGGAGCTTGCGACCGCATCGCCGGGTGCACAGGCGCAGGTCGCGCCGTCCGTTCCAGATCCATCCGCGGCTCGTCGTCGTGGTCGGTGGATCGTGGTCGTCGCGAGCACGCTGACCGTACTGGTCATCGTCGGCGTTGTGGTCGCGATTTTCGGCGGCGCGGTGTTCGGCTCCTCGGCCGCCGGTAGCTGCGGCGGCGGCTAATCGCGTCGGCCACGGCTGATCTCGTCGGGTCGCGGTTAATCGCGTCGGATCGCGGGCGGTCGGGCCAGCAAGTAGGGCAGGCTGTCGCGGAGGAACGCACGAGGGAACTCGTCGCGCAACCGCCACAGCCCTGCGTCGATCACGAAATGAGCCATCACCGCGCCGAGGTACGCCCCGTAGAGCGCCCGTACCGCCGGTGCCGAGTCGTGTAGGTGCGACGCGAGGTTCAGCGCGATGCCGCCGATCAGCGCAACGTTCAGCAGGACCGCGAGGCTGACCGTACGAGCCGCCGTGGTGGACAGGCCGGAGGCGGCGCCGGTGACCGAACGGCGAGCCGCGATCAGGCCGACGATCAGCAAATACTGCAGCCCGTGCGCGAGCGTGAGCCCGGCCACGGCGGCGTATGGCGACCGGAACACGAACACTGGCGCGAAGAACAGCAGCGAGATCAGGTAGACGACCACGTACGCGGCCGGCCGACGCGGCGGCGGACGGCGCAGCATCGCGACCACGCCGACCGCAACGGCAGCGAGAAACGCGACGCCGGCTAACGGGAACAGCACGCGCAATCGCGGATCCACGTGGAGTTGGAGCAGCTCGGGATGTACGCACAATCCGGCGATGCCACATACGCCGGCGGCCACGAGCGCACGGCGCTCCACGCGGTTCGGTGGCCCGCTCTGGTGGGCAATGCCGGCCAGCGCCGCCATGCCGAGATTCTGCTTCTGGAAGTGGAAGAACTGCCACGCGAAATAGCCGAGCAATAGCCAGGCGAGACGGCTCGGCGGCAAAACGGCGGCCACGATCGCGGTCCCGACAGTGAGCGCGATCGGCACCCGTACGTATCGGGTCGGATGAGCGCGGATGTGTCCGCGGATCTCCGGTACGGCATAGAACCATCCGGTCGCGGCGACATGCACCGAGGAGCCGACGAACAGCAAGAAGCTGAGTCCTGCCGCGGGAGGTGCGGATGCCGGTGGTGCCATGGCGATGGCGACCACGAACGCCGCAACGGTTCCGGCGATGGTGCCGTACAGCCACACGCGCCGTAGACCGTCGCTCGGCGGTGCGGCGATGGTGGCGGACATTGGCGGAGCGTACAGCGAGCGGGGGAGTCTGGCGGCGGACCGGACGTCAGACGTCGGTGGCCAGCGACCGGCCGATGATCGTGCGGTACGCGTCCTCGATCCGTGCCGCGAGCGTCACTTCTGTCGCGGACAGCTGACCGTCCGAGGAGTCCAGTCCGATGTGGGTCTCGCCGTCCCGGCGTCTGATCCGCGGGCAGAGCTGCATCGCATCTGAGATGATCTTGATGCGTTCGGTGAGCGCGGCATGCTGTGCGTCATCGATCGGCAGGGTACGGTAAATCTCCGCGCCATTGCTGTGCCAACCGGCCAGCAGCGCGAAGGCGTCGAGCAAGTAGTCGTCGCCGCGTGTCCTCCGTCGTGAGTTCATGCACACCTCCCCGGCGTCGTTACCGGCTTGTGGCCGAGTCGTCGCTAGCTCGTTGTCAACGGTGCCCCCAGTGTTGCTAACTGCCCACGCTCTGTCTACGGCCACAAATCCGACGCGCCGCTACCCAACCGGACGCGAGGGTGCCGAACCGGGGAAGATCTGGCAGTCTGATGCCTCGTGCGAACCGAACGGCCCATCCCGCGGATCATCGTGGGTGCGGCGATCATCGAGGACGGCCGAGTGCTCGCGTGCGAGCGCGCCGAGCCGCCGGAGTTCGCTGGGCGCTGGGAATTCCCTGGCGGGAAGGTCGAGACCGGTGAGTCGGACGCGGCCGCACTGGTTCGCGAGTGCGCCGAGGAACTCGGCGTCAAAGTGGAGATCGGCGACCGGATCGGCGGCGACATCCGGCTCGGCCACGGATGGGCCGTGCTGCGCGTCTACGCGGCCCGGCTCATCGACGGCGAACCCCAGCCGTTGGAGCATCGCGAGCTGCGCTGGCTGCGGGCCGACGAGCTGCACACGGTCGATTGGCTGCCGGCCGACGCGCCGATCGTCGCGGCGCTGCCGGAGTTCCTGAACTGAGCGAGACCCGCGCAGCGAGCCCGCGCCGGCCGACGCAGCGAGCCCGCGCCGACCCTCGAGCGGCCAAGTCGCCCGGAGGCCCGCCGATCGGCCGGCCGCGGGGCGGCGGCCAACAGCGTCAGGACTTGACCTGGTCCCGGCGCAGGATCTTGTTGCCGAGCCAGACCAGCGGGTCGTAGCGCCGGTCTACCACGCGCTCCTTCATCGGAATGATCGCGTTATCGGTGATGTGGATGTGCTCCGGGCAAACCTCGGTGCAGCACTTCGTGATGTTGCAGTAGCCGATGCCCTGCTCGTGGCTCGCGAATTCTTTGCGGTCCTCACGCGCGTCGAGCGGGTGCATGTCGAGCTCAGCCGCGCGGATGAACAGCCGAGGTCCGGCGAACGCCGGCTTGTTGTCGTCGTGGTCGCGGACCACGTGGCAGGTGTTCTGGCACAGGAAGCATTCGATGCACTTGCGGAATTCCTGCGAGCGCTCGACGTCGACCTGTTGCATGCGGTATTCGCCGGGTGCCACGCCGACGGGCGGCGCGAACGCCGGCATCTCGCGGGCCTTCTGGTAGTTGAAGGACACGTCGGTGACCAGGTCGCGGATCACCGGGAAGGTACGCAGCGGCGTGATCGTGACGGTCTCGTCCTCGCCGAACGTCGACATGCGCGTCATGCAGCCCAGTCGCGGCATGCCGTTGATCTCCATCGAACACGACCCGCACTTGCCCGCCTTGCAGTTCCACCGCACCGCGAGATCCGGTGCTTGGGTCGCCTGCAGGCGGTGAATGATGTCGAGGACGACCTCGCCGTCGTTCACCTCGGTTTCGAAGTCCTGCAGCCGGCCGCCGGTGTCGTCACCGCGCCACACGCGGAACTGGCGAATGCGTCCCATCAGTTGTCACCGATCCTCGTGTCGACCGTGTCGGTCACGGTCAGCGCGGTCGCCGCGGTCGCCGCGGACTCGTAGTTCGCGAGCTCTTCGGCGGTCATGTATTTCGCGAGTTCCGACTTCTCGAACAGGCCGAGGAGCTCCGGCCGCAGTGTCGGCACCGGTTTGAGCGCAACGTCGATGCCGTCGCTGGCGGCGTTGATCGCGCACACCAGGTTCGACCGCCGCCAGCCGCTGTCCATCTCCGGGAAGTCCTCGCGAGTATGGCCGCCGCGCGATTCTTCGCGCTCCAGCGCGGCTCGAGCCGTGCACTCCGAAACGATCAGCATGTTGCGCAGGTCGAGCGCCAGATGCCAGCCGGGGTTGTAGCGGCGACCGCCGGTCGCACCGACGTTGGCGATGCGGCCGCGCAGGTCGCCGATCAGCTTGAGGGATTCCTCGAGCTCGCCCTTGCGCCGGATGATGCCGACCAGACTCTGCATGACGTCCTGCAGATCGTGCCAGACGTCGTAGGGATTCTCGCCGGTCGCACCGCGCTGCAGTGGCGCCAGCGCGGTCAGCATCGCCGCATCCAGCGTGTCCGCAGATACGGTTGGCCGCGCGGTCAGACTCGATGCGTACGCGGCCGCGTACTGGCCGGCCCGCTTGCCGAACACGAGCAGGTCGGAAAGCGAGTTGCCGCCGAGGCGATTCGACCCGTGCATGCCGCCGGAGACCTCGCCGGCCGCGAAGAGGCCGCTAACCGTACCCATCGCGGCGCCGGTATCCGGATCCACCTCCACGCCGCCCATCACGTAGTGGCACGTCGGACCGATCTCCATCGGCGAGCGCGTGATGTCGACGTCGGCCAGTTCCTTGAACTGGTGGTACATCGACGGCAGGCGCTTGAGGATGAAATCCGGCGATCGGCGGGACGCGATGTCGAGGTAGACCCCGCCGGCCTCGGTGCCGCGCCCGGCCTTGATTTCGGTGTTGATCGCGCGAGCCACTTCGTCGCGCGGCAGCAACTCGGGCGGCCGCCGGTTGTGGTCCGGATCGGTGTACCAGCGGTCGGCTTCGTCTTCGGTCTCGGCGTATTGCCTGCGGAACACGTCCGGCACGTAGTCGAACATGAAGCGCTTGCCCTCGGAGTTCTTGAGGATCCCACCGTCACCGCGCACCGACTCGGTGACGAGCAGGCCCTTCACCGACGGTGGTGACACCATGCCGGTCGGGTGGAACTGGACGAACTCCATGTTGATCAGCGTTGCGCCGGCCCGAAGCGCCAGCGCGTGGCCGTCGCCGGTGTATTCCCACGAGTTCGACGTGACCTTGTAGGACTTTCCGATGCCACCGGTCGCGAGCACGATCGCCGGCGCCTCGAAGCAAACGAACTCGCCGTTCTCGCGGAAGTATCCGAACGCGCCAGCGATCTGGTCGCCGGAGAGCAGCAGGTCGGTGATCGTGCATTCCGCGTAGACCTTGAGGTTGGCCTCGTAATCGCCGGTCTCGGCGAAGTCCTGTTGCTGCAGCGACACGATCTTCTGCTGCAGGGTACGGATCATCTCCAGGCCGGTACGGTCGCCAACGTGCGCGAGTCGCGGATACTCGTGGCCGCCGAAGTTGCGCTGGCTGATCCGACCGTCGGGGGTACGGTCGAACAGCGCGCCGTAGGTCTCCAGCTCCCAGATCCGGTCCGGTGCCTCCTTGGCATGCACCTCCGCCATCCGGAAGTTATTGAGGAACTTGCCGCCCCGCATCGTGTCGCGGAAGTGCACCATCCAGTTGTCGTTGGCATTCATGTTGCCCATGGACGCGGCGGCGCCGCCCTCGGCCATCACGGTGTGTGCCTTGCCGAACAACGACTTCGAGATGACTGCGGTGCGCTTGCCGGCCAGCCGTGCTTCGATCGCGGCGCGCAGCCCGGCGCCGCCCGCACCGATGACGATGACGTCGTAGGGCTCTCGCTTGATGTCTGTCATGACGCCTTCTGGTTGGTCAGTTGATGAAGCGCAGGTCGGAGAACCAACCGGCGGAGACGGCCCACACATAGAAGTCGGTCACCGCGAGCGACGCGAGCGTCGTCCACGCCAGACCCATGTGGTGGCCGTTGAGCCGGGACACGAAGCCCCACGCGCGGTAGCGAACCGGGTGTTTGGAGAAGTGCTTCAAGCGACCGCCGATGATGTGCCGGCACGAGTGGCACGAGACGGTGTAGGCCCACAGCAGCACGACGTTGGCGAGCAGGACGAGATTGCCGAGTCCGAAGCCGCCGCCGTCGGTGCCCCAGAACGACCGGATCGCGTCCCAGGTGTTCACCAACGAGATCAGCACCGCCGCATAGAACATGTAACGGTGGGCGTTCTGGAAGATCAGCGGGAAGCGGGTCTCGCCGCTATAGGTCCGGTGGCCGTCCGGCACCGCGCAGGCCGGCGGTGACGCCCAGAAGCTGCGGTAGTAGGCCTTGCGGTAGTAGTAGCAGGTGAGCCGGAACAGCAGCAGGAACGGCAGGCTGATCAGCGCGTACGGCAGCAGCGGGCTGGCCGGCACCCAACGGCCGAACTCAGCGGCCGCCGGGTTGCAGGCGTCGGACACGCACGGCGAGTAGAACGGTGTCAGGTAATGAAAGCCGGCGCCCGTGGCGAAGTAGTCGCGCTGCATGAACACCCGCACCGTGGCGTACGCCAACCACGCCACCAATCCGACGACGGTCAGCGCGGGTGCGACCCACCAGCGATCCGTACGTAAGGTCTTGGCCGAAATGGTGGCGCGTGGCCGTGGCGTGGCCGGCTGCGCCGACGGGGGTCGGGCCGTCGTCGTGGTCATCGTCGTCTTCGCTCCCTGACGGGTCTCCCGGTGCCCGGTCATTCCGGGCGTGCCGCTCCAGGTTGGGCGACGCCTGGCGCAGTGGTGCGTCAGGATCCCGGCCCAGTGGACTCGTCGGCCGAAGATCGCGAGCGCAACGCCGCCCCCGCGTCGGTGGACACGTTACGCCCGGCTAACGGGCGTATATCGCATCGGTGGGCAGTGTGATCCCAACGCCCGCGGTAAGGAAAGCCGTCACATCACATTTCGGCCGGGTGTGCAGAACCTCACTCCGCGGGATGTTGGGGCGGCCGGCTGTCACCCAGAGGCGCCGCCGGTGAAGTTCCACGACGCCAGGTGCAGGGCCGGGCACCGGAACGACGCTTGCGAGTAGTTGTTCGGCACCGCGATGGCGTGGGTACCCACCGCGATGACCGAACTCGGACCGAGCGCCTGCGGGTAGGACTGGGTGAAGCGGAAGTTTCGCACCGGAGAGATGATCTCGCCGTTCTCGACGAGCCACGCGCCGTTGCGGGTGAGGCCGGTCATCACCAGGGTGCGTGGATCGAGCACCCGCGTATACCAGTGATCGGTGACCAGGATGCCGTGCGACATCCTGGCGACTAATGCGGCCACCGACGAGTCCGCGGCCGGGCCGTCGGCCTCGGTGACCGAGTCGCCGTCGGCCGGCCGAAGGCTCAGGTTCAACGCGAACGCGCCGAACGCCATGGCGATCGCGTTCCCGGTCGACTGGGTGCCGGCCTGCGCCGCCGTACGCCGATCCTGCACTGGGCCGACCGTCCGCCCGGCGTCGACCACGGTGGTGATCTGTTTCGGCGTGCCCTCCGTGTCGAACGGCAGCCCGATCATGCCGGGGCTGATCGCGTCATCGACGAACGTGATCGCGGCGTCCATCTGCTGCGCGCCCGCCTCGAGGAAGGACTGTCGCTCGTTGACGCCCTTTCCGTTGAAACCGAACATCGCCAGCGCCTGCAGCATGTCGGCGACCGCGGTCTGTTCGAGCACCACCTCGTACCGGCCGGGCGACAGCTCGACTGCGCCGTCGCCGGCACGCGCCTTCGCCGCCGCACGCGCGCCGAGGATCGCGCCGTCCACGTCGGACAGGAACGCGCTCGCGGCGCGCGCCGAGCCGTCGCTCGAACCGGTCCGAGCGATGCCGTCCATGGCGATCTCGGCGGTCGACCCGGCCACCGCATGGCCGGCCGAGTTCGCGAACGCGGCGTGCGTGTGCCGCGTCCGGCAGTATCCGGCGGTGGTGAGGCCGCCCGCCGCGTCGACGAACGCCCGGATCCGCGCCGCGCGATCGGCCGGCGTCGCGTTCACGACGGACTCGTCAGCGGTACCGCTGGTCGCCAGCGCCGCCGCGGGGGTGAGGCCCGGCCAGCCCGGGTCGAGCGGAGCGATCCGGACCGCGTCGACGGTGCGGGCCACGAACGAGCCGAGCGCTTCGTCGCTGGTCACCGTCGTGGTCGATGCGACGGTACGGCCATCCAGGTGCGTAACGAGGCGCACCGTGGTGGTCTCGTCCGCGACGTTCTGGTGGATCATCGAGTTGGCGAATCGGGTCAATGCCAGCGCGGTCGTGTCGACGGACACCTCGGTGTCCGCGTCCGGGACGGCCGCCTTGACCATCTCGACGATGCGACCGGCGAAATCGAGTTCGCTCATGCTGAGCCTCCCTGCGTGGCGACTGCGGGGCTCGCAAGCTCACTCCTCGCGCTCATGACCTCACCCCAACTCTGACGTTGGCGAACCGCGCTGGTGCCGACGGGTGCCCGGTGTGCCCGACCTGGCCGGGTTGCCCCTTACCGCAGTTCGGCGTGCCCCACGGCAGGCTCTCCGACGAGAGCATGTCCATCGACTGCCAGAACTTCGGCCCGATGCCGGTATACGTCGGGTTGCGCAGCATCCGGCCGCGCTTGCCACCCTTGATCTCCCAGCCGATCTCGCAGCCGAACTGGAAATTGAGCCGCCGGTCGTCGATGGACCAGGAGCGGTTGAAGTCCATCATGATCCCGTCGTCGGTCGCCGCGACCATTTCCTCCAGCGTGTGCGGGCCGGGCTCGAGTCCGACATTCGTCATGCGCACCATCGGCAACCTCGCCCAGCCGTCGGCCCGTACCGAACCGGCGTAGTCCAGGCCGGCAGCGCTGGCCGAGTCACGTCCGGCGAGGACGCCGACCCAGATGCCGCCCCGCACCGCGTCGCGTGGTGCCGCGGCGGTGCCCTCGTCGTCGTACCCGAACGAGCCGAGCGCGCCGGGGATGCGCGGGTCGATGACGATGTTCATCAGGTCCGAGCCGTAGCGCAGCGAACCGAGTTGCGTGAGGTCGAGCCAGGAAGTGCCGGCGTACGCCGCCTCCCAGCCGAGGATCCGGTCGAGTTCGATGGCGTGGCCGACCGACTCGTGGATCTGCAGCGCCATCTGCTCGCCGCCGACGATCAGTGTCGTCTCGCCGGACGGGCACAACGGCGCGGTCAACAGGGCCCGCGCTTCGTCGACGACCCGCTCGCCGTGCGCCGCGATGTCCAGCTCATTGATCAGCTCCCAGCCGCGCGTGCCGTACTGCCCGCGGTAGGACGGATAGGAACGCCGCTGCGTCTCGCCGTCGCCGATCACGGTCGTCGAGATGCCGCCGCCACACTCGCGTACGTGTTGGTCGATCCGATGTCCCTCGGACGACACGAACCACTTATGCGTGTCCCAGATGCGATACAGCGCAGTGGACTGGTCGCCGCCGGCGCGATGCATGTCGCCGGTCACGCGTACCAGTAGGTCCCCCTTGTCCGACAGGGGTACGGACAGCGGGTCGACCTCGCACGTCGACGCCCACGACGCCGTGGCAGGCGTCGAACCGACCAGGTCGACCGCCTTGCCGGCCACCGTCGCACTGGCCGCCGCGATCGCGGCGGCTCGCTCGCCGGCCGCGCGCGCCGCCGCATCGGACATGTCGGGAACCGCGTAGAAGCCCCAGCCGGAGCCGACCAGGGCCCGCACCCCGACGCCGGCGTCTTCGTTCTGCTCGAGTTCTTCGATGTCGCCGTTGCGCGCGGACATCGACTCGGTGCGTCGATGCATCACGCGCGCGTCGGCATAGCGTGCCCCGGCGGCGATCGCCGCCTCGACGGCCGCCACCGCCGCGTCGAATTGAGTCATGCCGCCGACCCTATGCGGCGAACCTCATAGACCAGCCGGCCGGTCGGCGACGCTACCGGCGGTTACGGTTCGACGATTCCGAGTGACTCCCGCAAGAAACGTAGCTCCAGTCGCATCAGGCGTTCGCGCAGGCCGCCCGCGGCCATGTGCGACGCGCCGGGCAACGGGATCATCGCGTGCGTACGGCCAGTGGCCAACAACGCCGCGGACAGTCGCAGCGTGTTCGCGGCAACCACGTTGTCGTCGGCGAACCCATGCACCAGAAGCATCGGGCTGGTCAGCTCGCCCGGCCGGATCGGCTCGCGCGCGAGTTCGACGATGCTGTGGTGGGCGTACACCTCGGAACCGTCACCGGGCAGGCCGAGATATCGCTCGGTGTAGGCGGTGTCGTAGAGCTCCCAGTCGGTCACCGGTGCGCCGACCACGGCCGCCTTGTAGATGTCTGGTCGTTTGAGCGCGGCGAGCGCGGACAGCCAGCCACCGAACGACCAGCCGCGGATCACGACGCGCGCGAGGTCGAGATCGGTGTGCTTATCGGCCAGCGCATGCAAGGCATCGACCTGGTCGCCGATGACGACGTCGGTCATCCGGCGGTGGATCACCTTCTCGAAGCTCGGCGCCACACCGGGGGTACCCCGGTTGTCGATCGTCACCACCGCGAAGCCGGCATCCGCCCACCATTGCCGGTCCAGCCATCGCGCGCGCGCTGCGACCACCTCTTGGTGTCCAGGGCCGCCGTAGATGTCGACCAGCACCGGCAAGCGGCGACCGGCGACGTGGCTGCGCGGGTAGACGACGGCGACCGGAATGCGGCGGTCCGTGACACGTTCGAGTGCTGGGCGCGGCGCGAACGGCGGATTCGCGGCGAGGTTGCTGATGCTGCCGACCAGCGAGAGCAGGTCCCCGCCGCCCGCGACGCCGACGCCGAGGGACGGACGGTGTATGCCGACGCTCGACGCAGCCGCGCTGCTTTGGTCGTCAGCCGCGCCACGCTGCTCGGTCGCCGCGCCTGGCTTGTCGTGTGGCCGGCCGATGCGAAGCACGGACCATTGCGTGCCAGCGTGGTCAAGCGACGCCGAACCGATGACTAGCGTCGCGCCGCCAACGACCCCGGCGTGTACGCCGGGCACGCTGGTCAGCCGCGTGACGTCAACTCCCGACATGCCGTTGCCGACGCTGACCCGGAACAGGTGCACCTCGCTGGGTTCCCCGTCGGAGGCCTCCACGACGAGGTCCCCGCCGTCCACCCGGCCGCAGACCCGGCGTACGTAAAGGCCGGGCGGGCTGACCAGGGTGCCGTCCGCGAACAGGCACCGCGCGTCGTAGCCGTCGTGCGCCAGCTCGCCGCCGACCAGCACGCGGCCGTCCGGCAGGTACATCGGCGTCCCGCCGATCGGCTCCACCCACCGCGGGTCGGCGAGTTCCGCGTGCACCTGCGTCTCGCCGGTGCGCGGGTCGACGGCGAGCACCAGCCCGTGCTGTTGAAGGCGGCGCAACACCGTGATCAGCGGGCCACCGGTCTCCGACCACGCGACCGCGACGACATACGGATAGGTCTCCCGATCCCAGTGGACGTCGACCCAGCCGCCCTCGAGGTCGAGCAGATGCAGGCTCACCTCTGCGTTCGTGGACCCGGCGTGCGGGTACGCGATGGTGCGCGGCGCGGCGCCCGGGTCGGTCGGATCGGCGAGATGCCACCGGTTCACCCGGGATTCGTCGACGCGTGCGGCCAGCAGCGCGTTGCCGTCCGGCGACCACCAGTAGCCGCGGTAGCGACCGAACTCCTCGGCCGCGATGAACTCGGCAAGCCCCCAGGAGATGCCCTCCTCCGCCGCGATCAGCGCGTCGGACGCGGGATCCTCGCTGATCGCGCTCGTGATGCGGAGGGCGCCCGCGCCCGACTCCGTGGACACGTAGGCGATGCGACGCCCGGTCGGGTCCGGCCACGGATCGATCGGCGCCGACGCGGCCGCGGCTCGGCGTACGTCACCGGAGCGAAGGTCGGCGGAGAAGAGCTTGCCGCCGAGCGTGAACGCGGCGATGGTGGCCTTCGGGTCGGTCGCGAACGTACCGATCCCGGCCGCGGCGAGCCTGGTCCGCTCGCGCAGTGCGCGTTCCGCATCACTGAGCTCGGTCGCCTCGCCCGACGCGGCGAGCAGGACCGCGGGGTCGGCGATCAGCCGCTCCTCGGCGGTCGCGACGTCGAACACCCACAGCGCGTCGACCGGATCCTCCGGGCCGCGTGACCGCAGGAAGGCCACGCGCGCGCCGTCCGAGCCGACGGTCACGGCGCGTGGTGCGCCATAGGTGAATCTGCGGGTACGGGCCGCGAGTTCCGGGTACTCCATCCGACCATGATGCCGCCGCGGCTCGAATCCCGCCGACACTCCCTCGGACTTCTGTCACCGGACGCGATCGCCGGGCAGGTCGCGTGCCGCCGTGGAGGCGAAGGATGCGGCCAGGCCGGACGGATAGAGTGGCCGGGTGACCGCATCGCCCACCGAGCTGCCGACGAACGAGCCGACCGCAAGCCGTACGGACCGTCGGATTCTGTTTGTCCACGCGCATCCGGACGACGAGTCGGTCGGCACCGGCGCGACGATGGCGCATTACGCGGGCAGCGGCGCGCACGTCACGCTCGTCACGTGCACCCTGGGCGAGGAGGGCGAGATTCACGTCCCCGCGCTCGCGCAACTCGCCGCGTCCGAGGCCGATCAACTCGGTGGTTGGCGCATCGCCGAGCTGGACGCCGCGTGTGCCGCGTTGGGCGTCACCGACCATCGCTTCCTCGGCGGTGCCGGGCACTATCGGGACTCCGGCATGATGGGCCTGCCCACGAACGAGCACCCTCGATGCTTCTGGCGGGCCGACCTCGACGAGGCCGCGCGGCTGCTTCTCGAGGTGTTCGATGACGTACGCCCCCAGGTGGTCGTCACGTACGACCCGAACGGCTTCTACGGGCACCCGGATCACATCCAGGCGCACCGGGTCACGATGCGTGCCGTCGAGATGGCCGCCGACGCCGGGTACGGACCGGACAAGGTCTATTGGACCGGCATACCGCGCAGCGTCCTCGCGGCCGGACTCGAAGCGTTCCGGGACTCGAGCGATAACCCGTTCGGCGACGCGCAGACCGTGGACGACATCCCGTTCGCGACACCGGACGACCAGATCGCCGCCGTCGTCGACGCCAGCGGGCAGGCCGACCGCAAGCGCGACGCGCTGGCCGCGCACGCTACGCAGATCCCGCCGTCGTCGTGGCTGCGGTCGCTCGCCGGTGGACCGAGTGATGCGTTCATGGCAATCGAGCACTACATCCTGGCGGTCGGCAAGAAGGGTCCGGCGGATGGGCCCAACGGCTGGGAAAGTGATCTCTTTGCCGGCGTCGACTGACTCGTCCGGTTCCGGCGGCCGGTCGCCGCGCGCCGCCGAGATCACATATCGCGTGCTCGGCACGATTGTCGGCATCGGTCTCGGCGCGATGTCCGCGTTCTGGACCACGATGCTCACGCCGCTCTACGTGATAATCGGTGGCGCGGTGATCCGGTTGCCCGTCGCGCCAATCGTGGTACTCGTCGCGAATGTGGCGATCTTTTGGTTCACGCGCTACGTCACCGGGCACACCGGCCTCGGCGTACTGCCGGCGGTCGGTTGGCTGGTGGTCGTCGGTGAGGCCGGCAGTACCCGCGCCGAAGGTGACTTGCTGATCACCGGCAACAACTGGGTCGGCATCGTGACGATCCTGGTCGGCGCCATCGCATGGGCGATCGGGCCGTATCTTGCGCTGTTGCGATCCAGGCACACAGGCGGCGGTCGCATGCCGAGCCGATTGACGATCGGCCGCGGCGCTCGCCGGTAGCGTGACCGGCCGCGAATGGTCGGTGGGCCGGGGTTCACAGGGACTTTGTAGCGCCCGGGGCTGGCGGGCGCCGCGCGGATGCGGTTATATCTGGGGACGATCACGCTGCTGGCCGCCCGTCGACGAGATCGACCGGGCGGCCTGACGTTCCGGGAGTCAACGAGGTGAACGAGCGCTCCAAGCCGGTCGCGATCGTCGCGGGCCTGCTCTTCGCGGCCTACACGCTCGGGTGGTTCGTCAATTGGCTCGCTCGTCATCATTCGGGCGTCCAAGACATCGTCGGGATCGCCGAGATCGGGCTGATCGCTGCGGTGGTCGCCGTCACGATGTTCCGATGGTCGGCCCGCAAGCCGCTGGTCGAGGCGATGCCGCCACTCGTCGTCGCGGTGGCAATCGGTTGCGTGGCGTCCGTGCTGATCTCGCCGTTCGCCGGTGGCTCCTACCCGTTCAAGGGTGGCGCCGGTGACTTCTTCTTCAAGGTCTGGATCTTCCTCGGCGCCTCGCTCGCCGGCATGCTGCTCGGCTACATCGTGCTCGTCGCTGTCGGTCGCGACTACCGGTCACGCGCGCTCGACCGGATGGCGAGCGCGCGGCCGACGGTCACCGGACGGCCGAACGCCAAGCAACGGCAGAAACACGGCGCCAAGAGCACCTCGGACGTCGGCCCGCGCTGACCGGTCACGGCGCCTGCGCCCGTGGCAGGCGCCCGCCGCGGCAGCCGCGTGACCTCGCGCGTGCCGGGTGGGCACCAGCGCCGGACCGCGGCCCGCCGGCCTACGCGTCGCTGCTCGCCGTACCACCGGCATCGGCGTCGCGGCGAACCGGACGCGCCGGGATGCGCTTGCCCGCGACGATCGTCGCGATCGGAACCGTGACGGTTCCGCGGCGGGTGACCACGGTGATGTCCCGTTCGTCCCACGCGGTCAGGTCGCCGACCACGTCCGTGAAGACCGGACGGCCGTCTCGCATTTCGACGAACCTGCGCACCACGACGCGGTGTCCTACGTCGGCGCGGCCCAGCGCCCTCGCCGCCTCCACGGTGGGGATACTAGGCTGTTGTGGAGGCGCCCGTCGCATCGACCAGGCGGCGGTGTGGTGAACAAAGGGAGTGCTAGTGACCTATATCATCGCCGAGCCGTGCGTTGATCTGCTCGACAAGGCGTGCATCGAGGAATGCCCGGTGGATTGCATCTACGAGGGCAACCGGATGCTCTACATCCACCCGGACGAGTGCGTCGACTGTGGCGCCTGTGAGCCGGTGTGCCCGGTCGAGGCGATCTTCTACGAGGACGACGTGCCCCAGCAGTGGAAGGACTACACGGCCGCGAACTACGAGTTCTTCGAGGATCTCGGATCGCCGGGTGGTGCGTCGAAGATGGGCAAGATCGACAAGGATGCGACGTTCATCGTCGGGCTTCCCCCGCAGGAAGTCGAGCACTGACCGGGCCGGCCACGCGATCCGGCAGCGGTGCGTCGCTGCCGGATTTTCCGTGGGACCTTCTCGAACCCGCGAAGGCCAAGGCGGCCGCCCATCCCGACGGCATCGTTGACTTGTCGATTGGTACCCCCGTCGATCCGGTCCCGCTGGTGGTCCAGGCCGCGCTCGCCGCGGCGTCCGATGCACCCGGCTACCCGCAAACCGCCGGTACGCCGGCGCTCCGCGAAGCCATCGCCGACTGGGTGACCCGCACGTGCGGCGCCCGGCCCGGCTTCGGCGTGCTACCGACCATCGGGTCGAAGGAGTTCGTCGCGTGGCTGCCGACGCTGCTCGGCCTCGGTTCGGACGACGCGGTCGCCATCCCGACGGTGTGCTACCCGACGTACGAAGTCGGCGTACGCCTGGTCGGCGCAACCGTGGTCCGGACCGACGATCCGGCGCGCGACCTCGACGACACCCCGGTCAAGCTGCTCTGGATCAACTCGCCCGGCAACCCGAACGGTCGAGTGCGATCCGCCGACGACCTGCGCGAGGTCGTGGCGTGGGCGCGGTCGCGCGGCGTCGTCGTGGCGAGCGACGAGTGCTATCTGTCGCTCGGCTGGGAGGACCAGCCGACATCGATCCTCGAGGCATGCGAGGACGACACCTCCGGCGTCATCGCAGTGCATTCGCTGTCCAAGCGCACGAATCTCGCCGGCTACCGCGCCGGCTTCGTGGCCGGTGATCCCGTTCTGGTGTCGGACCTGTTAGCCCTGCGTAAACATATCGGAATGATTGTTCCGACGCCGGTCCAGGCGGCAATGATCGCGGCGCTCGGCGACGAGGCGCACGTCCGCGAGCAGCGCGACCGGTACGCCCACCGGCGCAATGTCATGCGCGTCGCGCTGACCGGCGCCGGGTTGCGGATCGAGGAGTCTCGCGCCGGGCTCTACCTCTGGGCGACGCGTGACGAGGACGGCTGGGCAACGGTGGACTGGCTCGCCGGTCACGGCATCCTGGTGGCGCCGGGCGACTTCTACGGTCCAGCCGGGAAGCAGCACATTCGAGTGGCGCTGACGGCAACGGACGAGCGCATCGAAGCGGCCGCGGAGCGCTTGTCGATCGCGTGACTTCCCGCTCGGCGCGGCGTAGCGTCGCGGCGCATGATCGGTCCAACTTCACGGGTGTTGTCGCTTTACGGCGTCCGGAAGCCGCAACTTCCGTGAAGTTGCCCCGGGGCGCGGCCCGCCCGTCCCGGGCGCGGCCCGCCCGAGCCGGCCGGCAGACCCGCCGCGGGCTAGGCTGCGCCGGTGCCGGTTCCCGCCTACATCACCGCCATGCGTGCCCGCATCGGACACGACCTGCTCTTCCTGACCGGTGCGAGTGGCGTGGTCTTCGACGATGCTGGCGCATTGCTGCTGGTCCGGCGCGCGGACACCGGCGCTTGGTCGTTGCCATCCGGCATGGTCGAGGCGGGCGAGCAGCCGGCCGACGCGGCGCTTCGCGAGATCTACGAGGAGACCGGCGTCGAGGCGCGCATCGAGCGGCTCGCCGGCGTAGCCATGCACCCGGTGACGTACCCGAACGGCGATCGCTGCGAGTACCTCGGCGTGTGGTTCCGGTGCCGCGCGATCGGCGGTACGGCACGCGTCAACGACGACGAGTCGGTGGACGTGGCCTGGTTTCCGATGGACTCGCTGCCGGACCTGTCCGGCTTCGTACGCCTGCGTATCGAGAAAGCGCTCGCGCCGGACGGCGACGCGTGGTTCGCGCCGGCCGGCTCGCACTTCGAGGCGTTGACGGATCCGCTGTCGTTCTAGTTCGCGTGGAGAGCGGCGTTTAGTTCGATGCTGCGGCCGGTGCGCGACCTGGTCTCCAGTGCACCCGTCACGGAGTTGCGCAGGAACAGCACGCCCGACGTGCCGGAGAGCGTCGATGCCTTCACGATCGCCCCGCCCGGCAGCGACACCTTCGATCCGGCCGTGATGTAGCAGCCCGCCTCGACCACGCAGTCGTCGCCGAGCGAGATGCCGATGCCCGCGTTCGCGCCGATCAGGCAGCGCTCGCCGACGCTGATGACCGCCTTGCCGCCGCCGGAGAGCGTACCCATGATGGACGCGCCGCCGCCGACGTCCGAACCGTCGCCGACCACGACGCCCGCGGAAATCCGGCCCTCCACCATCGAGGTGCCGAGCGTGCCCGCGTTGTAGTTCACGAAGCCCTCGTGCATGACGGTGGTGCCGGGCGCGAGATGTGCACCGAGGCGGACGCGGTCGGCGTCGGCGATCCGTACCCCGGACGGTGTCACGTAGTCGATCATGCGAGGAAACTTGTCGAGTCCGTACACGGTCAGCGAGCGGCCGGCGGCACGCTCCAGCATGCGCAACTCGTCAACGCGATCCGGCGGGCAAGGGCCGGCGGACGTCCATGCCGCGTTGGACAGCACCCCGAAAATGCCGTCCATACAGGCCTGGTGCGGCCGGATCGCTCGACTCGACAGCAGGTGCAGCCGAAGGTACGCGTCGGCGGCGTCGACCGGGGCATCCGCCAGTGATCGGATCTCGGTGCGCACCTCGACTACGGTCAGGCCGGCGAGCGGTCGCGGCCCGACCAGCCCGTGCATCGGCGCGACGAGTGCGGCATCGGAGGGCATCGCGCCAAGACCGAGGTGGTCGGTCGGGTACCAGGCGTCGAGCATCTGGCCCTCGGCGGTCACCGTGGCCAGCCCAAGTCCCCACGCGCCGGTTGTCAGGTGTGCGGTCACAATTCGCCACCGTACCGATGCCGACCCGCCGCGGCGCGCCCGGATCGCTAATCTCGGTGCGTGGCACATCTTTCACCCGAAGTCCTGGCCGATCCGGTGGCGTTGACGCGCGCGCTGGTGGACGTGTCGTCGGTCTCCGGCGACGAGGCGGACATCGCCGACGCCGTCGAGGCGGCGGTCCGAGGCGCTGCTCACCTCACCGTCGGGCGGATCGGTAACACGGTCTACGCGCGCACCAATCTCGGCCGACCGCAACGCGTCGTGCTGGCCGGGCACCTCGACACCGTGCCGCACGCGGACAACTTTCCGAGCCGTACCGCCGACGGTGTGATGTGGGGCTGCGGTACGTCGGACATGAAGTCGGGTACGGCATTGGCACTGTGGCTCGCGCTCGAGGTCCCGGAACCTCGGCACGACGTGACCTACTTCTTCTACGAATGCGAGGAGGTCGAGGCGGCGCGCAACGGTCTGACGATCGTCGCGGCGACCCAACCGGACCTGCTGCGCGCCGATTTCGCGATCCTGCTCGAGCCGACGTACGGCCTTGTGGAGGGCGGCTGCCAGGGCACCATGCGAGCGCGGGTGACCGCATCGGGGGTACGCGCTCACTCCGCCCGGTCGTGGTACGGCGTGAACGCCATCCACGCCGTCGGCGAGGCGTTGCGTCGGCTCGCCGAGTATCGCGGCCGCGAGGTCACCATCGACGGCTGCCACTATCGGGAGGGATGCAACGCGGTCGGCATCCACGGCGGCGTGGCCTCGAACGTGATCCCGGACGAGTGCGTGCTCGACGTGAACTATCGGTTCGCGCCAGACCGCGACGAGGCGGCCGCCGAGCGCCATCTCCGCGAGGTGTTCGACGGCTTCGACGTCGCGATCGTCGACTCGGCGCCGGGGGCTCTGCCCGGACTCGATCATCCGGCCGCGAAGGAATTCATCGCGCTGGTCGGCGAGCCGCCGATCGGCAAGTACGGCTGGACCGACGTGGCGCGCTTCGCGG
>DATFRR010000018.1:0-2467 GCA_035263025.1 Micromonosporaceae bacterium
ATGGGGTTGAACACCGCGATGACGCGGCCGAGATATTCGCGCGGTGTCGAGCTGAGCAGCAGCGGCGCGATCGACGTGTTCAACATCGTGACCGGCACCGCGGCCAGGAAGAACACCACGGCGCCGGCCCAGAACGCGGTCTGGCGCGCGAACACGAGCACGAGCAGGCCACCGAACAGGAGCCCGAGCCAGCTCGTACGCCGTGCGTTGATCAGTTTCACCACCATGCTCGCGGTCAGCGCGCCGATGATCGCGCCGATGCCGAACGCCATCGACATGAAGCCCAACAGGCGGGCGTTCGAGTGGAGGTTGTCGGTCACGAAGAACACATCCAGCGTGTTCATCGCACCGGTGCCGAGCTGGGCGATGACCGCGGCGGTCAGCAACGCGACGAGGAACCGGTTGCCAACGAACATCTTCAGACCGGCGACAAACTCGCGGACGAAGCTCGCGCGCTCGCTCGCCGGCGGCGGCGGTGCGACGTCGGCGCGGATCGAGCGGATCGCGACGTACGACACCACATAGCTCAGCGCGTTAACCAGAAGCGCCCACTGAAAGCCGATGGTGAACAGCAACGGCGCGGCGATGGGCGGTCCGATGATCGCCGCCACCGCTTGCGTCGCCTGTCCGATGCCAGCTGCCTTCGCGCGGTCCACGTCGCCGGAGACAACCTCGCCGATGGTCGCGAACCGTGACGGGTTGAAGAACTGCTCCGCGACGTTCACGCCGAAGACGACGACGTAGATGATGGTGAGCCAGGCGCCGATCGGCAGGTCGTGGGTCGGAATGAAGGCGAGGACCGTCAACAGGCCGACGAGCATCGCGCGGATGACCTCGGTCCGCAGCATCGTGGTGATCCGGTGCCATCGGTCGACGAACACGCCAGCGAGTGGACCGATCACCAGCACCGCGAGGCCGACGGTGAGCAGGATGCCGCTGACTGCGGCCGGTGCCCACGTCTTCCCTTTGGCAAGCACGGTCGCGACCCACAACACAAGGGTGGTGTCGAAGACCATGTCGCCGACAGTCGAGACGGCCTGGCCGTACCACAGCCGCGCGTAGTCCCGATTAATGAGACGCCGTTCGATCCACGACATGCGATGTTGTTACCACAAGCTGTCGCGCACGGATGCCCCACGCGTTGGTACAGATGGGCGTAATCCTGCGCTAAGCTGCGCGTGGGATCGCTCCCACGAAATGAAGCGATCGGCTGTTGTCCCGCACCTGATCGCGCGTCGGGGTGACCCGCGCGTCCGGCTCCGGAGCCGCTTGCCTTAGCCTGCACCTATCCGCCGGGACTCGTCCCGATGTTCCCCTACCGTGGAGATTGCTGTCGGTGGTCGCCGGAAGCCACCGACTCGGACTCACTTGTGCTGGAGGCTGCCGTGGCCGCGACCACCAAATACGTGTACGACTTCGCCGAGGGCAACAAGGAGATGAAGCAGCTCCTCGGCGGCAAGGGTGCGAATCTCGCCGAGATGACGAACTTGGGCCTGCCGGTCCCGCCAGGGTTCATCATCACGACCGAGGCGTGCCGGGCGTACCTGGTCGACGGGCACGAACCCGACGGACTCGCCGCTGAGGTCGACTCGCACCTTGCGGCGCTGGAGAAGGCGATGGGTCGCCGGCTCGGTGACCCGGACGACCCGCTGCTCGTGAGCGTTCGATCGGGTGCCGCGTTCTCCATGCCGGGCATGATGGAGACGGTCCTCAACGTCGGTCTGACCGACGCCAGCGTGGCGGGCCTCGCCGCGCGGTCCGGCGGCGACGAGCGATTCGCATGGGACTCCTACCGGCGGCTTATCCAGATGTTCGGCAAGACCGTCTGCGACGTGCCCGGTGAGGCATTCGAGCACGCGCTCGACGAAGCGAAGTCGGCCAAGGGCGTCCGCAACGACGTTGACCTCGAGGCCGACGATCTGCGCAAGCTCGTCGACGAGTACAAGCGGGTGTTCACCGACATCGCCAAGCGCGACTTCCCGCAGGATCCGCGTGAGCAACTCGACCTCGCCACACGCGCCGTCTTCGAGAGCTGGAACGCCGACCGCGCGGTCCTCTACCGGCGGCAGGAGCGGATCCCGGCGGATCTGGGTACGGCGGTCAACATCGTCTCGATGGTGTTCGGCAACCTCGGCGCCGACTCGGGCACCGGTGTCGCGTTCACGCGCGACCCAGCCACCGGCGAGCAGGGGGTCTACGGCGACTACCTGCAGAACGCACAGGGCGAAGACGTCGTCGCGGGCATCCGCAACACGGTGCCGCTCGACGATCTCAGCAAGATCGACAAAACGAGCTTCGACGAGCTGATGGGCATCATGGCCAAGCTCGAGGGCCACTATCGCGACCTGTGCGACATCGAGTTCACGATCGAGCGCGGCAAGCTGTGGATGCTGCAGACGCGAAGCGGTAAGCGCACCGCCAAGGCCGCGCTGAAGATCGCGGTGGACATGGCCGACGAAGGCCTGAT
>DATFRR010000019.1:0-5679 GCA_035263025.1 Micromonosporaceae bacterium
GAATTACCGGGAGGCGTGGGAGGCGAACCGCCTGATCGCCCGCGCTGCCATCCATCCCACGCTGTCCAAGGCATATCCGTTGGAACAGACTGGTCAGGCGGCGTACGAGGTGCACCGCAACGCACATCAGGGCAAGGTGGGTGTGCTGTGCCTGGCGCCCGCCGAAGGCCTCGGCGTTCGTGATCCGGCGTTGCGAGCCAAGCACATTGACGCGATCGAACGATTCCGCGGCCGGTGATCATGCCGGCGCCCGCGGCCGCTAACCACGCCAAGCCCGGCCGGCCGCGGCCGCTGACCACCCCGGCCCCAAGCCCGCGCGAGCGATGACCGCGGCCCGCTTCGGGCATCTGCCCCGGTCATCGCGGGTCACCGGAGGGATCCGGGTCTGGCGCTTACCAGACGCTGACGATAAAGTCGCGGCGGAGCGTGTGCCGTTCTCTCAACCTGGCTGCTATCTGCCCTCGGATGTCTGCGAGTATTCCCCAATGGCCCAGCAATCGACTGCCTTCTTCGACAACGCGCAAGACGGCGAGTTCAGCGTCAAAATTCGCGGGTACGACCCAGCGCAGGTCGACTCGTACGTGCAGCGGGTCAACGCCGCGCTCGCTCAGGCCGAGCAGGCGCGCACCGAGGCCGAGCAGCGCGCGGTGGATGCCCAGCGCCGGCTCCGTCAGGCCGAGCAACGGCTGAGCACCACCGAGCAGAAGCTCACCGATACCAATAAGCAACTCGAGGAGAACAACAAGCCGACGTTGTCCGGCCTCGGTACGCGTGTCGAGCAGATCCTCCGGCTCGCCGAAGAGCAGGCCAACGATCACCGTGGCGAGTCGAAGCGCGAGGCCGAGGGCATCGTGTCGGCCTCCAAGCTCGAGGCGCGCGAGATCACCGACAAGGCGCGCGCCGAATCGGCCGCGATGAAGGCAACCGCCGAGCGCGAAGCGGGCAACATGCGCAACGCCGCGGAGCGTGAAGCAGCCGAGACCCGCGTGCAGGCACGGCGTGAGGCAGACACCCTTCGGGCCGACGCGGAGCGGGACACCAAGCAGCTGCGTGCCGCGACCGCCCACGAGGTTGCCGAGATGAAGGCCACCGTGGAGCGTGAGGTCGCGACGCTGCGCGCCACCGCTGAGCGCGAGATCACTCAGCTGCGGGCGAAGGCCGCCCGCGAGGCGGAGGAGAAGCGCGCCGAGGCGACGAAGATGCTCGCCGACGCGCGAGACAAGCGCGACAAGGATCTGCAGTCGCTGCAGCTCGAGATCGCCGAGCGTCGCGAGAAGGCGGAGCGCGAGGAAGGCCAGCGTCACGCGGCCGCCGTCGCCGCGACCCAGAAGTTGGTCAGCGAGGCCGATCTTCGTGCCCGGACCGCCGAGGAGCGCGCCAAGGAGATCGAGCTGCGTGCCGAGGCACGCCGCGTCGAGTCCGAGCGCACCGCAACCGACACGATCGACAAGGCGAAGGCGTTGGCGGACAAGACGGTCAGCGAGGCGCGCAGCGAGGCGAACCGGATGGTCGGCGAGGCCAGGTCCGAGGCGGATGGGCTCACGCAGCACGCGCGTCGCGAGGTCGAGGAGCTCACGCGGCAGAAGGACGCCGTCACGACACAGCTCGGCCAGATGCTCTCCGGTCTGGCGGGCATCGTCCCGCAGCAGCCGACCGCGCCGAGGGACGACAAGCCCAACAAGGTGTCCGCCGAGGCCTAGGTTTCCGCGGAAGAGCCGATGCGCGAAGTCCGGTGGCGTGTGCGCCATCGGACTTCGCGCAATATCGCAACGAGATCCGCGCGGTATGGAAATTCGCGCGTCGAAATTGCTACCGCGGGCGCGGCAACGTGCCGGCTAGTTATACAGTGATCGAGCCCGGAATCGCCGCGGCCACGGCGATCAAACGCGGGGGCACGACCTCCGTACCGGTTGATAGTGGCGACGCCGCACAGGTTCGCGGAATCGCCCATACTCCCAGGTAACACTCAGTCGCGTTTGTCCCGTTGTGTCGGTGAGTATCCCCTGCGCGACGGGACAAACCGTGTGAGGATGGAGCCCATGGCACAGGGCGGAGATTTGTTCGCAATGGGGGAAGCCGCGCCGATGAACCTCGGCTTCGAGCTCGTCATCCGCGGCTACGACAGGCGCCAGGTCGGTGCATACGTTGAGCAGGCTGAGGCGGAAATTACCGCACTCGCCGCCGAACGAGACGAGGCGTTGCGCCAAGCGCAGACGCTCGCCGCCGAGACTGAAACCCTGCGTGGCGAGATCACTGAGGTCCGAAGTCGCAGTCCCATTACCGAAGCGACGTCGTTTAGCCATTTGGGCGCCCGCGTCGAACAGATCCTCGGACTCGCGGAGGAACAAGCCGCCGCGATCGTCAGCAATGCCAACGATTCCGTGCGTCATGTCCGCGAAGAAGCCGAACGCGCGCTCGCCGACGCACAGGCGGAACGCATGAGCGCGGTCCGCGATTTCGAGGTAGCGCTCGCCGCTCGGCGAGGCGAAGAGGACGAGGCGAGCGCGAACCGGCGCCGTGCACTCGACGCGGAGTTGAAGGCCGCCGAGGAACACGCTGCCAAGCGGCGCGCCGAAAGCGACGCGCACGTCGAATCGGTACGACAGCACGCCACGTCCGTGACAAGCGAGGCGACCGCGGCGGCGACCCGAATCGTCGAGGACGCGCAGCAAAAGGCAAACAAGATCACGGCCGAAGCGACCGCGAACGCGGAACGGGTCGTGTCGGAGGCGACGGCCTACGCGAGCGCGGCACGCGCCGACGCCGACGCCTACGTTGAGCAGCAGCGTACGGCGATCGAGAAGGAACTCACGCAGCGCCGCACCGCGCAGGAGGCGGAACTGTCCGCGATGCGTACCGAGGCCGAGCGCTACGCAGTGACCACGCGCTCGCATGCCGAGGACGCGGCGCGTCGAGCGAGTGACGCAGTGCGCGCGGAACGCGAAGCAGTCGTAGGCACCGCGCGCGGCGAAGCGGAACGCATTGTCTCGGAGGCAAACCGGGTAGCCGCCGCCAGCCGCCAACAGCTTGCCGCCGCGGAGCAGAAGGCGCACGCATACAGCGAACAAGCCGCGGCAAGCTACCAGCGCGCCACCGAATCGGCGCGCATCCTGGAAGCGACCCAGGCACAAGTTGTAAACGCGCAGGACGAGGCGGCTGGCGCGCTGAAGCGCGCACAGGTGGCCCGGGCCGAGGCCGACGCCGCGCACCGGGAGGCCGCCGACGCGCGAGTGCAGACCGTGTTGGCGCGCGAGGACGCGGCTTCCGCTGCCCAGGCAGCGCTCGCTGGCCGGGCCGAGTCGGAACAGGTGCGAACCACGTGGCGAAGCGGCCAGACCACCGAAGAGGTCGAGGATTCACCGACCATCACCATCCAGATGAGTGGCGGTCCATCCGACGGCGACTCGTCGAGCCGGCGGTCGGACGCGACGACCGTGGCCCGGCCGGCCGGCACCAGTGCTTCCGATGCGACCACGGCGAACGTGGCCGTCGACACCGATGACAAGACGGTGACGTTGACGCGACCGGCCGGACTCGACTCGACCGGCACCGACGACGACACCGATGCCGGCGACAAGACCGTGACGCTGACGCGGCCGGGTGCGGGCAATCTGGCCGGTTCGCCGGACACCGAAACGTCCGACAGCCGGCCGACCGTCCAGACGAAGGCGGCCGTCGACCGAGGGTCCGACGCGAGGAAGCACGACGGCTCGGGCGATGCCGATGCCAAGAACGCCGACCACGACAAGAACGCCGACCACACGAAGACCGCGGACGCCAAGAACGCCGACCACGACAAGACCGGGGATCACGACGACACGGCCGAGAGCTCGACGGCGGCCGACGACGACGCGACCGCCGACAACGGCAAGACCGCGGACAACGGCAGGGCCTCCGACGGCGGAAAGACGACCGGCCGACGCGGTCGCGACACGGATCACGGTCGCCGTCGCGGCGGTCCGTCGAACGACGCCGACGGCGATGCGCCAACCGTCGCGCTCAAGAAGGGCGTTCCGGTCAGCGCTGGCCGCAACCGCAAATAGCCACAGCGCGGCTCGCAACCGCAAGTAGCGACAACGCCGGCCGCACGTAGCCGTGCCGCTGCCGCAAGAGAAGGCAGCGCCTACTCGGTCGGTACGTCGGGCATGGGTACGTCGGCGAACGCGGCCGTGGTGCGGTCGGCGTACGCGGTCGCGTCGCCGTACGTCATCGGGCCGGCCCAGTCGGTCGGCAGCGGGTACGAGTCCGGTGCGACGCGGCGGACGATCTCGTTCAGCACTGTCTCCGCGTCGCCGACCCAGAGGTGTTTGGCACTTGGCACGCCGATCACCTCGGCCCGCCCGATCGCGGCGAACTTTTCTTGTGCCTCGGCCGGCCGCAGATAGTCGTCGAACTCGGGCACCAATGCGACCACCGGCTTGCCGGAGGCGTCCCAGGCCGCAAGGTCAGCCGGACGCGTCGCGCGAAGCGGCGGCGACAAGAGGATCGCGCCGACCACGCTCGGATCACATCCATATCGCAACACGAGGTCAGTGCCGAACGACCACCCGACGAGCCAGATCGACGGCAGGTTCGCGAAGTCCGCATACTCGATCGCGGCCGCCACGTCATAGCGCTCCGTGATGCCGTTGCCGAACTCGCCGCCGCTACGGCCGCGCACACTTGCCGTACCCCGGCTGTTGAATCTCACCACCGCCACCCCGGCGAGCGCCGGCAATCGCCACGCAGCCTTGCGAAACACGTGGCTGTCCATCATGCCGCCGTGAGTTGGCAGCGGATGCAGGCACACGATGGTGGCCACCGGGTCGCGATCGGCCGGCATGGCAAGCTCGCCCACCAGCGTGATGCCGTCGGCCGTCTCGAGTTCGATGTCGGTGCGCCGTGCGGGCAGCACCGAGTTGGCCCGGATCACCGTCATGTGCGCCGCACTCCCGTCGTCGCGGTCATCGCCGGCGGATCAGGCGCGGCGCTCGCCTGTCGCGTGACTGCCAACACGAGGTGTGCCAGTGCCGCCGATCGGTCAGATCGCCACGCCCGTCGGCCGGCCACACCACAACGTGCGCGACCCCCGGTGGGACCTCCTGATCACACCCGGGACACCGGTAGGTCTTGTCGGACGCGTCGCCCGGGATCGACCGCACAAACCAATCACCGTCGTGCGTTGCCTGCACGCGTTCCACGCCGCGGCGGGCCCGATCTTCGTCCAGCGGGGCCACGTCGGCGGCGGCACGGTGGTGACGGCGCGGGCTCACGATCCAAGGGTACGGTCGCCGCACGCGCACCGACGTGGCTGGCCGCGTGACGCGACGCACCCTCCGCCGCACCGCGGCGCCCCGCGTGGTCCGGCGGCCGGCCCGATCAGCGATAGTCGCGGAAGCCGCGACCCACCTTCTTGCCGAGGTAACCGGCCGTGACCAGCTGCTCGAGCAACGGCGCCGGCGCGAATCCGGGCTCCCGCATCTCGAGATACAGCTCCCGCTGGATGGCGAGCGAGACGTCCAGCCCGATCACGTCCAGCAGTTCGAACGGTCCCATCGGATAGCCGCAGCCGAGCTTCATCGCGTAGTCGATGTCGTCGGCGCTGGAGTAGCTCGCCTCGACCATGCGTACCGCGTCGTTCAGGTAGGGAAACAGCAGCGCATTGACCACGAACCCGGCCCGGTCGGCGCACACCACCGA
>DATFRR010000020.1:0-4823 GCA_035263025.1 Micromonosporaceae bacterium
CGGCCTGCCGCGCCCGACCGAAGGCGATCTGCACGACATCACGCTCAGTTGTTGGGCACTGGACGCGCGCGAGTACCAATACTTCGCAGTACGCCTGCTGCGTGCCAACGTACGAGCATGCGGAGCGGCTTTCCTCGAAACGGTACGCGTGCTCGTCACCACGAAGCCGTGGTGGGACACCGTCGATGAACTCGCCGCGCACGTGGTCGGGCCGCTGGTCGAGCGGCATCCGACGCTGGTGCACACGATGGACGCATGGTGCGCCGACGCCGACATGTGGCTGATCCGCACTGCGATCCTGCACCAGATCCGTTATCGGGACACCACGGATCGTCAGCGCTTGTTCCGATACTGTGCGGCGCAGGCGGGGCATCGCGACTTCTTCGTACGCAAGGCGATCGGCTGGGCGCTCCGCGAGTACGCGCGAACCGATCCGGACGCCGTTCGGGAGTTCGTGGCAGACCATCGGACATCGCTGTCCGGCCTCGCTATCCGAGAGGCGTGCAAGCACCTGTGAGCCCCTGCAAGCCGGCCAGGCGCGTCGGCTAGCGTGGCGGTCGTGACGGATCGAGACTGGGTCGCCTGGCACACGCAGTACGACGAACCAGGATCCGAACTCGCACGGCGCCTCGATGTCGTCAGGCATTGGATCCGCGCCGCACTTGACCGGTCACCACCAGGCGCGCTCTCGGTCATCAGCATGGTGGCCGGTGAGGGTCGTGACCTGATCCCGGTGCTGGCGTCCCATCCGCGACGCCGGGATGTCACCGGCTGCCTGGTGGAACTCAACGCACGAAATGCGGCGACCGCGCGTCGCGCCGCCGCCGATGCCGGGCTGGACGCCATCGACATCATCGAAGGCGATGCCGCCGAACTCGACGTGTACGCCCGTTATGCACCGGCCGACCTGTTGCTGATGTGTGGTCTGTTCGGCAACGTCCCCGAGCCGGACATCCAGCGCTCCATCGATTACAGCATTCCGCTCACGAAGAACGGCGGCACCGTGATCTGGACGCGCGGCCGGCACGGCAAGGACCGTATGCCGACCATCAGCCGATGGTTCCGCGACGCGGGCTACGACGAGGTGTACGTCTCCGACCCGACGTACGGGTTCGGTGTGGGCGTCCACCGCTCGACGGTCGATCCGCCACCGATGCCGCGCGGCGTGCACGCGTTCACGTTCGTCGGACACTGACGCGACGCCCGGCAGCCGAGGCGACATCAGTCAGCCAACGCCCGTCCGGTCAACCGCCCAGCGTACGGATCGCGAGCGCCACGATGACCGCGGCGGACACGATCGCCGTGATGAGCCGGCCGCGATCGCTGGCAAGCGTGCGACCCAGTGCCGATCCGCCCGCGGCCAGCAGGAGTTGCCAGCTAGCCGACGCGACGAACGCGGCCACCACGAAGACCGCCGACGCGCCCGCGCTGGTCGCTGTGCCGGATGACTTCTGACCGAGCACCAGCGCGGCGAAATACACGATGGTCGTCGGGTTCAACAGCGTGAGCCCGAGCAACCCGGCGAATGCACGCGACGGCGTACGCAACAGTGGCGTTGCCACCCGCCGCGTCGGGTCATGGAAGTGCCGCCACGCGTTCAGGGCGATCCGTCCGGCAATGACGAACAGCACGACCGCCGCCACCACGCGCAGCGGCGTGGCTACCGGTCGGATCACCGATGCGAGCGCGGCACCGCCGAGCACCGCGACGAGCGCGTAGATGCCGTCCGCGGCGGCAACACCGAGCGCCGCACCCGCTCCGACGGCGAGCGACGCCTGCGCGGACAGGCCGATGATCAGCACCGCGATCGCACCCACCGGGATGGCGACGCCATACCCGGCGAGCAGCCCGGACACCAGCGCGTCACCCATCCGCGGAAGAGTGCCAGACAACCAGGCCGAGCCGCATCGGGTTTTGCGGCCAGGCGGTGGACAGCTAGACGGCGCGGAAGCTTGGATCCCGCCCGAAGAACGCGGCGAGCCGATCCGGCGCGGGCGCATCGTCGGCGACCTGGTGCTCGGCGCCGAATGCCTTGCCTTCGCTTTCTGGGCCGCGGAACTCGGGCTTGAGTGCCTGGCGCGCCCACGCGAGCGCCTCGTTGGCGACGGCCTCGTCCGGGAGATCGCGTTGCCCGGTGGCGGTGGCCAGGTCCCAGGTGTGCTGGGCGACCTCTGCGATCTGCTGGGTCACCACGAAGGTGATCGGCACGTCACCTAGTCCGGTCGACCGCGTCGCCCCGATGTCCGGCACCGATGCCCACGCGGCCGAGAGTGCCTCGGCCCGGACCCGGAACTCCCCCGCCCAGTCGCCGTCGACATCGGGCATCGGCTGGCTCCAGTCCGGCGTCTCGCCGACCGCGGCAACACGGAACCGGTCGAGCCCATTGATCAGGTGATTGGCCAACGTGCCGACATCCCACGACTCGCACGGCGTCGGCAGGCTCGCCTGATCGGATGTGATGCGGGCAACGACGAGGCCGGCCGTGTCGAGCGCACGGTTCAGTGTCATGCGCGGATCGGTAGCGCGCGGATCGGTCGCGCGTGGATCAGTCCCGCGAGGATCAGCAGTCACGGTCCGACCGTACCCGCTGGCTCTGTCATGAAACCCGACACCGGACGGCTGCGACGGGCAACGACCACCGCGGACCCGAGTGGGTCAGAGCCCGGACGGGTGTCGCGAGCGCCACTCGGCGTGCGCCGCGGCGAGCGCGTCCCGCTCGGCGACGGTGGGCAGGATGATGTCCGCGCCGCCGGCATACGGGTGGTAGAGCCACCGCAGGTCGGTCGGCGTGATGATGACGCCGAACATCTCCTCCTCGGCGACCGCGTCGAGGACGTCGTCGAGCGCGCCCGGTTCCCACGGCCGACGGCTGGCGTAGAGGTGCGCGAAGAGCAGATCCGGATCCGAGTAATGCCACGGCACCGACGTCCAGAACGCGTGCGCCGGCAGCAGCTCGGCGAACTCCGGCGACGCGGTGGACGGGTAGGGCGTCGAAGACACGTTGTTCGCGATCACCAGAATCTCGTCGACACCCGCGCACAGCTCGTTGAGCACGACGTTGTGGCGCCGGAGCACGATCTCGTCCTCGTCAGGCGAGTCGGCGTAGCGCTTCGACTCCGGCAGGCTGTGGAAACGGACCCAGCGGTCCTCGAAGACTTCCTTCAGCTCATGGGCCAGCGGCAGCACCGCCGGCCACGCCTCGGTCCAGGCTCGGATCAGCGGGTACGGGTCGGTGGTCGCATCCTCCGCCGGCCACCACCGCAGCTCGCCGTAGGGCACGTGCTGCCGGCCGCTGTCCGACAGATCGAGCAGTCGGCGCACGTACGGATCGCCGGACCGCCGGTTCGGATCGCCAACGAAGACGTAGATCGCCTCGCGGTCGTCGGTGTCCAGCATCTCGCGCCACACGTCCAGATCGGCGCCGCCGCCGGCACCACTTAGCAGGTTCGCGGCGCGTTCGAGGTCGTCTCGCGACAACGGGTAGGACGCCGATCCGCCCCAATATCCGACGACGGTCGCGATCGCGGCGGCGGCCGGGTAGTTGCCGCCCGCGCTCACCCTGGTGAACCGCACCTCACCCGGGATCTGTTCGTAAACCGGTTCGGCATCCGAATCGAGGCCGACGTAGCCCTGCTCGATCCAGCCGATCCCATGGATCGCCGGCCGGTGCCACGCGAGCGCGGCCTCGAGATCGGTTGGCGCACCAGCACCGGTCGCTGGTGGCGCTGCCTCGCGATCGGTCCCGGTTACCGTAGTTGGCTCGTCGGCGTTTGTGTTGGTGTCCTTGTCGTCGGCGGCCGCGACGCCAACGGCGGTGGTGCCAACGGTCGTAGCCGGCTCAGGTTCCATCGCGGCGCCGCTGGCGACCTCGGACGCCGCGTCTCCGGAGGCTGATTCCACTGACGTGGTGTTCGGGGGCAGCGACGCCGGTTCAACGCCCGGTGCTGGTGCCGTGGCCGGGTTGACGTCGGTCGTCGTGGTGGACTCGTCGGACGCTGACGCGTCGGTCATCAGCGCATCGTGCCACAGCGGCGCGAGCCACGCCGCTTGCCATCTGACCGTACGGAAACGACAGGACCTTCGGTGGACGGCGACCGTCCGTCCGGTTGGTCAGACGTTGAACCCGAGGGCACGCAGCTGCTCGCGCCCGTCGTCAGTGATCTTGTCCGGTCCCCACGGTGGCATCCACACCCAGTTGAGCCGCACGTCCTTGACGAGTCCGCCGTCCGGGCCGGTGCACAGCGCGGCCTGGGCCTGCTCCTCGATGACGTCGGTGAGCGGGCAGGCCGCCGACGTGAGCGTCATGTCGATCGTCGCAACGTTCTCGTCGTCGACGTGGATGCCGTAGACCAGACCGAGGTCTACGACGTTGATGCCGAGTTCGGGATCGACGACGTCCTTCAGCGCCTCTTCGACGTCGTCGAGGTTCGCCTTCGTCGCGGTCGACGCGGTTGTCTCGTCGGTCATGCCGTTCCTCCCACTTTTGCCTGCGCGCGCACCAGAGCGTCCTTGAACGCCATCCACGGCAGCAACGCACACTTCACGCGAGCCGGATATTTCGCCACGCCCACGAACGCCACGCCGTCCTCGAGCAACGCTTCGTCCGGTTCGGCGTCGCGACCGGCGACCATGTCGGTGAACGCGTCCGTGCGCGCCAGCGCATCGGTCACCGATCGGCCGTTGACGAGGTCGTAGAGCACGCTCGCAGCGGCCTGGCTGATCGAGCAGCCCATGCCATCGTGCGACACGTCGTCGATCGTTTCGCCGTCGAGGTGCACTCGGATGTCGATCTCGTCGCCGCACGTCGGGTTCACGTGGTGCGC
>DATFRR010000021.1:0-2659 GCA_035263025.1 Micromonosporaceae bacterium
GACGCCTTCGCTGGTCGCGGTGACTGACGCCGTCCCTGCGGCATTGGCCGAGACGAACCCCGTTTGGCTCACGCTCACCTTGGTCGGGTCGGATGACGACCACGCAACGGACCGTCCGGAAAGCGGGTTGCCCGCAGCATCAAGTGTCGCGACCGAGAGCTGCGACGTGGAGCCGACGATCAGGCTCAGGGTGGCCGGCGTCACGCGTATGGACGCGACGGCGTTGGGCGGCGTAGTCGATGAGAGAACTGTAATCGCCGCCTGCCCGGTGACGCCTTCGCTGGTCGCGGTGACTGACACCGTCCCTGCGGCGATGCCCGAGACGAGCCCCGTCTGGCTCACGGTCGCCTTGGTCGAGTCAGCCGACGCCCACGTAACGGACCGCCCAGAAAGCGTGTTGCCCGCATCATCCAGTGTCACGGCGGAGAGTTGCGACGTGGCGCCGACTTGTAGGCTCACCGTGGCCGGTGTCAGGCGCACGGAAGCGACGGCCTTGGACGCAGGCGGAAGAACTGTAACCGCCGCCTGCCCGGTGACACCTTCGCTCTCCGCGGTGACCGTCGCCGTCCCTGCGGCGATGCCCGAAACGAGTCCCGCTTGGCTTACGGTCGCCTTGGTCGTGTCGGAGGTCGACCACTTGACGGACCGTCCAGAAAGCGTATTGCCCGCAGCATCCAGTGTCGCGGCCGAAAGCTGCGACGTAGCGCCGGGCAGTAAGCTCACCGTGGCCGGCGATACGCGTACGGACGCGACAGCGGTGTTTGGTGCGGTCACCGTAATCGACGCCTGTGCAATGACGCCTTCGCACGCCGCGGTGATTGACACCGTCCCCGCGGCGATGGCCGAGACGAGACCCGTTTGACTCACGGTCGCCTTGGTCGTGTCGGACGACGACCAAATGATGGTGTGCCCGGAAAGCGTGTTGCCCTCGGCATCCAGTGGCGCGGCCGAGAGCTGCGACGTAGAGCCGACCAGCATGCTCGCCGTGGGCGGTGTCAGGCGTACGGACGCGACGCCACCTTCACCGACGGTAACGGTGAGTAACGCCTGGCCGGTCTTCCCACCTGATGTGGCGATGATCTGCGTCGTCCCCGCGCCCAGGGCACTGACGGATCCGGTGGGTGTCACGGTGGCCACGCTTGGGTTGCTGCTCGACCAGCTTATCGCATACACCAGCTGCATCGCGGCGCCGTTCTGATCGGCACCAGTCGCGGTCGCCGCGGCCGTCTGACCGGCTTCGATCATCGCGGGCGTTACAGTGACGAAGATGGAGGTCAGAACTCGACTCGGCGGTAACGTTGTCTCATTGCTACCGCTGCACGCGATCCCGGCGACAGCCGAGACGCCGGCGACAAAACGAACGAGTGGCCGGAACATGAGGATTTGGTTGGTGGCCGACCGTCTGATCGGCGTGGACGAAGCGATTCCGGCCCTGCATCGGTCCGTCGTTCCAAACAAGATGACTTGGCAGAAGCAACAATGCCCTGTCTCCCCAGAAGTGACAACCCGACAATGGCTCGCCATGTTCCAGGGACAAACGTTCCGTGGAGTGACTGATGTCGAATCGGCGCACCTTTCTCAAGTTCGCGGCTGCAGTAGGCGGCGCGTTCGGACTTTCACCACTCGAGAAGCTGCCGTTACGCGCGAGTGAGCCTGGAGAGCGGACTGAGCCCGACCGCGCTCCTGAACCTTTGAATATTCTCATACTCGGCGGAACTGGATTCACGGGGCCCGAGCAGGTCGACTACGCGATCGCGCGCGGCCACCGGGTGACGCTCTTCAACCGCAACAAGACGCGACCAGGCATGTTCAAAGGCAAGGTTGCAGAAGAGCTCGTCGGCGATTTGAACAACGACACGTCGGCGCTCGAAGGCATGAAGTTCGACGTGGTGATCGACAACCCCACGACCTTCCCAGCGTGGGTGCGAAACGCAGCCAAGTATCTCGCCGGAAACACGAAGCACTACATCTTCATTTCGACGACGTCGACGTACAGCGATCAGAGCATCATTGGTCTCGACGAGAACAGCCCGGTGCACGCGATGCCGGAGGGCGTCGATCCGTACACGCTCGATCCGGACGACGCCGGGAGGTATTACGGCCCGCTCAAGGTGCGCGCCGAGCAAGAGGTGGCAAAGCACTACCCCGGGATTTGGACCGTCATTCGTCCGTGCTTGATCGTCGGCCCGCTCGATCGCACCGATCGATTCACCTACTGGCCCGCGCGCATCGACAAAGGCGGCGAAGTGCTCGCGCCCGACAAGCCCGAGGATCCCTGTCAGTACATCGACTCACGCGACCTCGCCGAGTGGACCATTCGCATGGCTGAAGCCCGCGCGTTCGGCTTGTACAACGCCATCGGACCGGCGAAGCCGATGACCATCGCCGAGTTGCTGTACGGGATCAAAGCGATCACCACCAGCGGCGCACAGTTCACGTGGGTGCCGTGGGAGTTTCTGCAGAAGAAGGGCGTCCGGCCATGGCGCCACATGACGGTGTGGCAGCCGCCGTACGGCCGAACTGCCGGCTACCAGAGACGAAACGCCTCGAAGGCAATCGCGAAGGGTCTCACCTTCCGCTCCGTCGCCGTCACCGCCAAGGACACGCTCGACTGGCACAAGACTCGGCCCGAGAAAGAGCAGCTCGCGACCCTGAACGG
>DATFRR010000022.1:0-16848 GCA_035263025.1 Micromonosporaceae bacterium
CATGATGGTTTGGCCGCGCATCATGGGGTAATGGGCATCGCTGCATGGGGCGTCGGGGGGCGCGGCACGATGAGCAATGTGACAGGAGTGTTCGTGGATCCGCTCGATCGCATCGACGAGGTCATCGCGCTGGTTGAGGCCGCCCGTTCCATGCCGATGTCGCGCAACTGCATCGTGGACCGCGGCGAGATGATCGCGATTCTCGATCAGCTTCGCAGTGAGCTTCCCGCCGAGATGCGGCGCGCATCGGCGCTGCTCGACGAGCGCGACAAGATCCTTGACGCGGGCAAGCGCGAGGCCGACCGCATCATCGGCCATGCCGAGGACGAGCACGCACGGCTGGTGTCCATGAACGAGATCACGGTCTCGGCCGAGCACGAGGGTGCGCGGCTGGTCGCCGACGCTCGCGCCGAGGCGCAGCGGCTCCGCGACGAGGTCGATGACTACGTGGACACCGCCCTCGCCAACTTCGAACAGTTCCTGACGCGCTCGCTGGCGTCCATCGAGCGTGGTCGTGACAAGATGCACGCGCTGCGCGAGATCGGGTCGTTCGTCGGCGACGAGGACGAGCGACCGCTGCCGTTCTGACCGGGCGCGTGGCGGCGGATCGGGTCAGCGCGTCGGTGCCGGCGAGCCGTCCGCCTGCGCGCGACCTCCGCCGAGCAAAGCGGGGCGATTCGACGCCCCGACCTGCGCTCGGGTACGCTTTTGCGCGGCCCGTACGCGGTTGCCGAGATCATTTCTACCGAAACCCGACGCCGAAAACCCCATCATCGTGCCCAACCATCCGCTTCATCACCTCGACGCCCGGGCGCCGCTGGTCCTCGATACCCGGGACCTGCCGCGTGGCCCGGGTTCGATGCGTGAGGTCCGGCGGGTGGTGCCGGCGCCGGGTGATCTCGGAATCCAGCTCATCGGCGTGCCTCGCGGCGCGGATCTCGCGCTCGACCTGACCCTGCAGTCGGTGACCGAGGGCGTCTACGTCTCCGGTCACGTCAGTGGCGGCCTGGTCGGCGAATGCGGTCGATGCTTGCGACCGATCGAGGACACCGTCGATGTCGAGATCGCGGAGCTGTACGCCTATGCGGACAGCACCACCGACGAGACGACTGAGGACGACGAGGTTGGCCGGATCCAGGGTGATCTCATCGACCTCGAGCCAGTGGTCCGCGACGCGATCGTGCTCGCGCTGCCGGTGAATCCGGTGTGCGGCGACGATTGCCGAGGGCTCTGCCCGGACTGCGGCGTACCGTGGGACGACCTGCCGGCGGACCACCGGCACGAGCAGGACGACCCGCGCTGGGCCGCACTACGCAAACTTGGCTTGGCCGACGACGGCCATCCCAACAACGGTTCGGTGAACCACGCCGCACCGGGCACCGCGACCGACGCCCATCCGACCGAATTCAAGGAGTAAGTAGCCGTGGCCGTCCCCAAGCGCCGAACGTCGCGCAGCAACACCCGGTCCCGCCGGGCCAACTGGAAGGCAACCGTGGTCGCGACCGTGGCCTGCCCACAGTGCAAGTCACCGAAGCTGCCGCATGCGGCGTGTACGGTGTGCGGCACGTACAACGGTCGCCAGGTCATCGAGGTCTGACGATCGTCGTACGGACACGTCGCCTGCTTGGTGCGGCGCGTTCACGGTCGCCGCATCACCAGGAGTTGCCATGAAGCCCCGCCCACCGGCGACGCTGCTCGAAGCGGCCGTCGGCGTGGGACTAGGTCCGGAGCTGCTCGAGCGTGCGCTGACCCATCGGTCGTACGCCTACGAGAACGGTGGCCTGCCGACCAACGAGCGGCTGGAGTTCCTCGGTGACGCGGTGCTGAGCGTGGTCATCACGACCGCGCTCTACCTCGACCATCCGACCCTGCCAGAAGGCAACCTTGCCAAGCTCCGGGCAAGCGTGGTGAACATGCGC
Source organism: Micromonosporaceae bacterium (assembly GCA_035263025.1). Lineage (GTDB taxonomy): Bacteria > Actinomycetota > Actinomycetes > Mycobacteriales > Micromonosporaceae > DASQPR01. Next base: position 1,920 of record DATFRR010000022.1, read on the forward strand.
GCGCTCGCCGACGTGGCCCGCGGTCTCGGCCCCGGTGGGCTCGGCGCGCACCTGCTGCTCGGCAAGGGCGAGGAGGCGACCGGCGGCCGAGACAAGGCGAGCATCCTCGCCGACACGCTCGAGGCGCTGCTCGGTGCGATCTATCTCGAGCACGGCCTGCCGGTCGCGACGACGGTCATCCACAAGCTCTTCGGTCCGTTGATGACGGACGCGGCCGGCCGAGGCGCTGGCCTGGACTGGAAGACGAGCCTCCAGGAACTGACCGCGGCGCTCGGCCTCGGCGTGCCGGAATATCGCATCGAGGACGCCGGTCCCGACCACGCGAAGACGTTCACCGCTTGGGCGGTCGTGTCCGGCCGCCAGTTCGGCGGTGTCTCGGGCGGCAGCAAGAAGGAGGCGGAGCAGCGCGCCGCCGAAGCGGCGTGGCACCAGCTCTACCAGCCCGTCGGCCCGGACGCGAGCGGCGCACCGGCCGAGCACGGCGGCATCGAGCCACGCCCAGAGGCCGAGCCTCCGGCCGGCCCGGCCGGCCCGACTTCGTAGCGGCGCACCGATGTCGGACACGCGCGGAACGCAGCCTCCGGCCGCCGCCGGTGGCCGCCGGCCACGTCGCGGACTCGGTCGGGTCGGCGCATACCACTCTGACGACGCGTCCGACGTGGCTGATGGTTGGTCGCGCGATGTTGACGAACGGCTCGACCCGCACGGCTCAGCCGATGCGGGAGCGTACACCGACTCGGGTCGTGCGGTCGACGGCCACGCCAGCGATGCCAGGGTGGCCGGCCGCCCAACCGCGACGAGCGAATCCACGTGGCCGGGGCGGGGCATCGACGGGCGACCGGGCGTGCATGGTCGCGGGCACGAACGCGACACCGCCGCGACCGCGTCACCGCGCTGGGACCTGTTCCGTGACGTCGGCGTCCCGCTCGGCATCTTCGCGCTCACCCGGCTCGCGCAGATCCTCGTGCTCGACTGGATGCGTCGGCCCGGCGAGACCTTGACCAACCGGCTCCTGAGCTGGGACGCGGATTGGTTCATCCGGGTCGCGACGAATGGGTACCCACACGGTTACACGTACGACCCGGCCGGCAACCTGACCGGCAACGAACTCGCGTTCTTCCCGCTCTACCCGTGGCTGATCCGGTTCGTCGACCACCTCGGGGTGACGCCGACGAACAGTGCACTGGCGGTGTCTTGGATCGCTGCCGCCGTCGCCGCGGTGCTCGTCTACTCGCTCGGCCGGCGCCTAGCCACCGGTGTCGGCCAGCCCGCGTACGTGGCTCGGCGGATCGGATACGCGCTGGTGTTGTTGTGCTTCGCGCAGCCGCTGTCCGTGGTGCTGTCGATGGGCTACAGCGAGCCGGTGTTTCTTGCCCTGGTGGCCGGCATGTTCCTCGCCGCGTACCGGCGTTGGTGGTTGCTGGCCGGCCTGCTCGGATTCGCGGCGGGCCTGACGAGGCCGACCGGCGCGGCGGCCGCCGTTGGCCTCGCGACCGCCGCGGTGATCTGCATCGCGGACCCGGCGAGGCATTGGCGCGAGAAGGCCGCGGCGTCGGTGGGTTCGATCGTGGCGCTCGCCGGCGTGCCCGCGTACATCGGCTGGGTCGGCCTTCGCGTCGGCCACTGGGACGCGTGGTTCAAGATCCAGACCGCTGGATGGGGGACCACGTTTGACTACGGGCGCTCGACCTGGGACTTCGTGAGCACGACGGTGCGCACGGGCGTCGACTGGGTGTCGATCAGCGTGATGCTGATTCTGATCATCGCGACCGTTGCGCTGGCCCTTGGGGCACGCCAGAACGCGTGGTTGCCGCTCACCGTCTACGGCGTGCTCGCCTACCTGCTCGTCGTCGGACAAGCGGGCTACTTTCACTCGAAGCCGCGGTTGATGCTGCCCGTGCTGGTGGTGCTGCTGCCGGCCGCGTTCGCCGCGGGTCGCGCGCGGCCGGTCCGCGCGACGTGGTGGCTGATCGCCTACGCCGCCTTCGGCCTGTGGTACGGCGCCTACATGATCACCGTGTGGCAGTACGCGATCTGAGATGCCCGAACTGCCCGAGGTGGAGACCGTCCGCAACGGCTTGCTCGCGTGGACCGTCGGCCGGCCGATCGAGGCGGTCGAGGTGCTGCACCCACGCGCCATCCGGCGGCACGCCCCGGGTGCCGTCGACTTTGTGGACGCGCTCGCGGGCCGTACGGTGACCGATGTCCGCCGACGCGGCAAATACCTGTGGCTGCCGCTGGACAACGGCGATGCGATCATCGCGCACCTCGGCATGTCGGGACAGTTCCGGCTCGCGTCGAGCAGCACGCCGGACGACACCCACCTGCGGGTCCGGTTCCGCTTCGCGGATGGCGATCCGCAACTGCGCTTTGTGGACCAACGTACGTTCGGCGGGCTGTCGATCAGCCCGGGCGGCGCGGAGTTGCCGGACGAGATCGCGCACATCGCCCGGGATCCGATGGATCCGCAGTTCGACGACGCGGACTTCGTCAAGGCGGTCCGCCGGCGGCGAAGCGAGATCAAGCGCGCGTTGCTGGACCAGTCGCTGATCTCCGGGGTCGGCAACATCTACGCCGACGAGGCGCTGTGGCGCGCCAAGTTGCACGGCGCCCGGCCGACCGATGCGCTGACGAAACCGGCCGTGCTTCGGTTGCTCGGTCACGTCCGTGACGTACTCGGCGAGGCGCTGCTCGCGGGCGGCACCAGCTTCGACTCGCTCTACGTCAACGTGAACGGCGAGAGTGGATACTTCGACCGGTCGCTCGCGGTCTACGGGCGCGAAGGCCTGCCCTGCCTCCGGTGCGGCACACTGATCCGGCGCGAGTCGTTCATGAACCGGTCGTCCTACTCGTGCCCAACGTGCCAGCCGCGACCGCGTCATCGCCGGGTTCCACTGGTCCGAGCCTGACGGCGTCGAACATCGCCCGCTCGTACGCCAGCCGTACGGCGTCGGTGGTGGTACGCAACGCAAACAGGCTGCGGGCGCGCCGGGCGGATGTGGTGGACATGTCCCGTCGGCGATCGGGTGAACCGAGCAACGCGGCGCACGCATCGGCAAGCCGCGCCCGGTCGTCGTACGGCACGACCATCACCGCGGTCCCGACCACCGGCTCGAACGTTCCGTCGTCGAGGCAGATCGTGGGGCGGCCGCACATCATCGCCTCCACGATCGCGTACGGTGCCGACGGGTCCCGCCCGGAGATGACCACCACCTGCCCGGTGGCGTACGCGGACCGGCGGTGGCTGACCGGCCCGAGGTAGTACACGTCGGCGGGAACTCGGCGAACCGCGTCCTCGGCCGGTCCGGCGACGATCAGGCGGATGTCGAGACGTGCCGCGCGAAGTGTCGACACGGCACCGAGCATGGTCACCACGTCCCGCTCCGGTCCCAGGAACAGCACCGTCGGCTCGGGCGGCTCACCGCGCAGCGGCGGGCAGCTGTGCGGATCGACGCCGTACCCGATCAGGCTGATCTTCCCAGGATCAGCGCCATGGTCGACCGCCCACCGGCGTAGGCGCTCGCTCGGCGCCGCGATCGACGCGGCCTCGTCGTAGGACAGGCGGGCCACCGCGCGCAGCAATCGCAGCAGGACGGCGCGAACCGCGGGACGGTCGGCGGCACCGGACAGCAACGTCGAGTTCAGGTAGGTGTCGTGCTCGGTCAGCACGAACGGCGTGCCGGTGCGCCACTTCTGGGCGAGCGCGAGCAATGCGCTCGTACCCGCATCGACGGCGTGGTTCAGGTCGGCGACCGGCACCCGTACCGTCATCACGCGCAGCGATCGATGCAATAGCTCCGCCGCCCGGCGGGCATCGTCCCGCGTGGGTTGTGGCAGCGCGGATCGCGGCGGGCCATCCACATTCGACGCGAAGTGTCGGCCGGTTGGCATCATTCGTGCCGGCATGATTCGCATCGGCATGATGCGCGCCGGCATGATGCGGGCGGGCAGCAGCCGCCCGCCCGGCTCGCGGCCGCTCGGCTCGCGCACGCCCGGCTCGGCCCCGTTCCCCTCGCGTGCGCTGGATGCACCGCCCCCGCTCGACGCACTCGCCGCCCGCCACGCGTCGAACAGGACGCTCGCGATGGGTACGCCCTCGAGCGGATCCGTACCGGCGTCGGCGATGGCGGCGAGACGCCGGAGCGCCGACCGGACCATGGCGAGGCCGTGCGGCGTGTCCGACACCATGCCACGGCAGAGCAGCACGCTCGCATGCGTGGCGAGCCGGCGCTGTGCCAGCGTGGTGCGGCGGTTCTTGTGCTGCCCGGCGGCCGCGAGGCCGACCGACGTGAACGAGTCCGTGTTGGATGTCGGCGCGTAGCTCGCGATCGTTCCGACGCGATCGCCAACCGCGACGATGTGGAACCGGTGTTCTGACATGCCTCGGACGAGCCGGTGGCACCAGGTCGCGGTGATCGACTGGCGGAACGGGTACGTCCCGTCGTTGATCAACGCCACCCGCACGGCACGGTTCCTCTCGGCGACTTCACATCTAGCACATAGTTCGGCTAAAGGTACATCTAGCGAAGATAGTCGGTTGTATTATGCAACTCAGACATAAATCCGATATCGCATCCGCGACAGTCGGGCGCGCCGGGCCGATGAGATGATCACGTGCCAACTTGTGAGCCGGTGACCAGGCCGTTCAGTGTTTACGACACAACGGACACGTCTAACTTGACTGCCACGCTCGGACGGCGGACGATGGACGGGTCGCCAGTCGCGCTTGACTGTGCCCATTGCTCAGCGGAGCCCACTGCTCAGCGAGCCACGCTTGACAAACGCAGACGTGCTCGATGGTTTCTGTGCCGTGCTCGCTCGGTTGAGCGCGCGTGTTGCTGGCCATACCGGCGACATCGCATTCAAAGGAGAAGATATGGCGAAGGCCCTCCTGGGCCACGTTGGGAGCGCGTCCGACCGGCGCCTCCTCGACGAGGTCACCCTTTTGCGTGCCAAGGTACGCAATCTCGAGTTCGAGGTCACCCGGCTCCGCGCGGAGAACGATCGGCTACTTGCGGCTACCGCCGAGGCCGATGAGCTTTTCCGGCTGCCCGAGCCAGCGCTCACCTGACCCGTTCGCACCGGCCGGCGACGTCATCGCCGGCTCGAACGTTATTCGACTCGAGGTTCCCGCCGCGAGGGGGCGGTAGGCATCACGATCAAGCCCGGTGCCGGAGCGAATCCGGCACCCGGCATCGTGTTGTTGGCCCGGTTGGACCTCATCGTTTACGACTTCGCTTGCCACGGTCGCACGAGAAGCCATGTCACCCCCGGCCGGTACGCGGCCCAACGCGTACGCCCCAGCTACGTGCCCGGACACGCCCGGATTGCCGGCAACCGGTGTCGGGTATGTGTCGACGACGGCCGACGCCACGTGGCGTATGTGCTCGCAGTCGCGCCCGCGGCCGGAGACAATGGGCGGGCCAGGGTGTTCTGCCGGGCCGGCCGCGATGGCCCGTGCACCCCCGTACGTCGAGCGGAGACATGTGCACCTCAAGAGCCTGACGGTGAAGGGATTCAAGTCCTTCGCGTCCGCGACGACGCTCAAGCTGGAACCGGGCATCACCTGTGTGGTGGGCCCGAATGGCTCGGGCAAGTCCAACGTGGTCGATGCGATCGCGTGGGTCCTTGGCGAGCAGGGCGCGAAGACATTGCGCGGCGGAAAGATGGAGGACGTGATCTTCGCCGGCACGACCGGCCGCGCACCGCTCGGTCGCACCGAGGTCACGCTCACCATCGACAATGGCGACGGGGCGCTGCCCATCGAATATTCCGAGGTGTCGATCACCCGCCGGATGTTCCGGTCCGGCGAGAGTGAGTATGAGATCAACGGCGATGCCTGCCGACTGCTCGACATCCAGGAACTGTTGTCCGACTCCGGCATTGGCCGCGAGATGCATGTCATCGTCGGCCAGGGTCAGCTCGACACCGTCCTGCACGCGAAGCCGGAGGACCGGCGGGCATTCATCGAGGAGGCCGCCGGCGTCCTCAAGCACCGCAAGCGCAAGGAAAAGGCGCTGCGGAAGCTCGAGGCGATGGAGGCCAACCTCAACCGGCTCACCGATCTGACCGCCGAGCTTCGGCGCCAGCTCAAGCCGCTTGGCCGCCAGGCCGAAGTGGCCAAGCGGGCCGCCGGCATCCAAGCCGATCTGCGTGATGCCCGATTGCGGATCCTGGCGGACGACTTCACCACGCTTCGCGACACGCTCGCCAAGGAGATCGCCGACGAGACCGCGCTGCGTGCTCGGCGCGAGCACGTCGAGGCGGAACTCGGCGTGGTGCACCAGCACCTCGCGTCGCTGGAGTCCGCACACGCCGCCGATCAGCCGATCCTCGCGGCGGCGCAGCAGACCTGGTATGACCTGTCCGCGTTGCGGGAACGGTTCCGTTCCACCGAGCAGCTCGCGACGGAACGGCTTCGGCATCTGACCGCGACGGCAGATGACGAGCGGCGCGGCCGCGACCCGGAGGAGCTGATCGCCGAGGCGCAGCGCGTCCGTGAGCAGGAGACCGATCTGCGAGCCGCGCTGTCCGCGGACGAGACGCGGCTGACCGAGGCGATCTCGGCACGCGAGCAACTCGAACGGGATCTAGCCGCGTCCGAGCACGCGCTTCGCACCGCGGCGAAGGCCATCGCAGATCGCCGCGAGGGACTGGCAAAGCTGGCCGGCCAGATCGACGGCGCACGCACTCGCGCGCGCGGTGCCGAGGAGGACATCGAGCGGCACCGAATGGCATACGAGGACGCGCGGACGCGGGCGGACGCCGCAACCGCGGAGTTCGAGCTCGAACAGAGCGAGACGGACCTGCTCGAGGTCGGCGACGCCGCGCTGGACGCTCGCGAGACGTCGGCCAACGGGGCGCTGGACGCGGCAAACGCGCGACTGCACGAACTCGACGACGCGGAGCGTGCCGCCGATCGTGACGTGTCGCAGTGGCGTGCGCGCGAGGAGGCGCTCGCGCTCGGCCTGCGGCGCAAGGACGGCGCCGGGGCGCTGCTCGCCGCGGCCGCGGACGTCCCCGGCCTGCTCGGCAGCGTTTCCGCGCTGCTCGCGGTCGAGTCGGGCTATGAGGCGGCGCTCGCGGCCGCGCTCGGCGGGCTTGCCGACGCGGTCGCGATGGCGAGCGTTGATGATGTGACAGCGGCCCTACGCCTGCTCAAGTCGCAGGATGGCGGCCGCGCCGAACTGCTGGTTGCGGCGCCGGCCGACGGCTCAGCCAACGACGTAGCGTCCGTCGCGCTTCCGCCGGGCGCACGCTTCGCCCATGAGGTGGTACGAACCACCGATGCGTTGCGTCCCGCGGTGCATCGCGTGCTGGCCAACGTGGTGTTCTGCGCGGATCTGGACGCGGCCCGAGACCTAGTGCGCGCCTATCCACGGCTGCGAGCGGTGACCCCGGATGGTGACGTGCTCGGCGCGTTCGTCGCGGCCGGCGGCTCGTCGAAGGCCGCCAGCCTGATCGAGGTCCAAGCGGCCGTCGACGAGGCCCGCGAGAAGCGTTCCGCTGCACAGGCTCGGCACGCCGCCATGACCGCTGCGCTGTCGTCGGCACGAGCCGATGTCGATCGCTGCGAGGCAGACGTCGCCGCGGCTCTGGCCGCCCGCCGCGAAGCCGACTCGGCACGCAACGCGCTTGGTCGCCGGCTCGCGGAGCTGGGCGCCGGCGCGCGTTCCGCGCGTGCCGAGGCCGATCGGCTAGCCAAGGCGCGCGCATCCGCCGAGTCGGCCCGCGAGAAGAGCCTCGCTGCGCTCGCCGAGCTCGAGGAGCGGCTCCGCGTCGCGGACGCCACCGAGCTGGACACGGATCCGTCCACTGAGGAGCGCGATCGGCTTTCGGCTCTGATACCTGGTGCGCGACGCAGCGAGATGGAAGTGCGGCTCGCGGTCCGGACCGCGGAGGAACGCGTCGGCGCGTTGACCGGCCGTGCCGACGGACTCGCTCGGCAGGCGGCCGCTGAGCGGGCCGCCCGTGAGCGCTTCGCGGCCCGGCGTGCCATGCGGGCACGTGGCGCCGCCATCGCGCAGGTCGTCGTGACGGGTGCCGGTGTTGCGCTCAGCCGGATCGCGGTCACGCTGGACAAGGCTGCCGAGCACCGAGATCGGATCGCGGCGACGCGCTCGGCCCGCGAGGCAGAACTGACCGACGCGCGCGGTTCGATCTCTCGGCTCGGCGCCGATCTCGAACGGTTGACCTCGGCCGTCCACCGCGACGAGGTGGCACGTGCCGAGCAACGGCTCCGGCTTGAGCAGCTGGAGGCGAAGGCAGCTGAGGACTTTGGCATCGACGTACCGACATTGATCGAGGAGTACGGCCCCGATGTGCCGATCCTGCCAACGGCTGCCGAACTGGTGGCGGCCGAGGAAGCGGCGCAGGAGCCGAAGGCGCAGCCCTACGATCGCGCGACGCAGGAGAAGCGTGCCGCACGGGCGGAACGCGAGCTGACCCTGCTCGGCAAGGTGAACCCACTCGCGCTTGAGGAGTTCGCCGCGCTGGAGGAGCGCTACAAGTTCCTCTCCGAGCAGCTCGAGGACCTGAAGGCAACGCGGCGTGACCTGCTGACCGTCGTCAAGGAGGTCGACGAGCGCATCCTCGAGGTGTTCACGAGCGCATTCCACGACACGGCGCGTGAGTTCGAAGAGGTGTTCCGCACGCTCTTCCCGGGCGGCGAAGGTCGCCTGACCCTCACCGATCCGGACGACATGCTGACCACCGGCATCGAGGTCGAGGCGCGGCCGCCGGGCAAGAAGATCAAGCGCTTGTCGCTGCTGTCCGGCGGCGAACGGTCGCTCACCGCGGTCGCGCTGCTCTGTGCGATCTTCCGTGCCCGGCCGAGCCCGTTCTACATCATGGACGAGGTCGAGGCGGCGCTCGACGATGTGAACCTCGAGCGGCTGCTGGCCCTGCTACAGCAACTGCGCGAGAAGAGCCAGCTGATCATCGTGACGCACCAGAAGCGCACCATGGAAATCGCCGATGCGCTCTACGGCGTCACCATGCGGGGTGGCGTCACCGAGGTGATCAGCCAGCGTCTGGAGCGCGACGAGGCGGGCGAGTGACCGACGTGCCGACGACCGAGGTCCCGACTGGGTGACCGCTTCGACACGGCGGCGTCCGACCGCGCTGCTCATCGACATGGACGGCGTGCTGCGCGTCTTCGACCGGGAATGGGACGCGGGCGTCGAGCGCCGCCATGGTCTCGCCGCCGGATCGTTGATGGCGACTGCGTTTGCGCCCGAGCGCGTCACGCCCGCGGTCCTCGGACGCATGTCGCACGACGACTGGATGGCCGACGTCGGCACCGCGCTCGGTGCGCCGGCCGCGGTCGCGGAGTGGCAGACGTACCACGGCGAGATCGACCCCGACGTACGGTCGCTCGTGCTCGACGTACGAGCCGCCGGAATCCCGGTCGGGCTGGCCACGAACGGCACCGACCGGCTGGACGCCGACCTCGCCGACTTCGGCATCGCGGACCTATTCGACACCGTCGTCAACGCGTCCTCGATCGGCGTCGCGAAGCCACATCCCGAGTTTTTCGCGGTCGCGTGTCGCGCGCTAGGAGTTCTTCCGGCCGAGTGCCTGTTCGTGGACGATTCCGCGCGCTTCATCGCTGGCGCCCGCGCGGCCGGCCTGCTCGCGTATCGCTACACGGGAGTCGGCGATCTGCGCTACATCCGCTCCGCTTTCGGGCTCTGACTCGCCGGCCGCGCAGCTAGCCGCGCCGTCGGTGCCACCGCTCGCGTACGTAGCCGTCGATGCGCTCCGACGGTGCGAGCAGCAGCAACAAGCCCCAGAGCCCGATGCGCGGCAGCGTGACCGCGATCACGAACGCCAACGCCATCGCGCAGGTCGCGTACACCGCCCGATTGATCGACGCTCGCGGCGCGGACTGCTCGCGTAGTTCGGGAGAGCGAGCAATGATCCAGCTGGCGAGCATGTTCGCGATCGTCGCCACGAGCATCGTCCCGACGTAGAGGCCATCGCCGATCCGGCCCTGCCGATTGGATCCGCCGATGAGCTCGGTCGGAAACGGCAGGAAGACGATGCACAGCAGCCACACGCAGTTCGCCACGACGAGCACGGGCGTGTACGCGATGACGTGCTCGTACACCTGGTGGTGAATGAACCAGAAGTTGCAGATGACCGCGAAGCTCAGCACGAACGCGAACAGCGCATGCCACTCGTCGCCAATCAGATCGCCGACGGTGCGGTGGCCGATGGAGCCGGCGGCGTCCACCAGCGGCAAGATCAGCAGTGTCGCCGCGATCGCGACGACGCCGTCGCTGAAGGTCAGGAGACGATCGATACCGCGGGTACGGAGTCCCGGACGGCGCGCCGTATTGGACGAGGTGAGCGCGTCGCCCCGATCGTCGGACGACTCGGCGCCGAGCGAGTCCATGGCGCGTCGGTCCTCCGGCGGTCGATCGGGCTCGGTGATCTCCGCAGCATAACCATCGACGGCGGGCCGAGGGCGCAAACCGCGTGGCGCAACGGTTAGCCGATCTAGCTCATTGCCCGTTTCTTGTAGAAATGCAGCACGAAGTTGCACTGGGTGCAGACCATCAGCGTCATCCGATGGTGGCCGAAGCCGGCCGGCAGACGTCCCTGTTCCTCGCGGAATTCGCGATTGGCGCACAGTGGACAGACGAGTTCGAGCGCAGCCATGAGGACCAGTGTAGGAAGCTCGACCGCTGGCGCTACTCGCCGGTCGCGCCGTCGAGGTGCTCGCGGATAAGGTCGGCGTGACCGTTGTGACGGGCGTACTCCTCGATCATGTGTACGTAGATCCACCGCAGCGAGATGGTGTTGCCGCGTCGACTGACGAATGTCTCGTCGAGCCCGCGGCCCGCCACCGCGGCACGGGAGTCGTCGCACTCGGCGGAGTATGCCGCGAGCACGTGGGCCACGGGTACTGCGTCGACGTCGTCGAAGTCGCCGTCCCGATTGCCGTCCGACCAGTAGCGCGGCGGCTTCTTTCGACCGGCGAAACCGGAGAACCAGCCGGTCTCCACTTCGGTCATGTGGCGTACGAGGCCGAGCAGCGACAGCGATGAGGGCGACACGGCACGCGTCCGCAACTGCTCGTCGGTGAGACCGGAACACTTCCACATCAGCGTGGCGCGGTGGTAGTCGAGGAACGTGTCGAGCGTCGTACGCTCGTCGGCCTCGAACGGTGGATCGGTTCTCGTCAGCGTCATGCCGTTGATCTCGATGTCGACCATCGGCACACCGTACCCGTTGATTCTGACGATCTTGCGGGTCGAACAGCGTTAGCGTGGCAATCGTGACGCTGGATCGCGCGCAGGTCGTCCAGGCCGCGATCGGTCTGCTCGACGAGGTCGGCCTGGACGGGCTCACGCTGCGCCGGCTCGGCAACGAATTGGGCGTGCAGGCGCCCGCGCTCTACTGGCATTTCAAGAACAAGCAGGAACTGCTGGACCAGGTGTTCGCCACGATTTCGGCAGTCGAGGCGCCACCGCGACCGCCGGACGAAGGTGAATCCTGGCAACGATGGCTCAAACAGCGCGCACGCGACCGACGCCATTCGCTCAATGGGCACCGGGACGGCGCCATGCTCGCCGCGTCCACGCATCCGCTGGACAGCCAATGGCACGACATCGAGGCGGACATCGGCGTGCTGGTGGACACCGGCATGACCGCACCGGACGCGCTCGAAGCGCTGATCACGGTCAGCAACTTCGTCACCGGATTCGCGCTCGAAGAGCAGGCCGAGCGGATGCGTGGGGCGGCCATCGAAGACCTCGAACCCGCTGAGGTCGATCGTGCGTTGGCCGGGTTCGCGGACTATCCGCTGCTCACCGAGGCGCTACGCGAGGTCGGTGATCCGCAGAGCGACCGCGCGTTCGAGGCCGGCCTGACGCTGATCATCGACGGCATCCGGATGCGTGCTCGGCAACGCCGCGCCAACCAACGATCCGACACGTAGCGTGGGCTCTGCCGCCCACGATCGACGGATCTGTCAGGATTGCCGCCATGGGTTGGCAAGTGTTCGTCCCGATCATCGTCGGAATCGTGGTGCTCTTCGGCGTCGTGCTCGCCGCGCTGCCGCGCACGCGGCGGCGGCCGCTTCGCCGGCCAGACGATGGCACGCGCCCGCCGACCCGCGAGGACGCGACGCGGCCCGGCGTCCGGGCACCCGAGCGAGCGCCGGAGCGCGCCGAGAAACCGACGGCGCCCGCGCCGACGGTGCCACCTCAGGTGCCAGCGGGTCCGCCCGCGCCGCCCGCACCGCCCGAGGCGCCGGTGGAGGCGCCGCCTGCCGTACCGGTCGAGATCGCACCCGAGATCCCCGCGCCGACCGCGGGCCGTCTCGTTCGACTGCGGTCGCGTCTGTCCCGTTCGCAGGGCGCGCTCGGCAAGGGCCTGCTGGCGCTGCTGTCCCGCGACCACCTCGACGACGAGGCATGGGAGGACCTCGAGGAAACGCTGATCCGCGCGGACGTCGGCGTGGATGCGACCCAGGACATCGTGACGCGGTTGCGGGAGCGCAGTCGCGTGCTCGGCACGCGATCCGAGACCGAGCTGCGCCAGCTTGTCGCTGACGAGCTCCTCGCGGCCCTGGAACCCGAGATGGACCGATCGTTGCAAGCCGCGCCGCACGACGGCAGCCCGGCGGTGTTCCTGGTGGTCGGCGTGAACGGCTCTGGCAAGACGACGACCTGCGGCAAGATTGCCCGGGTGCTGATCGCGGACGGCCACACCGTCGTGCTCGGTGCGGCCGACACCTTCCGGGCGGCCGCCGCCGACCAGCTCGCGACGTGGGCCGGCCGGGTCGGCGCCGAGGTGGTCCGCGGCAAGGAGGGCGGGGACCCAGCGGCGGTCGCGTTCGACGCGGTCAAGCGGGGCATCGACACCGGTGTGGACGCGGTGCTCATCGACACGGCCGGACGGCTGCAGAACAAGGTCGGGCTGATGGACGAACTCGGCAAGGTCAAGCGCGTCGTGGAGCGACACGGGCCGGTCGACGAGACGCTGCTCGTGCTCGACGCCACCACCGGCCAGAACGGCCTCGAGCAGGCCCGCGTTTTCACCGAGGTCTGCGACGTCACCGGCGTCGTGCTGACGAAGCTCGACGGAACGGCCAAGGGCGGCATCGTGATCGCCGTCCAACGCAAGCTCGGTATCCCGGTCAAGCTGGTCGGGCTCGGCGAGGGCGCCGACGACCTCGCGCCCTTCGAGCCGAAGGCGTTTGTGGACGCCCTCCTGGGCGGAGACGAACAGTGACAGACGCGACGCCGACGCGCTGTGTTGCGGGCGGCCCGGATGGGCGGAGACGAACAGTGATGCGCGGATGCTGGCGCGCCGGGCGTGCCGCGGCCCGTGCGGGCGAGAACGAACACTAAGCCGTGGCGCAGACGCCTTTTCGGTCGGCGATCGGTGACCAGCAGGGTGTCACGCCCGGTGGGTCACCATCGCGTAGCGTCGGTCCGGTGACCCACACCGAGATTCCACTCCTCGGCGGCAGCACGAGCACCGTCGTGCGCGTCGGCGACACCGTGCGCCGCAATGCCGGGCCGTGGACTCCTGCGGTACATGGGCTGCTGCGTCACCTCGAAGCGGTCGGCTTCACTGGGTCACCGCGAGCGCTCGGCATCGACGAGCGCGGGCGCGAGGTGCTGTCGTTCATCGCCGGCGACTGCGGACGCTATCCGCTCGGCCAGCAGTGGGTCACCGACAAGGCGCTCGCCGCGGTCGCGACGACGCTACGGATGTTCCACGACGCGCAGTATGGCTACCGGCCGCCCGCTAACGCGGTGTGGCGCGCGTTCGGGCCGCCGCCGCGGGACTCCGAGGTGGTATGTCACCACGATGCCGCCCCGCACAACATGATCTGGCGGCCGGACGGCACGTTGGCGCTCATCGACTTCGACCTAGCGTCGCCGGGTACCCGCCTCTACGACGTGGCGTACGCCGCGTGGACCTGGGTACCCATCTTCTCCGACCGGGATACCGCGACGCTGGGCTGGGGTCGGGTCCACCGGCCGTACCGGTTGCGCCTGTTCGCCGACTCGTACGGGCTCACGCAGGCCGACCGCGTCCGACTCGTGGGCACCATCCGGCAACGGATCGTCGACCACATCGAAGGCATCCGGCGCATGGCGGCGGCCGGCGAGCCGGCGTTCGTACGGATCGTGCAAAAGGGCCACCTCCGCCGACCGGAGCGCGACCTTCGGCTGATCGACGTCGAGCGCGCATACCTCGAGGGCGCCCTGCGCTGAGCTTTCGCGCCGAGCTTTCGTGAGCTGTCTGCTTTCGTGAGCTGTCCGCCTTCGTGAGCTGTCTGCGCTGAGCTCTCGTCGCAGCGCGCGGGACCAGCGTTCACCGGATCGAAACAATCCGACATCGCCGTGAAACCGCGCGGCGACCGTGCGCGAAACAGCCACGCGCCAAAGTGCGGGCACCGGCGCGTGAGCGATGGGGCTGCTGCTGCCGGAGGGAGGCCACGCTACCCAGGGAGGCAGCATGCTCGCCGCGCTCGCGGACGGACCGACCATCGACACGGGCAACACCGCCTGGTTGCTCGCGTCCACCGCGTTGGTGCTGCTCATGACGCCGGGACTCGCGCTGTTCTACGGCGGGCTGAACCGGTCGAAGAGCGTACTCAACATGATGATGATGAGCTTCTCGTGCATCGGGCTCATCTCGGTGCTGTGGATCATCTACGGCTTCAGCTTTGCGTTCGGCACCAACGGCAACAACGGCGTGAACGACGTCATCGGCAGCTTCACGCAATATCTCGGTACGAAGAACTTCGTTGGCGAGATCTGGACGGTCGGCGGCACGCCGATCGGCATCCCGACCTACGTCGTGCTCGCGTTCCAGATGATGTTCGCGATCATCACGGTCGCGCTGATCAGCGGCGCGATCTCGGACCGGGCGAAGTTCGCCGGCTGGCTGGTCTTCGCGT
>DATFRR010000023.1:0-2779 GCA_035263025.1 Micromonosporaceae bacterium
CTACGACAACCCGCCGAAGAGCGTCGTCACCGACCCGTCATCGAACACTTCCCGAATCGCTCGAGCAAGCAACGGCGCGATCGATAGCACGGTGATCTTGTCGAGCTGCTTTTCCGGCGGCAACGGCAGCGTGTTCGTCACGACGATCTCGCTGATCCGGCTGTTCTTGAGTCGCTCGGTAGCCGGATCGGACAGCACCGCGTGGGTCGCCGCGACCACCACGTCGGCGGCACCCGTCTCGAAGAGGATGTCCGCTGCCTTGCAGATCGTGCCGCCCGTGTCGATCATGTCGTCGACGATCAGGCAGACCCGGCCGTCGACGTCACCGACCACCCGGTTCGCCACCACCTGGTTCGGCTGGGACGGGTCGCGGGTCTTGTGGATGAACGCCAGTGGACAGCCGCCGAGCCGGTCGGTCCAGCGTTCCGCGACTCGTACCCGACCCGAGTCCGGCGCGACCACGGCCATCGGGCGGCCGCCGTAGTGCTTCTCGACGTAGGTCGCGAGGATGTCCATCGCGAAGAGGTGGTCGACCGGTCCGTCGAAGAACCCCTGAATCTGGGCGGTGTGCAGGTCGACGGTGAGGATCCGGTTGGCGCCGGCGGTCTTGTAGAGGTCGGCCACCATGCGCGCCGAGATTGGTTCGCGGCCGCGGTGCTTCTTGTCTTGACGGGCGTACGGGTAGAACGGCAACACGACAGTGATCCGCTTGGCCGAACCACGTTTGAGCGCGTCCACCATGATCAACGACTCGACGAGCCACTTGTTCAACGGCGCGGACATCGACTGCACGACGAACGCGTCCGAGCCTCGTACGGATTCCTTGTAGCGCACGAATATCTCGCCGTTGGCGAACTCGTAGGCATCGGTGTCGGTCGGCGCGATGCCGAGCTCATTGCCGATCTGCCCGGTCAGCTCCGGGTAGGCCCGGCCGGAGAAGAGCATCAGCGTCTTGCGGTTCTCCGAGGAGATGCTGCCCATGGGTGCCGCTTCCCGTCTCGACCTGGCGCGCCCGCGAGGTGCCCCGTCGCTTCGTCGGTCGCGCGCCTGGTCTCTCGTACCCATAATTATCCTGCTTCTCACCCGACGGTCCCGGATCGAGCCGGCACACGGTGGCGGCGGTCACGTCGCGCGGGCCTCGGGATGGCGCTAGTCCTCGTGATCGGTGTCCGCCTTGTCCTCCATGTCATCGGACCGGTGGACATCGCGCTCCGCCGCTGCGGCCGCCGCCTTCGCCGACTTCGAGCCGGGACGCTTGCGTTCCACCCAGCCCTCGACGTTGCGTTGCGGCGCGCGGGAAATGCCGAGCGATCCCGCCGGTACGTCTTCGGAAATCGCGCTGCCGGCCGCGGTGTAGGCACCCGCGTGCACGGTGACCGGCGCGATCAGGGCGGTGTCGCAGCCGATGAACGCGCCGTCCTCGACGGTGGTCCGGTGCTTGTGGACGCCGTCGTAGTTGACAAAGATCGTCGCCGCGCCGATGTTCGCGTCGCGACCGATCGTGGCATCGCCGACGTACGACAGGTGCGGCACCTTGCTGCCGGCGCCGATGCTCGAGTTCTTCGTCTCGACGAACGTACCGATCTTGGCCGACTCGGCAAGCTCGGTGCCAGGCCGAAGGTACGCGAACGGACCGACCGACGCGCCAGGCCCGATCGACGAGTCGGAGCCGTGGGTGCGCACCACGTTCGCCCCGGCGCCGATCGACACGTTGGTGAGCGTGGTATCGGGGCCGACACGTGCACCGGTCGCGACCGAGGTCGTGCCGTGCAGTTGCGTGTTCGGCGCGATCGTGACGTCCGGCTCCACCGCGACGGTCACGTCGATCCAGGTGGTCGCCGGGTCGAGCATGGTGACGCCGGATCGCATGAGGTCGGTGTTGATCCGGTCGCGCAGCCGGGCGGCGAGCACGGCAAGCTGCGCCCGATCGTTCGCGCCGAGCCCCTCCTCGGCGTCGTCGGTCACGTGCGCACCGACCGGTTGACCCTGCGCGGCGAGCACACCGAGGACGTCGGTGAGGTATTCCTCGCCCTGGTCGTTGGAAGCGGTGAGCCGGCCGAGCGCGGCGCGCAGCGCGGGCGCCTCGAACGCGAACACGCCAACGTTGATCTCGTTGATCTCACGCTGCTCCGGCGTCGCGTCCCGCTGCTCGACGATCGCGGTCACCCGACCGTCCGCGTCGCGGACGATGCGGCCGAGCCCGTACGGGTCCGGAACCTTCGCGGTGAGTACCGTTCCGGCGGCGTGGTCGCGCTCGTGCCCGTCGACCATCGCGCAGAGTGTGTCGGGCCGCAGCATCGGCATGTCGCCGTTGATCACGATGACGGTGCCGGTGACATCGGTAGCGGCCTCGAGGGCGGTACGCACCGCGTGCCCGGTGCCGCGCTGATCGGCTTGCAACACCGCGTCGGCGTCCGGAGCCACCTGTGCCAGATGTGCCGTGACCTGGTCGGCGCCATGTCCGACGACGACGATCGACCGCTTCGCCCCGAGTGGCTCCGCGGCGTGCAGCACGTGCCCCAGCAGGGTGCGACCCAGCAGCGGATGCAGCACCTTCGGCAGTGACGAGCGCATGCGCTTGCCCTCGCCGGCCGCGAGCACGATGACCGTACGGGCCTCGCTCATCTGCGGCTCCCCTCGCTCATCTGCGGCGTGTCCGCCGCGGTCGCCGCGCGGACTCGCACCGGTCCGCGCCACGTCGTGTTCCGTCCCAGACTCTTGTTGGCACCGGTTCGTGATACCAAACATGGTCTCTCGCGGAGCGCTCGTTCGGCGCGGT
>DATFRR010000024.1:0-6384 GCA_035263025.1 Micromonosporaceae bacterium
CGGGCGGTGTCTTCTGGGTCAGCACCGGTCACTGGGCGGTCGATGAGCTCGTCAACGGTCTCCTGCACAACGGAGACCTCGCCGAGAGTCGGCAGTACGTGCCTGATGTACGCAAGAAATGATCGGTTCGGACCCACCACCGTGACACCGGCGCCGAGTCGTCGCGGCTCGGTGTAGAGCAGGTATGCCAGCCGGTGCAGTCCCACCGCCGTCTTGCCGGTGCCTGGCGCGCCTTGCACGCAGATACTTGGTTGCAACGGCGCACGCACAAGAGCGTCCTGCTCGGGTTGGATCGTCGCGACGATGTCGCGCATCGGCCCGGAGCGCGGCCGTTCGATCTCCGCGGTCAGCAGCGCACTTGACGTGCCTACCGGCCCACTCGTGAGCGACTCATCTTCGTACGCGGTGAGTTGGCCGGCATCGGAGAACCCGTAGCGGCGGCGCCGGCGCACTCCACTGGGGTGATCAAACGTGGCCTGATAGAACGGGGCGGACACCGGTGCGCGCCAGTCCACCACTAGCGGTTTGCCGTCGTCGTCGCGTACGTGCCGCCGACCCACATACACCTGGTCGAGACCGCCACCGGCCGAGCCCGGTTCGCTGATGATGCCGGGCTCGTAGTCGAGCCGGCCGAAGAACAATGGGATCTCCGGCATGTCAACGAGGTCTCGCGCCCGCCGGGACCGGGCCATTCGGTACATCGTGTTGAACCACACCTCGTCCGTGCCGGACACCAGCTTCGGTGTCTCAGTGGCCAGTACGTCGTCATGCATCCGCCGTAATGCGGCTCTGGCCGCAGCCAGATACGCGGCTTCCTTTTCGAGTTCCGCTATGCCGGTCGACTCATCGACAGGGCTCGCGCCCACGCTGCCTCTCCTTCCCGCCGGTCGCCGAATTCACAAGCCGATCAAGGCTGTGCTCGCGGCCCGCACGCCGGGGCCACCAAATCGTCGTCACCGAACCGATCGGCCACAACCGATTAAGACGGGTGCTGTTACACAAGGCACCCGGCGCCCGGTGCGTTGGTCGATCGGGAGCAGCGCTAATCTGCTTGCGACTCTTGCCACCGGCGGTGTGCCTCGAAGACGTTTGCCCAAAGTCGGTCGCGCGTCGGCGAGGTCATGTTTTGCAGCCGCAGATCGAACTTGTCGGCGAGCAGGTCGAACCAGTCGGCGCGCCGAGTGACCGGGTCAGCGGTGCGGGCGCCGGTGCCGACCCGGCTCAACGTCAGGCCGCGGATGACGTCTACGCCAGTGGCGTCGCGGCGTTCGGCCATCGCCACCTTGACGAACCCGGACTCCGGCGACGTCGACAACCAATGATGCATTGGTACGAAGTCGGCCAGGCGCGCGCTGGTCGACGACCACGTCATCCCGGTGAACCCGCCGCCTGGGTCGTGGGTGAGATGCCATTGCGATTTGTCCACCTGCTCGAGGGAGAGCCGAAAGGGTGGCTGGTAGTGCTTTCCTGCCACCAACGGCAGAGGGTCGTGGAGCGCGTCGCCCAACCCGGCGTCCACGTACCAGACTCCGCCGGGGTTCCCGTCGCTCGGTAACCGCTCGACAGTCAAGACCAAATGGTTTCCCATCCTGGCAGCGTCGGGGCCTTCGGGGCCGTGCACTCCCCCGATGTGGCCGCGCACTGCGTACCCGAGCGACGTGAGCAACAGCCCCAGCGCTCCGTTCATGTGATAGCAGTAGCCACCGCGGCCGTTGAGTGCGATACGCGTCGCGGCCTCGTACGGGTCGATGTTCCAGCCCTCGCCGGCGTGGATCCACAACGTTTCGTACGGCACCCGTTCAGCGTGCCGCTGTACGAGCAATTGCATGCCTGCTGCCGAAGGCGGCGCCGCATCGACACCGAGACGAGCGAGATACGCCCGCTGGATATCCGATTCCAACCAACGCATCGACTCGAACACGCCCCCATTATTCGTGGCGGTCGTTCGCTTGTCTGCGGCGTCATTGCCCGTGTTGGTCGGGCCGCCCGCCGCACCCGGTAGTGACCGCGCCGGTGCAGTGCGAGGATGCTATTGGTATGCAGCTTGTCGGGGCGGCCGCGGCCATGGAGGCAGAGGCGCGGGCGCGCTACTTCGACTCGGATTTCCCGGCCGCGCTCGCGGCCTGGGAGCGCGCCTATGCCGCCTGCCGGTCGCAGGGCGACGCAGCGGGCGCGGCGCGGATGGCGCGAACACTGGGCGGGATGCACGGGCAGATCTCAGGCGATATGGCGGTGATGAGCGGCTGGCTTGCGAGGGCCAAGACACTGCTCGGAAACGCCGACGACTCGGCGGAGGCCGGCTGGGTATCTCTCAATTGCGGCATGTTCGAAGCCGACCGCGCGCGCAAACACGCCCTGCTCCATGACGCGATTGATGTTGGCCGACGCTGTGGCGACACCGATCTCGAGTTCACCGCCTTGGCCTATCTCGGCGCGAGCCTCGTGCACGAGGACCGCACCGAGGACGGCATGACCCTCCTCGACGAGGCTTTGGCCGCGGTCGCGGGTGACGAAGTCGACGACGTGTGCGCCGTCGAGGAAATCTTCTGTCAGCTGTTTTCCGCTTGCGAGCACGCGCACGACGTACGACGAGCAGACGAATGGATCCGAGTCGGCGAGGCAGTTGCCGCTCGCCGCCGACTGCCCGCCGTCTCGGCGTTCTGCCACACCCACTACGGCGCCGTACTGACCGCGGCCGGTCGGTGGCCCGAGGCGGACGCGGCGCTCACCACGGCGGTCCAGCTGTGGGGGTTGGGCCGGCGCTCGGCGTTGCGCCGCGGTGCGATCGTGCGGCTTGCCGACCTGCGGGTACGGCAGGGACGCATCGAGGAGGCCGAGCAACTTCTCGCGGACCAGAGCGTCGATGCCGAAACGGCGCAATCATTCGCGGCCATTTACCTGGCGCGTGGACAAACGGCGCGCGCCGACGATGCCCTTGCACGCGGGCTGGCCGAACTTCCCCCAGACAGCGCGGCCGCCGGTGGCCTGCTCGCGTTGCTCGTCGACGTTCAGCTGGCCGAAGGCCGGTTGGCCGATGCTGGCGCAACCGCCGAGCGTCTGGCTACCACCGCAGCCCGCCACCGCAGCATGTACCTGACAGCGTCGGCCGCGTTAGCCCGTGGCGTCGTCCGGCTCGCCGAAGGCCACCCGAACGAAGCGTGGTCGTGTCTGCATGAGGCGATTGCCGGCTTCGACGGCGCCGACCTGCCGCTGGAGTTGGCTCGCACGAGGCTGGAACTGGCCACCGCCCTCGCGTCCGATCGACCGGAGGTGGCGTTGGCGGAGGCACGCTCGGCGCTCGACGGTTTCCAACGGCTGCGAGCCGCGCGACATGTTGACGCGGCCACCGCGCTGCTGCGTTCGCTCGGCGTACGGGTCAGCACGTCGGTACGTGCCGGTCGGGTGTTGACCAGCCGCGAGTCCGAGGTGCTGAACCTGTTGGGGCACGGCCTGTCCAACCCGCAAATCGCCGAGCGGCTGTTCATCAGCCGAAAGACCGTCGAGCACCACGTCGGCAACATACTGGGCAAGCTCGGCCTGCACAGCCGGGCCGAGGCCGCCGCGTACGCGGCACGTGTCCCTCAACAAGACCGGAAATAGGGGAGTTCCCCGATCCCCGCGCCGACATCACGCGCGATCGTCGGGCGATCCGTTTCGCCCTACGCTCACTGGGAGTCGCGATGTATGACGCGATCATCGTCGGAGCTCGCTGCGCCGGTTCACCGACCGCAATGCTGCTCGCCCGCCAGGGGCACCGAGTGCTGCTCGTCGACCGGGCCGAGTTCCCCAGCGACACCGTATCCACCCACGTCGTACAGGCGCCGGCCGTTGCCGCGCTGCATCGGTGGGGCCTGTTGGACGAGGTGATCGCATCCGGGGCGCCGGCGATTGAGACGTATTCGTTCGACTTCGGCCCCGCCACCATCACCGGCACGCCACGCCCCGCGGATGGCTTCTCGTCGGCGTACGCGCCGCGCCGTACCGTGTTGGACAAGATCCTCGTCGACGCCGCGGTCCGTGCCGGCGCCGAACTCCGCGAACGCTTCAGCGTTGACGAATACCTCATTGAGGACGGCGCGGTCGTCGGTATCCGCGGCCACGACCATTCCGGTGCCGCCGTCGTCGAACGTACTCGCGTCGTGATCGGCGCCGACGGACGCAACTCGCAACTCGCTCGAACTGTCGGTGCCAAGCAATACGCCGACCGCCCGAAGGCGCAATGGGCCTACTACACCTACTTCCGCGATCTACCGGTCGACGGATTCGAGATCTACATCCGGCCGTACCGCGGCTGGGGCGCCTGCGCAACCAACGACGGCCTCACCATGCTCGTCATGGGCTGGCCGCACGCAGAAGCCGAAGCCTTCAAGGCCGACCCATGGGAAAACATGCTCGCCACCCTCGAGCTGGCACCCGAGTTCGCCGAGCGGGCACGATCCGCCACCCGCGTCGAACGGCTCACCGGAGCCGGCCTGCCCGGCTACCTACGACAGCCGTACGGGCCTGGATGGGTCCTCGTCGGCGACGCGGGCTACAACAAGGATCCGATCACCGCCCAAGGCATCCTCGACGCGTTCCGCGACGCCGAGTCGGTCTCCAAGGCGTTGAACGATGTGTGGTCGAGCCGACAGACGTTCGACGCCGCCATGGCCGCGCACCACACACGCCGCGACGCGCAGGTGATGCCGATCTACGAATTCACCTCGGACATGGCGATGCTCGAACCGCCGCCGCCAGAAATGCAGCAGCTGATCGCCCAGATTCACGGCAATCAGGCCGCCATGGACGCATTCGTCAGCGTCAACGCCGCCACCGTCTCACCGGCTGACTTCTTCAACCCGGCCTTCCTCGGCCCGCTGCTCGCTTCTGCATAGCGGCCCGTCTCACTTGCAAGGGCGACTTGATCGCGATGCCCGCGCAGACGGCCAAAACTCGCACCCGCTCCAACTACAATCGGGTGTCTGGTGCTGGCAACGCGATCTACGACGTCTGCCGAAGTCCGCAGAGATTCCGCACTGACGTGCGTTCACAAGATCCAAGTGCGCGTTTCCAATGATGATGTCGCGACGACCCAGAAAGGATTGACGTGATGGTGACGTGGAACCCCGTGACGCGTACCCATGTCGTACGCGCCACGAAGGAGTATGACCGGCTCGGGCCGGACGCGTTCTTCTCGAAGCATGGATTCGCTCCGACCACGACCTACGATCTGGTGCTGGACGAGCGCCGCTATCCGCCGAAGGCGATCCTGGGCACCGCGTACGAGTTGGCCACGGGTGAGCGCCTTGCCTCTGGTGACTTCGAGGGCGGCAAGACCGGAGCGGTCGCGGTCCTCGGAAGACTCGGATTCACCGTCGAGCCGCGACGACGCGCTGGAAACTGACGGAATCGTTTACGTATGCCCATTAGGCTAGAGAACGTCGGCATCGCCGTTCGAGATCTCGAAGCGACGATCGCATTTTTCACCGACCTCGGTCTTACCGTCCTTGGCCGCGACACGGTCAGTGGAGACTGGACCGACACCGCCGTCGGCCTCGACGGCAACCACGCCAACATCGCCATGCTTGCGACGCCAGATGGCAACGGTCGCCTCGAGCTGTTCGAGTACATCCACCCAAATGCTATCGAGACGAACCCGACCAGGCCAAACGAGATCGGCATGCACCGTGTCGCCTTCTCTGTCGACAACATCGACGAGGCCCTCGAGATCGCCGCGAGGCACGGCTGCCACCCGCTGCGCGGCGTGGCGACCTACCAGGACGTCTACAAGCTGACCTATGTCCGCGGCCCGAGCGGCATCATCGTGATG
This sequence comes from Micromonosporaceae bacterium, assembly GCA_035263025.1. Classification (GTDB taxonomy): domain Bacteria; phylum Actinomycetota; class Actinomycetes; order Mycobacteriales; family Micromonosporaceae; genus DASQPR01. The sequence goes on from DATFRR010000024.1 coordinate 5,810, forward strand.
CTCGCCGAGGAACTGAAGAAGAGTTGACCGCGTGGCCGCTCGTCCATCCGACCGGAGAAACCATCACTCCATTTAGGACACAAGCACCCGCGGGTCGTTACATGTTCACCTTCCGTACCCGTTTCCGACGCCGCAGCGTCAACCGTACGAGTGTCCGGCGACCTTAGGCTCAGGATCACAGCGGCTGCCCCGTCGCGCGCTTGGTCGTTTCGGCGGTTGTTGCCGTCGCGACCACCGCGATCCTCGACGCAGCGCACGCGGCGACGCCGGCCGCGAGGGCCGCGCTACTACGGGTGTACGGGCAGACAGTCCAAGCGCTCGTGGCCGGACAATGGGTGACCAGCAGCCAGGCAGCGACGTTGACGGCGCTCGCCGACAACGTGTAGTTCTGTCATGTCCACGTCGCGGTCTGCGGTAAGGGATTCCGAAGCTCCATGTGAAGTCATGGGCGCGGGTTGTGCGCTGGCTCCGTGTCGTCGGCTGACTCGGTGTCGTCCGGCCAGTTCGACGTGAAGATCCAGTCAAAGCCGTCGTAGCCGTCGGTGTCCAGCTGGGGAGTGCGACGCAGGCCGGTG
>DATFRR010000025.1:0-2791 GCA_035263025.1 Micromonosporaceae bacterium
GACACCGACGGCGCGCTGGTGAACCTGATGAACGTCACGCCGGACGGCGACTACCAGACGTACAAGGCGAACGACGGCGCATTCGTGCGCGAACACTTCTTCGGCCGCGACCAGCGCACCCGCAAGATGGTGGAGAGCTACACCGACGAGCAGATCTGGAACCTGAAGCGCGGCGGGCACGACTATCGCAAGCTCTACGCGGCGTACCAGGCGGCGGTCAACCACACCGGCCAGCCGACCGTGATCCTCGCGAAGACCATCAAGGGTTGGACGCTCGGCTCGCACTTCGAGGGTCGCAACGCGACGCACCAGATGAAGAAGCTCACGCTGGACGATCTCAAGACGTTCCGCGATCGCCTCTATCTGGACATCCCGGACGCCGCCATCGAAGCCGACCCGTACCTGCCGCCGTATTACCACCCGGGTGCGCACTCCGACGAGATCGCGTACATGCACGAGCGGCGGACGGCACTCGGCGGCTATCTGCCCGAGCGGCGCAACATGCCGCGTGCGCTCACCCTCCCGAAGCCGGAGGCGTACGCGGATGCCAAGCGCGGCACCGGCAAGCAGAAGGTCGCCACCACGATGGCGTTCGTACGGCTGCTGAAGGATCTCATGCGCGACAAGGGATTCGGCGCACGGTGGGTGCCGATCATCCCGGACGAGGCGCGGACCTTCGGGATGGATTCGCTGTTCCCGACCGCGAAGATCTACTCGCCGCACGGCCAGAACTACACGCCGGTCGACCAGGATCTCTTCCTGTCTTACCGGGAGGCGACCACTGGCCAGATCTTGCACGAGGGCATCAACGAGGTCGGTTCGGTCGCGTCGTTCACCGCGGCTGGCAGCTCGTACGCGACGCACGGCGAGCCGATGATCCCGCTCTACATCTTCTACTCGATGTTCGGGTTCCAGCGCACGGCGGACGGGCTGTGGGCGGCGTCCGACCAGATGGCGCGCGGATTCCTGTTGGGCGCCACGGCCGGCCGGACCACGCTGAACGGTGAAGGCCTCCAGCACGAGGACGGTCACTCGCACCTGATCGCGGCCACGAACCCGGCGGTGGTGGCATACGACCCGGCGTACGCGTTCGAGACGGCGCACATCGTCGAGGACGGCCTGCGCCGCATGTACGGCGAGAGTCCCGAGGACGTCTTCTACTACCTGACCGTCTATAACGAGCCGATGGCGCAGCCGGCCGAGCCCGAGGGCATCGACGTCGACGGCCTGCTCAAGGGGCTCTACCGCTACGCGTCCGCACCGGCGGTCGACCGGCACGGAGCGCCCGGCGACGCCCCTCGCGCGCAGCTGCTCGCGTCCGGCGTCGCAGTGCCGTGGGCACTCAAGGCGCAGCAGCTGCTGGCCAACGACTGGGGGGTCGCCGCCGATGTGTGGTCGGCGACGTCCTGGACCGAGTTGCGCCGCGACGCGGTCGCGTCCGAGGAACACAACCTGCTGCACCCGGCCGACGAGCCTCGGGTGCCGCACGTGACGAGCGCGCTGGCTGGCGAAGGCGGTCCGGTAGTCGCGGTGTCCGACTACATGCGTGCCGTTCCGGACCTGATCTCGCGCTGGGTGCCGAGCGACTACACGAGCCTGGGTACGGACGGCTACGGCATGTCCGACACCCGGCACGCGTTGCGCCGCCACTTCCACATCGACGCTGAGTCGATCGTGGTCGCAACGCTGCGGCTGCTGGCCCGCCGCGGCGAGGTACCGGCCTCGGCACCGGCCGACGCGGCAGTCAAGTACGCGATCGACGACGTCAGCGCCGCACCAGTCGGCGAAACCGGTGGTGACAGCTAGTTACTCGTCAAGGCGCGCCATCAGCTACGCGATCTAGGAGGCGCTGCCCTGGTATAGCCGGGCAAACTCTCCTAGATCGCGTCGGGCCGACCCGTGTCGCGACCGTCCGTTGTCACGTCCAGGGACGGTGCGCCGACCGAAGGTCCAGGCGCTTCGACTGTAATCGCGTCAGGTCCAGTCCGACCACGGAACTTCCCAGTCGGCGACCGTGTTGGCAAAGCTGACTTTGACCGGGGTGCCTGTCACGTCGACGATGTCGCCGGTGCGCAGCAGGTCGTACATGTATTTGGCGTATGCCGCCCCGACGTTGATGCACCCGTGCGACGTGTTGCGTACCCCGATGTCGCCGACCGTCCACGTGCGGAGGTGGACAAACTCGCCGCTGTATGACACGCGTACCGCCTCGTGCACGGTTTCTGGCGCGTAGTAGAACGGCGACTTCGGGTCCGTGATGCCATACGACGCTGACGACATCGTGACGGTCGGGGACTTGACGATCACGACGTGCGGGCCGCTGCGCGTCCAGTAGTTGACCAGCTGTCCCTGTGCGCCAACTGTCGAGCCGCCCATGCCCATACTCACCGGTACGGTCTTGGTGAGCTTGTCGTTGACGTAGACCTTCATCATGTGCGTCTTGTTATCCGCGATCGCGATGTGCTTGTCGCCGATGTGGATCGTGGCGTGCGCGTTGGCGCCACCGTAGACACCGTCGGCGAGCTTCACGCCATACAGGCTCGCGTCGATCGTGATCGTCGCGCCGGCCGGCCAGTAGTCCTCGCCACGGTAGTCGACCTGCTGCGAGCTGATCCAGTGCCATCGGCCTTCGACCGCCGGTGTCGTCTGTACGCTGAGCGCGTTCACGATGGCGGCGCGCTGGCTCTTCGGGATCGCATGCGCGAAGTGCACCATGATCGGCTCGCCGACGCCGTACGTCGCGCCGTCGTTGAGCGCCAGCAGGGCGTTCGCGATGAGGTGCGGCGACACC
>DATFRR010000026.1:0-4624 GCA_035263025.1 Micromonosporaceae bacterium
GGCCCGGCCCGTCGCCCTTCCCGATCATCGGCGCATTGTGAATGACCGAACTCCGCGTGGGACCAACTGTTAGAGGTTCTCCCGACTTCCCGACTGCGCCGGATGGACTGGCCGCTTGACATGCGGTCAGCGACGCTACGAACAGTCCGACTGTTGCCAGGTGTACCACGGCACGCCATGCAGAACCGACTTTACGGTGGCGGGCAGCAACACACCCAGATGCGAGACGCTCGGTACGCTCCACAGCCTGCAACGCATGCTCCGCGGATCGTCGGCACGGCTTCATCTGATGGTCCCGTGGCTGGATAGCAGGCTTTCAGGAATCGTCGTCGCCGTCAACGGGTCGCTTCCGCATCGCCGCACGTCAATATGCCGCATTCGTTTGGGTGCAATTCCAGTACGCAATGTGGCTGCGGTGAAGCCATTCGTTGACCCACTGCCAATCGGGTTCCTCGGGTAGCGGCGAGCTGCTTCGCAACTCGAGGAGTCTGTCTTCGGCGTGCTCCGCCGCGGCGATGACCTCGTCGAGAGCGACCTCGCCGCGACGGATCGACAGGAGGTACGACCGGTCCGGCTCGGGCACCGGTAACGTGATGCGACCCGTGGTCAGAAACTCGATGCCTTGGAGACCAAGCCTCAGCGCGTGCATCGCGAACTTGGTGTCGTAGCCGTGTCGCGCGGCAAGTTCTGGACGGTTCGTACGCGCCCCCGACTGGCCGGTCATCGCAGCCTTCTGCGCGCGCAGATAGCCTAGGAAGCGATCTGCCGCAACGCGAGACGCGAAGCGGTCAGCGTTGTCTGTCAGCTCGACACCGACCTCGTTGCGGTAGACCACTTCGTCGTCTGGCACGAAGAGAAGCAACAGAACAGTGGGGTTTCCGGCGAGCGCCAGTCGTGCCCACTTCCGCGCCGAATAGACCACCACGTCGAGGTCGCCGGCGCCGGACCGGTTCCGTACGCCTCCCGGACGATCCCACGCTGTGTGGCGCTCGTACTGCTGGAAGGGCACAGTTCCGCCCGTCGCGGCGACGCCGGACGGCACCCGGGCGAGCCCAGTCACGAATCGTGCGGGCTCCAGACAAATGCCCATCTCGTCACGGTCGTCCTGACCACTGATCGACGTACCGTGCACACCCGATCCAACTTGCGCGCGCAGAATCAAACCCTGCTCCGCGACGCGGCGTGCCTCGTTGGACGCATGGGGATGCGAATACCCGTCGGGCAGGATGGTCGACCCCTCGATCACTGCGCTGGTCACGTCGAACGACGTTAGGTTACTGACCCGCCAAGGAGCTAGGAAGTTTGGCGACGCATGGCGAGCCACCGTTGATACGCGTTATGTGTCGGCGGACTGTGCCGCGGCTTCCGGCCGCGACTCCTCCGTCGCCTCCGATGGCTGGCCGGTCGCCGTACGCGAGCGCCGCTTGCCCTGCGTACGCGACGGCTCGAACTCCTCGTCCTCGACGTCCGGCGCCTCGGTTCGTACCCCCGGATCTGGCGCGAACCACCGTTGGGCGATAGCAGTCGGCACCACCGCGGTCAGGACGACAATGCACACCAGCACTGAAAACTCGGCACGCGTGATGATGCCTGCGGTGTAGCCGTAAGTGGCCGAGATCGTTCCGAATGTCAGTCCGGTGGACATCAGTAGCGTGGTGAAGGCGGCGTGCGGCCGTGCCCATCGCCGGGCCAACGGATAGACGGCGACCGACTTGGCGATCAGCTTGGCCACCAGCAGGATCGCCAGGAGACCGAGGTTGGCCCACACCAGTGGGACGGACACGTTCATGCCCGACTTGAGGAAGAAGAACGGCGTCAGGAACGCGAACGCGACCACCCGGAAGCGTTGCTGCGTGGTGCGATGACGCTCGAAGCTTCGAGAGACCGCGAGCCCGAGCAAGAATGCCGGCAACACTGCCTGGCTGGACGCCTTAGTGCCCAACCACATCAACACCAGCAGCGCGGCGAAGGCGCCCTTGATTTCCGGCTCGATGACTCGGTTGCCGTAGCGGCGGAAGAACCACTCGTCCAGACGCGGCATGACTGCGATCAGCGCCACTGACACCGCGACAAACGGCGCGAGCCACCACGTCGGCCGGATGAAGAGCAGGGACAACGCCAGTACGGTGCACAGGTCGGTCACGAATGTCGCCGACATGATCAGCTGCCCGATGCGTGTGCTCGACAGACCCGACTCGACAAGCACGGCGTACACCACGGCCAACGATGTCGTGGACAGCGCAATGCCGCCGATTTGCGCGGCTCGCCAATCCCAGCCGGCCAAGTAGTGACACGTCAGCATGGCGACCACGAACGGCGCCGCGAACGACAGGGCACCGATCGCCGTGCTGGCCGTCCACGTCTTGCGCAGTGCGGTCGGATCGACCTCCGCGCCGGCCAGGAATGTCAGGACAACGGAGCCGAAGCTGGCCATGAACACCAGCCAGTCCGGCGTTGCTAGGTGGATCGTGTTGCCGATGACGATGCCGGCGATGATCTCGATAACCGCGACCGACAGGCCAATCTCGACAGAAATCATGCTCGCCACGAGCGCGGCGATGGTCAGCACCGTAGCGACGGTGAGCGTGGTCATGGAACCTCCACTGGCGTTGACTTCCCGGCGTTGCCAGGAGCCATCAGCCAGGTGGCGGTTCGGGTCGGAGGTCGACCCCGGCGGGTTCCATCGCCGTCCTTGTCAGTGAAAGGCATCGCTTGCCGAGCCGTCAAGCCTTGGCCCACTGCGCAGGTACGCGGAACCTGACACAGCATTCCGCTGCTCAATACCGAGGATTCATCGGAGATTGGTCGAGCGTTCAATCCTGATCGACAGGTTCAGGCCATGACTTCTGGACTCCTGCATCGCAAACGAACCCGGATCGTGGTCGCGGTCGGCGCCGCGGTTGCCCTTGTCGGTACCGGTGTCGGCGCCGCGCACGCCACTGGCTGGATGTCGGCGCCATCGCACGACTTCCGTGTCGTCGCCGATTCGTTCACCGGCCACGGCGCAGTGACCGGGAACGTTCTGCGAAATGACGCCGGCGCCACCGCTGTCGTACGCCACACGGATCCGTCCGACGGTACGGTGACGGTCAACGCGGACGGCACGTTTACGTACACGCCGAACGCTGGCTTTGCGGGTACCGACACGTTCACATATACGGCGACCGACGCCGTGGAGTTGTTCCAGGACACGCAAGCGAACGGGAACCCGCTGCCGCCGATCGCCGGGGTGGCCGGCCCCGGCGGTACGACCACCGAGATCTCCGGTGAAGGCTTCGGTTCGTCCTTCGCACCCGTACCGGGCAAGTCAGGTTTGTTCTACGGCCTGACCGACCGCGGACCGAACGCCGATGCGCCGGACGGCAACAAATCCGAGATGCTCCTGTCCTTCACGCCGGAGATCGGCGAGTTCAAGCTTGCGGGTGGCAAGGCCGAGCTGCTCAAGCAGATCCTGCTGAAGGGTCCGAAAAGCCTAGGTGGCGTGAACTACAGCGGGCGCCCGCCGCATGACACCAGCGAAGTCATCGACGATGTGAATGCGACCAACGCCACGCTGAACAACGGTGTCGTGACCCCGACTCCGATCGCCAAGGACCCCTACGGCTACGACTCCGAGGGCCTCGTCGCGATGCCGGACGGCAGCTTCTGGGTCTCCGACGAGTACGGCCCCTACATCACGCACTTCGACGCCAATGGCTTCGAGATCGGTCGGCTTACTCCCTACCCGAACAGCCCGGACAACGCGTTCCACAAGATCATCGGATTCCTGCCGCCGGAGCTTGCCTTCCGGTTGAAGAACAAGGGCATGGAGGGCCTGACGATCACGCCGGACGGCTCGACTCTGGTCGGCATCATGCAGTCCGCACTTCAGCAGCCGGATCTGGGCAGCACCAAGGCGGCCAACGTTTCGCCCACCCGCATCATCACGATCAACCTTCACACGTTCCAGACGAAGCAGTATCTCTACCTGCTCGACAACCCGGCGACGACGGGCGACGCGAACAGCGAGATCACCGCGCTGTCCGACACGAAGTTCCTCGTCGACGAGCGGGACGGCAACTTCGAGCCGTTCGCCCTGAAGACCCTCTACGAGGTCGACATCAACGGCGCCACCGATGTCAGCGGTCTGGCGATCGGCGGCAAGTCGCCCGAGGCGTTCGTCGGGACGGACGGCACCAACGCCGCACTCACCGCATTCACCAACGCTGGCGTCCACGTCGCGCAGAAACAGCCATACCTGAACATCGGTACGCTCGTGAGCCAGCTCGACCCGAGCGGCGCGTTGTTCGGGCACGACAAGGTCGAGGGCGTTGCCACCGCGGATGCCGGCAAGACGCTCTACCTGTCCAACGATGACGACTTCGGCATCGACACCATCGTCGTCGACCCGGACGGCACCTGGACGGTCCACCAGAAGGTGCTGCCGGCCACGGGTCAGACCGACAACGGCGAGGTGCTCAAGGTCGACGTCACGAAGCTGCCGGCGGTCCTCAAGACCGTCACGGTGACGATTCACGTGCACTGACGCACTCCCGCTGTCAGGCCCGTCCACTTTGGTGGGCGGGCCAGACTGCGTATCTGCGCGACGATCCGGACCTGCTTGCCAACCCGGCAGCCGTTGTGG
>DATFRR010000027.1:0-27555 GCA_035263025.1 Micromonosporaceae bacterium
ACGACCGGATCGGCGGGCGTGGCGCACGACGGGCGATCGCCGCGATCGACCTCGCCGACGCGCGAGCGCAATCCCCTCCAGAGTCGGTCATCCGCGTGCGCCTTGTCATGGCCGGGATCCCGAAGCCGGTCGCGCAACTGCCGATCACCGTGGCGGGCGGGCTCACGCTGCATCCCGACCTCGCGTGGGAGGCGTACCGCGTTGCGCTGGAATACGACGGCGCCTGGCACGCCTCGCACGAGCAACTCCACCGCGACCGCAAGCGGCTCAACCTGCTGGTCGGCGCTGGCTGGATCGTGTTGCACGTGACGAGCCAGCGACTCCGGACCGACATGACGGGCATCGTGGCCGAGGTCCGGGCCGCACTGACATCGCGAGGATGGCGGCCAAGATCGGGCTAACGTCACGGAAGTTGTGGCTTCCCGACGAAACGTGGGCGCTAGATCCGTGAAGTTGCGGCGGCGGCGGCACGCCTGCGCGCGCTACAGCAGCGGATGCGCCGCCACGAAGTCGGCGACGTACGCGTCGAGCCTGACCTTCGGAGTCCAGCCCAGTGATCGCGCCTTGTCGGTGTCGGCCCGACCGTGGGTGCGCTCGCCCCGGCGGGCCGGCACCATGCGGTACGGCGCGCCGAACATCTTTGCCACGTCGATGATCCGGTGCGGCGTACCCGTACCGAGCAGGTATCCGTCGCCGAACCCGCGCTCGGCACAGATCATGATCCCGTCGACGATGTCGTCGATGTGCGTGAAGTCGCGGGTCTGCGTGCCGGGCGTCACGACAGTCAGCAGCTCGCCGCGTTCGTACTCGTCCTCGAAGATGCCGATCACGGTGGCATACCGGCCGGTCCGAATCTGGCCGGGACCGTAGACGTTGTAGAAGTACGTGATGACGTGGTCCAGTCCGTACCACGAGTCGAAGTTACGGATGTACTCGATGTTCTTCGCCTTCGTCCACGCGTACGGGTTGAGGCGCTCGTCCTGGCCGCCGTTGCCGAATTTCGAGCTGGATCCGGCGTAGACGAGCTTCGCTTCGTTCGCCTTCGCGAACCGCACGACCTCCTTCGTGCCGTGCAGGTTGAACTCCCATGTGGTGTCGACGTCCTCGAACGACTGCACGATCCGCGAATACTCGCCCATGTGGAAGATGACCGCCGGGGCCGGCAAACCCGCGTTCGCCCACACCTTCGCGATGTCGACGGTGCTGCCGTGCAGGTAGGTCGCCCGCTCGTCGTCGACGTGGCTGGCAGGCGTACCCGTGAAGTAGTTGTCCAGTGACACCACGCGGCCATCGGGGTGATCGCGCAGCAGGCGTCGAACGAGGTGGCTGCCCACGAACCCCGCGCCGCCGGTGACCAGATACAGACCGCTCACGATGCCGACGGCCCAACGTTCGCGCGGGACCGCACCGCGTCCACCACATGCGCGACCGCGTCGTCCAGCGGCACGTTGTTGCGCTGCGAGCCGTCGCGATAGCGGAACGACACGGTCTCGCCTTGGACGTCCTCGTCGCCCGCGATCACCATGAACGGGATCTTCTGCTGTTGCGCGGTGCGGATCTTCTTCTGCATCCGCTCGTCGGACGTGTCCACTTCGGCTCGTACGCCGGCCACCCGCAGCCGCTCGACGAACGACGCCAGATAGTCGACGTGGTCGTCGCGGATCGGGATGCCAACGACCTGCACCGGCGCGAGCCACGCGGGGAACGCGCCCGCGTAGTGCTCAGTGAGGATGCCGAAGAACCGTTCGATGGAACCGAACAGCGCACGGTGGATCATCACCGGCTGTGCTCGCGTACCGTCCGCCGTCTGATATTCGAGCCCGAATCGCTTCGGCTGATTGAAGTCCAGTTGGATCGTCGACATCTGCCAGGTGCGCCCGATCGCGTCGCGCGCCTGTACGGAGATCTTCGGTCCGTAGAACGCGGCGCCGCCCGGATCGGGAACGAGTTCTAGGCCCGACTCGGTCGCTGCCTGCCGGAGCGCTTCGGTGGCGGATTCCCACTCGGCCGCCTCGCCGATGAACTTGTCGGAGTCGTCCCGGGTGGACAGTTCGAGGTAAAAGTCCGCGAGGCCGTAGTCCCGAAGCAGGTCGAGCACGAACGCGAGCAGCGTGCGAAGTTCGGTCTGCATCTGCTCAGGGGTGCAGTAAATGTGCGCGTCGTCCATGGTCAGGCCGCGTACCCGGGTCAGGCCGTGCACCACACCGGACTTCTCGAAGCGGTAGACCGTGCCGAATTCGAACAGCCGCAGTGGCAACTCGCGATAGGACCGCCCACGTGCCGCGAAGATCAGGTTGTGCATCGGGCAGTTCATCGCCTTGAGGTAATACTCCGCGCCCTCCAGTTGCATGGGCGGGTACATCGTGTCGGCGTAGTAGGGCAGGTGCCCGGACGTCTCGAACAGCTGCGCCTTGGTGATGTGCGGGGTGTTCACGAACGAGTAGCCGGCCGCCTCGTGCGCGAGGCGCGAATAGTTCTCCAGCTCGCGGCGGATGATGCCCCCCTTGGGGTGGAACACCGCGAGGCCGGAGCCAAGCTCGTCGGGGAAGCTGAACAGGTCGAGGTCCGCGCCGAGCTTGCGGTGATCGCGGCGGGCCGCCTCTTCGAGCAGCCGCAGGTAGTCCTTGAGTTGGTCGCGTGTGGGCCAAGCGGTGCCGTAGACGCGCTGCAGTTGAGGGTTGCGCTCCGAGCCGCGCCAGTACGCGGCCGCGGTGCGCATCAATTTGAACGCGTTGATCAGACGGGTGTTCGGCAGATGCGGCCCGCGGCACAGGTCGGACCACACCACCTTGTCCGTACCCGCGTCCATGTTGTCGTAGATGGTGAGCTCGGCGCCGCCGACCTCCATGGCCTCGTCGGAGTCCAGGCCCGCGCCGTCGGCGTCACTCTTTACGTCGACGAGCTCAAGCTTGTACGGCTCGTCGGCCAGCTCGGCCTTCGCGTCGTCGACCGAGTCGAACCGCCGCCGCCGGAAGCGCTGCCCGGACTTGATGATCTCCTGCATGCGCTTCTCGAGCCGGCCGAGATCGTCCGGCTGGAACGGCTTGGCGACATCGAAGTCGTAGTAGAACCCGTTTTCGATGGGCGGCCCGATGCCGAGCTTCGCCTCCGGGAACACGTCCTGGACCGCCTGTGCGAGCACGTGCGCAGTCGAGTGGCGCAAGACGTTGAGGCCATCGCGCGAGTCGATGGACACCGGCGTCACCACGGTGTCCATGTCGGGTGCCCAGGCGAGGTCGCGGAGCCGGCCGTCGGCGTCGCGCACCACCACGATCGCCTTGGCGCCGGAGGTCGGTAGCCCGGCGGCATCGACCGCCGCGGCGCACGTCGTGCCGGCGGCGACGGCGAGCGCGTCGGGCGCGGCGATATCGACGGCTTCGGGCACGGTGGGCTCCCTCGACAGGTGATCACGCGGTCGGCGACAGTCCATGCTAGCGGTCCATCCCACCAGGGCCGACGTCGTGGGTACGGGTGCGGTGTGGGCCCGCACGGCGTGGCAGCATCCGGCCGGATCGTGTCGCCGGCGATCAACCGGGCGCTAGATTGGCGCCGTGGCCACCACCGAGATGATCGGCGCACTGCAGCGCCGCTACGAGACGTATTTCGCCGATCGGCCGGGTGTGCCGTTCGCGGTCGCCGACGCCGGTGCCGAACCGCATCGCTTCGGCGCGGGCGACCCGCTATTCACGATCACCGTTCGGGATCCACGCGCCGCGAAGGCGCTCACCTCGCTCGACCAGTTCGGCGTCGCGGTGGCCTACCTCGAGGGATGGCTGGACGTGGATGGCGACCTCGGCGAGGCGCTGCGCATGCGGACCTTCTTTCACGACATCCATCCGATCAAGTGGCTGTCGCAATTCGCGCCGGCCCTGGTGAAGGGACGCAAGGCCAGCGACCGGGAAGCGATCTCGCATCACTACGACGAGGACTCCGAGTTCTTCCTGTCGTTCCTCGACGAGCGTCACCGCTGCTACACCGAGGGCGTGTTCGCCAGCGACGACGAACCGCTCGAGGACGCGATGACGCGCAAGATGGATCTCGCGTACGACGCGCTCGGCCTCGAGCCCGGCGACCACGTACTGGAGATCGGCGGCGGGTGGGGCGCCTGGGTGGAGTACGCCGGCAAGCGCGGCGTCGAGGTCACAACGCTCACGCTGTCGAAGGAGTCGGAGCGCTACCTCGCGAAGCTGATCGCCGACGAAGGACTGCCGGCCCGAGTGGTACGGGAGCACGTCTTCGCGTACACGAGCCGGACGCGCTACGACGCGATCGTGAACATGGGCGTCACGGAGCACCTGCCGAATTACCGAGCCACCATCCGCAAGTACGCCGAGCTGGTCAAGCCGGGCGGCCACGTCTACCTCGATGCGCTAGCGATGCGGCGAAAGCACAACATCTCGACGTTCATGAGCCGCTACGTCTACCCCGGCGGCCAGTCGCCGCTGTTGCTACACGAATACCTGCACGAGGTGGCGCGCTCGCCGTTCGAATTGATCAGCCTTCAGGACGACCGGCACAACTACTACCTGACGTGCCTACTGTGGGCGCAGCGGCTGGACGCCCGGCGCGACGAGATCGTGGCGCGCTGGGGTGAACCGCTCTACCGGCGGTTCCGTCTGTTCCTATGGGGCTCGGCAGCCGGGTTCGACACCGGACTTGTCCAGGCCTACCGCTGGGTGTTGCGGATGCCGGAGGGTGCCGCGGCGTGACGGAGGTGGCGTCGTGAAGCGTACGTTTGTGATCATCGGCGTACTGCTCGTACTGGCCGGCGCGGTCTGGACGATGCAAGGGCTGGACGTGTTCGGCGGCACCGGCGGCATGAACGGTCACAAGATCTGGGCGGTGATCGGTCCGATCGTCGCCGTGCTCGGCATCGGTTTGGTGGTGGCCGGCGCCCGGGGCCGCTCGCGCACATCTGTCGACTAGCCGCGAGCGCCGGTGACCGTACGCCGATCTGGCGCGGGTACGCTCGCCGGCATGAGGCGGTTGGCGAGCCCGGGATGGCTGGTTCGGCACGCCATCGTGGTTGTGCTCGTCGCCGCGTTCCTCGGACTTGGCTGGTGGCAGCTGGGCCGTGCGGAAGATGGCAACCCGCTGAGCCTCGGCTACACGATCGAGTGGCCGTTCTTCGCCGCGTTCGTGATCTTCATGTGGATTCGCGAGATGCGGCTCGCGCTGCGCGCCGACGACGATCGGTCGACCCAGTCCGCACCGCAGCCGACCGTCGACACAGCAACCCTCGACACCGCAACCCTCGACCCTCCAACCGTCGACACCGCGACGGTCTACACCGCGGACGGCGTCACGACGTTCGATGTGGGCGCGGCGCTCGCGCGCCGCGCCGGCGACCAGCGTGCCGGCGTCGGCATCGACACGGATTCCGACTACAACCACTATCTGGCATGGCTTGCCGCAAACCCCAGCGCCCGGCCGCGCGACTACCCGGCTCGGGCCGCGCAGGCCAGCACCAAACACGCCGGCACCGAGCAGGCCAGCATCGAGCAGGGCAGCACCGAGATATCCGGCACCAAGAAGTCCGGCACCAAGAAGACGGAGAACGTTCATGGCTGAACCGGCGACCACCGCGGTGGGCGACGCGATCGGACCGACCACCGCGCGTGCGGTGCCGCCCCGCCTTCGCGGCGCGCTACTGCGCTATCGCACGCTCGCCTACATCGTCGGCACCGGCCTCGTCATCCTGACGTTCGTCGGCATCCCGATGCAGATCTGGGGACACAACGACGTGGTGGCGACGTACGTCGGCATCGCGCATGGATACCTCTACATCGTGTACGTGCTGCTCGTGTTCGACCTCGCCCGCCGCGCCCGCTGGTCGCTGCGGCGCACGGCGGGCGTCGTGCTCGCCGGCACCATTCCGCTGGCCGGCTTCTTCACCGAGCGCTGGGTCACCCACCGCACGCTCGACGAGCAGTAGCGCAACGCCGACCGGCACGTCTGCGTGGCCGACCGCGCTACTTCTGCGTGCCCGGCCGGAGCGCGATCGCCCGCAGGAAAATGTCGCCGATCTTGGACGGGTCGGCGGTGACGAACGTACCGCCGCCGGTCGCATCCGTGATCTTGCGCAGTTCGGCCTCGCTCACGCCGGTGCCGATGCCGATCGCGATCACCTCGACCGGCTTGGCCGGATTCTTGATCGCCTTCAGCTGCTTGAGTAGCGAGTCGAGGGTGATGCCGGACGGGTCGTCGTTCTCGCCGTCGGTCATGATCACCACGGAGTTGACGCGGCGCGGATCCCAGCCCTGCTGCACCGCCTTATATGCGGCCAGCACCGTGTCGTAGAGCCCGGTGTCGCCGTTGGGCACCGGCTCGATCTGCGACAGCGCGGCGAGCATCCCCGACCGCCCGGTGGACAGCGGCGCAATCGGCGCCAGCTTGCGATAGTCAGTGCTGCCACGCAGGTTCGTCGCGAACGTCCAGAGGCCGATGGTCCACTGGTCGTCGAAGAGCGCGAGGCCGGCCTTGGCAGCCGCCACGGTCACCTGTTCCCGCGTCGCTCCCCCGGCGGTCGGCACCTTCGTGGCCATCGAACCCGACACGTCAATGACGGCCAGCATGCGGCCGGCCACGGTCACCGCCGACCACGTGGACAGCGCCTGATCGACGGTGGCGCCCGGCACTGGCGTCACTGGCCCGAACGGACCGGTCGGCATGCCCGCGATCTTCGGCATATGCGCGCCGAATGTGCCGTCGGCCGCCCGCAGATCGCTCGCGGCGAGGGTGGCACGCCAGGAACTGCCGGACATCAGCGCTCCGAACTCGGCGGCGGCGTCCGCCTTCTCCGCCGAGATGCCGGGCAGTTGCGTGTACGGGTAGTCGAGCGCGGGTGGCGCCGGATCGAGGTACACGCCGACAAGTGGTACCGGCGGCTTGGCCGCATCGTAGGCAAGCACGCTCTGCTCGGGTACCGGCGCGAGCGACAGGCTCCGCGCGATCGACGTCGGGTCTGCCGCCCGGGGGAACCGTCCCATCAGATCGTCGCGCAGTTCGCTCGCGCCAGTGGCGAACGCGCGCATCGCGGCGATCGTCGTGGTCTGCGCGCTCGACGCGTCGCTTGCGCCGGCGGTGCTCTGCGCAGCCCCACCGACGGCCAACAACGCGGCCAAGCCGGACGCGTCCACGTTCGGATCGACGAGCCCGGGTCGCAACTGGCCGGCGGACAGCGCGGCGAGGACCGTCTTCCAGGTTGGCGTCGCGGCGCCGAGAGACGCGGCAACCGGCTGTGGCAACGCGACCACGACCGGGCTGGTGGCCACCGACACGCCGTTCATGGCGATCTCCGGCGAGGCCTCCTTGAGACGAGCCAGCCACGTCGACGAATCGGGGATCCACACGTCGGCGATCGCGGTGTCACCGTTCGCCTCGCCGAGACCGGCGACCGAGACCTTCGCCGCGCCCGCGATCGCCGCCGCTTCGCTCGCCGGGGCAACGGCGCTGACCGTGATGCGGACGCATGACCCGTCCACCGCCGTGCGGTTGGCGTTCCAGGTGCCGGCCAGCCGGGACACGGCCGGCGCGATCTCCGGCGCCGCCGCCACGGTCAGGGTCACGCCGATCGGACACGCCGCCGCCTGCTCGTGGCGCACCGACCGGTAGCCGTACCAACCGCCGACGGCAGCGCCCGCCACCAGCACCACGACCAGCAACGTCACGAAAAAGCGGGCGCCCGCGGACAAGCCGGGCCGACGATGTTGTCCCTTCACGGCTCCCCATAGTCAAGGAACGGACGCGCCGCGACCACCTCCGAGACGAGATAGTTAAACATTCATCACTATCAAAGTGAATGTCCGATTTAGAGGCTGTTTACTGGCTTATCAGGATCTGATGCCAAATTTGACGGCCGCTAAGGCGAGATCGCTAAGGTCACTTGGTGCGGTTTGGTGGGGTACGACTGATCGCGCTCGTCATCGCGTTCGTTGGCGGCGTGAACCTTCTCACATCGGTACGGCCACACGCGAGGCTCGTGCAACTGGCCGCCCCGATCGACGGTGGCGTGCCCGGACGCGCACCGGCGGTGGTCGCCGGCGTGTTGCTGCTTGCCACCGCGCGCGGGCTCGCGACCAGACGGTACGCGGCGTGGCTCGGCGGCGTCGGGATGCTGGCCGTTGCCACGGTGGTCGCCATGGCACATCGAGCCCCCGCGGTCGTGATGACCGCGTGCGGACTGGTGGCACTGGTCGCGCTCCGGCACGAGTTCGTGACCCGACCCGATCCCGTGCGCCTGCGTCTGGCCGGGCACATCGCGCTGGTCGCCCTCGGGGCGGCACTGGTCGGCGGCGGCTACGACCTGGTCAGCAATCGCCACGACGCGGCCGGCGCGGGGCGGGCGGTGATCGTCGACCTGTCCACCGGAACGCCGGCCACCTGGCGCGGCGCGATCATGACGGCGGTGATCGCTGGTGCCGCGGTGATCGCGGTGCTGGTGGCGTTCCTGCCGTCAGCGTCTCCCCCGCCGGCAACCGTCGCCGACCGGGCCGCGGTGCGATTCCTCGCCGCCCACGCCGACGCCGACAGCCTCGCGCCGTTCGCCGGCCGGTCGGACAAAAGCTACGTGTTCAGCCCCGACCGGCGGGCCGCGATCGGCTACCGCGTGCTGTTCGGCACGGCGCTCGTCGGCGGCGACCCGGTCGGCGAGCCGGCCAGCATGCTGGACGCGATGCACGCGTACCTCGACACCTGTACGCGGCACGGCTGGCGCCCCGCGGTGCTCGGCGCGAGTGACGAGATGCGACCACAGTGGCGCCAGCTCGGCCTGCGCGGCTTGCACGTCGGCGACGAGGCGGTGCTCGACGTGACCACGTTCAGCCTCGCGTCGCGGCGCATGCGCAACGTACGGCAGGCGGTCAGCCGTACCCGCAACGCCGGCGTCACAGTGGACATCGCACCGTTGACCGACGAGCACGGGCGACGCCTGCGGCCGGTGCTCGAGCAATGGCTCGGCGGTGCGCACGAACGTGGCTTCGCGATGAACCTCGACGCCGTATTGACGCCGCGGCCGGATTGTCTGGTCGCGACCGCGTACGCGCCGGGCGGCGAGCCGGTCGCGTTCGCGAGGTTCGCGATCTGCGCGGGCGGCTCGATCTACACGCTGGACATCGCGCCGCGCGGCATCCTCGCGCCGAACGGCGTCGCCGAGCGGCTCATCGTCGACGTTGTCGAGCACGCCCGCGAACACGGCGCGCGCGAGGTATCGCTGAACTTCGCCGCGCTCCGCTGGATCTTCGACGCGCCGGGCATCCGCGCCCGCACCGGCGCACTCCTGCTGCACGGCCTGGACCGCTGGATCGAGATCGCGTCGCTGAACCGATTCTGCGAGAAGTTCCAGCCACGATGGCGCCCGCGGAGCCTGCTGACCCCGTCATGGGTACAGGTCGGCTGGGTGGTCGCCGCAGCGCTGCGCGCCGAGTTCGGCGTACCGAAGCAGCGCGTGGCGCCGGACCTCGGCGACGGCGTACTCGTGCCGGGTGTCCCGCTCGCTGGCGACGGCGCGTTGCTGTCCGCCGCCTCGCTGCCGGCCGTGACGCTCAGCGCCGCGGGTACGCCGCCCGAGCAGCTCCTAGCCGAAACGGCGCCGCCGACGACCTTGCCGGAATAGCGGCTAGCCGCGCGGTCCGCCCGCGACGTAGATCGTCTGTCCGGATACGAACGATGCGTCGTCGCTGGCCAGGAACGCGATGACGTTTGCGATGTCGACCGGACGACCCACCCGGCGCACCGGGATCTCCGCGGCGGCGCGCTGTTGGAACTGTTCGAAGTCGACGCCAACGCGGGCGGCCGTCGCCGCCGTCATGTCGGTGACGATGAAACCGGGCGCGACCGCGTTCACCGTCACGCCGAACTGCCCCAGCTCGATCGCGAGCGTCCGCGTGAAGCCCTGCATGCCGGCCTTCGCGGCGGCGTAGTTCGCTTGTCCGCGGTTGCCCAAGGCAGAGGTGCTCGACAGGTTGACGATGCGGCCCCACTTGGCGGCCGTCATGTGAAACTGCGCCGCGCGGCTCATCAGGAACGCGCCGCGCAGGTGGACGCCGAGCACCGTGTCCCAGTCGTCGTCGGTCATCTTGAAGAGCAGGTTGTCGCGCAGCACGCCCGCGTTGTTCACGAGCACGGTCGGGCCGCCCAGGTCGGTCGCGACGCGATCGACCGCGGTGGCAACCGCCTTCGGGTCCGACACGTCCGCGCCGACCGCGATCGCGCGCCCGCCGGCAGCGACGATCTCGGCGACCGTCGCGCCGCACGCCGACTCGTCCAGGTCCACGACCGCGACCGCGTGACCGTCGGCCGCGAGCCGGATCGCCGTCGCGGCGCCGATGCCCCGGGCGGCGCCGGTCACGATCGCCACCCGCTGTTGCGCGTCCGCCATCAGTACTCCCCGCCTCTACCGTCAGGTAACAACTCCCGGCACATTACCGTGCGCGGTGGAGCGCACCGTACTGCCGGCAGCCCTACTGTTGCGGCGCCCCCGGCCACCGGCGGACTACGTCGTCGGTGCGGCGTCCGTACCCGCCGCGTCGGTGGCGCCCCGCGGCGCGGGCGCGACGGTGGCGCGATTCGCGGCGGCCAGCAGATCGCGGATCTCCGCGAGCAGCACGGCCTCGTCGGTCGGCGGCGCCGGCGTCTCGCCGGTCGGCTTGCCGCGGCGGCGCAGGTCGTTGAGCTTGTTCATGGGTACCACGACGGCGAAGTAGAGCACGGCGGCGATCAACAAGAAGTTGATCACTGCGTTGACGAAGTCTGCCCAAAAGAACGTCTGGTGGTGGATGCGGAACGAGCCGGACAGTGTGTTGCCGCCGCCAGCGAGATTGATCAGCGGCTTGATGAAGTCGCCGGTGAACTTTTCCACCAAGCCGTTGAACGCGACACCGATGACCACACCGATGGCGAGGTCGACGATGTTGCCGCGCAGGATGAAGTCGCGAAAGCCGGCGTTGACGCGCAGGAAAGAGTCGCGAAAGCCTCTAAGCACAAGGTCTCCTCGGTTCCGCGCGGCGACCCGTCACGGACTGCCGCCAATCGCGGCGACCGACTCGGCCTTGGACGCGGGGTTGATCGCGGTCAGGGGGACTACCTGCAGGTACATTAGCCGCCGCATCGCCAGCGCGCTCGGGTCAAGTTACGCGCTGACCGGTGCCGGATCGAAATCGCCGCTGAACACCGCCCACTGCGCCGCGTAGAGGCCGCCGTTGGCGAGCAATTCGGCGTGCGTACCCGTCTCGACGACCCGTCCTCCGTCCAGCACCGCGATCCGGTCGGCGCGGGCCGCCGTGGTCAGCCGGTGCGCGACGACCAGCGTGGTACGGCGTACGGCAAGCTGGTCCGACGCGCGGACCACGGCGGCCTCGCTCGCAAGGTCGAGCGCGGCGGTCGCCTCGTCCATGATCAGTACGTCCGGGTCGACGAGTTGCGCGCGAGCGAGCGCGAGCAGCTGCCGTTGGCCGGCGGACAGGTTCCGGCCGCGACCGGTGATCTCGTGGTAGTAGCCGCCGTCCAGCCGCGCGATCATGTCGTGCGCGCCGACCGCACGGGCGGCCGCCTCGACATCGGCGTTCGACGCGCTCGGCCGGCCATACGCGATCGTGTCGCGTACGGTGCCCGGGAACAGGTAGGGCTCCTGTGGCACGACGCCGAGCCGGTGCCGGTACGACGGCGTGTCGTACGCCCGTACGTCCACGTCGTCGACCAGCAGCGCACCGGTGGTCACGTCGTAGAGACGCGACACCAGCTTGACCACCGTCGACTTGCCGGCACCGGTCTGGCCGACCAGCGCGACCGTCTCCCCCGGCCGGACATGCAACGTGATGCCGCGCAACGCCTCGTCGGCGTCCGGGCTGTACCGGAAGTGCACGTCGTCGAAGCGGATGTCGCCGCGCAGGTGAGCACCGGCCGGCACGTAGACCGGGTCCGCGGGCGGCGGCGTGGAGGTCGGCGTGCGCAGCAGGTCCCGGATCCGGTGCAGGCCAACCATCGCCTGCTGGTAGCCGTCGAACACCTGGGACAGCTGCTGGATCGGGGCGAAGAACATGTCGATGTAGAGCAGGTAGGCGATCAGCGCGCCGGCGGTCAGCGATCCGTTGTCGATGAGCGACGCACCGACCACGAGCACCACCGCGGACGCGATGTCCGAGAGCAGTTGCACGAACGGGAAGTACGTGGCGATGTACTGCTGCGCCCGCATCCGGATGACGCGGTACGCATCGCTGCGGCCGGCGAACCGCTTCGCGTTGTGCCGCTCCCGGCGGTAGGCCTGTGCCACGCGCATGCCGGCGACGTTCTCTTGCAGGTCCGCGTTGACGATGCTGACCTTCTCGCGCGCTTCGGTGTAGGCACGCTCCGACTTTGTGCGGAAGATCAGCGTCGCCACGATCATCAGCGGCAGCACTGCGACGATGACAAGGCCGAGCTGAAGGTTCAGGTAGAGCAGCGCGACCAGAATGCCCACGAACGTGAGAAGGCTGACCGCGGTCGTGGTGAGGCCGGTCTGCAGGAACGTGGAGAACGCGTCCACGTCAGTGGTCATGCGCGTCATGATGCGGCCGGACATCTCACGCTCGTAGTAGTCGAGTCCGAGCCGCTGCAGGTGAGCAAACGTCTTGACGCGCAGCGTGTAGAGGAACCGCTCACCCGTGCGCATCGTCACGCGCGTCTGCGCCCAGTTGACCGCCCAGTCCGCGATGACCACCGCGAGAGCGATGACAGACACGATCCAGATCACGTGCACCGCGTGCTGGGTCACGCCCTCGTTCACACCGGTACGGATGAGCAACGGCACCGCGAGCGTCGCGACCGCGTCGAGCGCGACGAGCAGGAACGCGATCGCGAGCGGCCGCAGCAGGGGCCGCAAGAGGCGGCGCAACGTGAAGTGCGGATCCGCGGCTCGTGCGGCGCGCTCGTCGACGTTGGGCAGGTCGGTCGCGGGCGGCAGCTTCGCTACCGCCGCCAACAGCTCGGGGGTCGGCGGCATGCTCGCCAGCGCGGTCGTCATCGGGCCGCCACTTGCGGTGACACGCCGCCCGCCGACCGCACCGCCGCGGCCGCCAGCGGCGAATCTCGCGACCGCTGCGGTCGCGACGGGCGCGCCGTCCACCCGAGTTTCCTGGTACGCCGGCAACTTCGACTCGTCCCACAGCGCCGGCGTGATGCCGTCCACGACCGTGCCGGATTCGGGTGCGCTGACTTCCAGCTCGCCAGCGTCGATGCCCTCGGCGTCGTCGCCGGGACCGGCGAGCAGCAGCCGGTAGAGCGGGCAGCGCTCGGTCAGCTCCGCGGTGGTACCCACATCGACGAGCCGGCCGTCGTCCAGCACCGCGACCCGGTCGGCCAGCTCGAGCGTGGAACGCCGATGTGCGATGAGGAGCGTGGTCCGCGTCGCCATCACGCGGTGCAACGTCGCGTGGATCTCCGCCTCGATGCGTGCGTCGACCGCCGAGGTCGCGTCGTCGAGCAGCAGCAGCCGTGGGTCGGTGATCAGGGCGCGGGCGAGCGCAACCCGTTGGCGCTGTCCGCCAGACAAGGTCAGTCCCTGCTCGCCGATCACCGTGTCGTAGCCGTCCGGCAGCGCCGCGATGAACTCGTGCGCCTCGGCCTGTTTCGCAGCCGCGACGACCTGCTCGTCGGTGGCGTCCGGGCGGCCGTACGCGATGTTTGCCCGTACCGACTCGGAGAACAGGAAGCTGTCCTCCATCACAAGGCCGATCGCTTCACGCAACGAGGCCATGGTCAGTTCGCGTACGTCATGGCCGCCGATGCGCACCGCGCCGCCCTGTACGTCGTAGAACCGCGGCAGCAGCATCGAGATGGTCGACTTGCCGGATCCGGACGTGCCGACCAGCGCGACCGTCTCGCCTTGGCGCACACGCAGAGAGAGACCGTTCAACACCGGCCGCGACGCGACATATCCGAACGTCACGTTGTCGAGCTCGACCTCGGGCGTCGCGTCGTGGCCAAGCACCGTGGCATCCGGCCGCTCGGTGACCACCGGCCGCGAATCGATCACCTCGTACACCCGGATCACACTGGCGCGCGCCTGTTGGCCGATGGTGAGCAGCGTCGACAAGGTGCGTACCGGACCGACCAGCTGGGCGAGATACGTGGAGAACGCGAGGAACGTGCCGAGCGTGATGCTGCCCTGCACGGCGAGATACCCGCCGAGCGCGAGCACGCCGACCTGTCCCAGCGCCGGAATGGCCTGTAGCGCCGGGTTGTAGAGCGCGGTCAGCTTCGCGGCCCGGAGCCGCGAGCCGAACAGCCGTTTCGCGACCGCGTCGAGCTTGCCGAGTTCCTGCTCCTCCTGGCCGAAGCCCTTGACGATGCGTACCCCGGTCACCGAGTCGTCGACCACGGCGGCGACGGCGGCGGCCTGTTGCTGCGCATCCCAGGTCGCCGGAAATAGCCGCCGTCGAGCCAGCGTCGAGATCCACAACAGTCCGGGACCGACCGCCAGCGCGACGACCGTCAGCAACGGCGACAGCACCGCCATCACGACCAGCGACAGGATGAACAGCAGCAGGTTGCCGACCATGATCGGCATCATCGACAGCAGGCCCTGCACCATCTGGATGTCGCTGGTCGCACGACCGATGATCTGGCCGGTCTGCAGCTCGTCCTGACGCGTGCCGTCCAGTCGCGACAGCGCACCGAACATGTCCTGCCGGAGATCGTGCTGTACGTCGAGGGCGACCTTGCCGCCCATGTAGCGGCGTACGAACGCGGCGCCGTACGACACCAGCGCGGCGACGATGAGCACCGCGGCGAGCGGGAGCAACGGGCGTTTGTGCGACAGGATCGAGTCGTCGACGATGGTGCGTTGAACCAGCGGCACAAGAGCCGTGATCGTCATACCGACGATCGAGGCACCGAACGCGAAGATGACGTGACTGCGGTAACGCCAGCAGGCCGCGATGAGACGGCGTAGCCAGCCGCGGGACTCCGGATCGGCCGATGCCGGCTGTCGCGTCATGCGGTCGCCGCCACGGATTCGTCCGCCGGCGTGGTCGCCGCATCCTCGGCCGGCGTCGCGACCTTCTGGCGCAACCGTTCGTCGAGCACGTCGCCGACGGCCAGCAGATCGGCGACGATCCGATCGCCGACCCCGGTCTCGTCGAGGATCGGTGACAGCCTCTCGAGGTACGCGTCGTCGGCCCGCCGAAGCGCCTCGCGCCCCGCGTCGGTCACGTGTAGGCGGACCACCCGTCGGTCGCCGGGATCGCTCTCCCGGGCCGCGTACCCCGCCGCGACCAACCCGTCGGCGATCGCGGTGAGCGTCGGACGGCGGACAGCCAGCCGCTCCGCGAGCCGTGCGGACCGTACGCCGCCGTGGCTGATCACCGCCAGTACCCGGTATTGCGGCAGGGTGAGACCGGAATCGACGGCCTCGAGCACGCGACTCAGCCTGGCCAGCACGCGGAGCGCACTCACGCGATCATGAACGTCCGTCACAGTTCGCAACTCTAATACTTAGAGTGCCTAACCAACCAATCGGTTTGCCGATCGCTGGCCGCGGGTAGATCACCAGCGACCGAAAGGAAGTGGCACATGGGCATCCTGTTGCTTGTCCTGCTGCTGGCGCTGCTGCTTGGTGGCCTGGGTTTCGCGATTCACGTGCTCTGGTGGATCGCACTGATCGTGTTGATCGTCTGGATCGTCGGGTTCTTCGCCCGAGGCACCGGCGCCGGCGGCGCTCGCGGCCGTTGGTATCGCTGGTAGCGACGCGACAAGGGCCGCCCGGAGCGGTCCGCGAAAGCGGGAGGCCCGCACCGATGCGAGGCCGGCCACGTTGTGGCCGGCCTCCGTCGTGTCCGGCGCAGTGTCGACGACCACCGCGACGGCGCGGCGTGCGAGCCTCTAAGACATGACGACGGCGCTCCCCATCCGTGGCAACCTCGCGATTCCGCGAACTGAACTGCGATGGCGTTTCTCGCGGTCGGGCGGTCCGGGCGGCCAGGGCGTCAACACCGCCGACTCGCGGGTGGAGTTGCTGTGGGACCTCGCCAATACCGATGCGCTACCTGAGCCGCTGAAGTCTCGGGCGTTGGAGCGCCTTGGACAACGGCTGGTGGACGGCGTGCTGTCGGTCGTCGTCACCGAGGAGCGCGCGCAGTTGCGCAATCGGCAGATCGCGGAAACGCGGCTAGCTCGCCTCGTCGCCGATGCGATCGCGCCGCCGCCACCGGCACGGCACGCGACCAGGCCGAGCCGCGCATCCGTCGAGCGCCGGCTGGAGTCGAAGCGGCGTACCAGCCAGATCAAGCGGTTCCGCCGGCCACCGACCGACTAGCGAGCCCCGCATTGGTCGCGTGGCGGGGTCGCGTGCGACTCCGAGAGAAGCTATCCGCGCCAAATCCCTTATGCGTCAACAGAATCGTAACCTTACGACCGTTGCTGACATCGGCTTCGTACACTAGTATTAACTTATGAGTGTCGATGATCGCGAAGACCCCTGCTCGATCGACGCTCTCACTGACACGCTTTGCGACCGCGCACGGGTGGCCGCGATCGCGGACGCCGCGCTGCTCGAGGCGGTGGTCGCGGTGGCAGACCGCGACCCAGCCGGGTTCGATGCAGATCTCGTGGCCTTCTCTTTGAAGTGGACGCACGCCGCTGCTCGGTCACAGGTGGAGTTTGGCCGCTACTTGCAACGTGTCATCAAGCCTGTCTGGTCGGCGTTTTGCGTCGGCGCGATAGACGTCGCTCGCGCCCGTGTCTTCCACGACATGCTCAGCGCAGTCGACGATCAGGTGGCATTTGACATCGCTCTCGACCTTGTTGACCGCGCCGGGCAGTGGACGGTCACCCAGCTTCGCGATCGCCTCCGTCGGGCAATTGTGCGGGCCGACCCGGCCGGCGCCGCAAAGCGCACGGCGCGAACCGTCGAGCAGCGGCGTGTGGTCCTCACACCGGATCGTGAAGCGACCGCCGGTCTGTTCGCATTGTGCCTACCCGGCGCGCGTGCCGCGGCCGCGTTCGAGCGGGTCGACGCCTACGCACGTGCATTTCGAGCCAACGGCGATGCGAGGACGCTCGATCAGCTTCGCGCAGACACGGTCCTGGACCTTCTCGAAGGCGTGGCGATTGACGAGCCGCCGACCCACCGCCGCGGCGTCGTCGAGATCAGCATCCCGTGGTCGTCGCTGGCGAGCGGACTTGACGGTGCGCGTCCGAGCGGCGAGCCGATGGACGCCAACGCCGCCAGCGACCCGGCCACGCTCGCCGGCGTTGGTCCCATCGAGGCACCGACCGCACACGAAATAGTCCTGGCGGCTGTTGGTCGCGATGACGTTCGGTGGCGTTACCGAGTCGACGGCGCGCGCGGCGAGCTGCGCCAGCTCGGCCGGCTGCCAACACCGCGCACCGCTTCGGACGTGCGGGTGCTAGGTCGCCGCATCGCAATGGCATCGACCGCGCACGCGCAGCCGCCGGTAGAGGCGGACCCGAGGCGTCGACTGCCGGGGCCGGCGTTGAGTCGCTGGGTGAGAGCCCGCGATGGCACTTGTCGTGCGCCCGGTTGTCGAAAACCGGCATCGGTCTGCGACATCGACCACACGGTCTCGCATGCGGCCGGCGGCATGACCGCCGCCGATAACCTCGCCGTGCTGTGCCGGCATCATCACCGTCTCAAGCACGATGGTGACTGGCGGCTGTCCCAACCGACGCCAGGAATTGTCGTGTGGCAGTCACCGCACGGCCCTCGCTTCGACCGAAACTGCGGATAAGCGGCGCGGCGCCACGCAATCCGCCCCTGACACCACCGTGCGGCCCAGCGTCGACGTCTAGCCCTGCTCGATGCGGACCATGTTGCCCGCGGGGTCGCGCATCGCGGCGTCCCGTACGCCCCAGGGCTGGCTCGCGGGCTCCTGCAGCACCTCAGCGCCGGGCGCCGTGGCGAGCTTGTCGAACGTCGCGTCCAGGTTGTCGGCGCGGAAGTTGACCATGCCGAGCGCGCCTTTGGCGAGCAGGGCGGCGATGGCGTCGCCGTCTTCCTTCGAGCGGCCGGCATGCGGCTGCGACAGCACAATCTGGATCTCGGGCTGGCTGTCGGTGACCAGCACAACCCAGCGGAAGCCCTCCCGTGCGACCTCGTTGCGTACGGTCAGACCAAGCGTGTCGCGGTAGAAGCTGAGTGCGGCGTCTGGATCGTCGACAAGGACGTGCACACCGCTAAGTGAAACAGTCATGCCCACGACCCTAGGCGGGTGCGGCGACGGCTGCTTCTTCGAAACTGCTTACTTCCGGCCGGCCCTGAACTCCGCCTCGTGGCGGCCGGGTAAAGACCATCGTCTGGCACGGCGTCATGGCGCGAAGCTCGTCGTGATTGCGGGCACGGTAGACCGACGGTGTCTCGCCCACGATCTCGGTGAACCGTGCGGAGAACGAACCGAGGCTGGTGCAGCCGACCGCGAAGCACACCTCGGTGACGGTGCGGTCGCCGCGACGCAAGAGTGCCATCGCGCGCTCGATGCGGCGGGTCATGAGATAGGAATACGGCGTCTCCGAGTACGCCTCCCGGAACCGACGACTGAAATGTGCCGGCGACATGAGTGCCGTCCGCGCCAGCGTCGGCACGTCGAGCGGCTGCGCATACTCGCGATCCATCTGGTCGCGGGCACGGCGCAGTCGGCGCAGCTCGTCGACATCGGCGCTCATGCCCCCATTCTGCACTCCCGCCCCGACATCCGCGGCGCAAGCCGCCCGACGACCGCGGCGCAAGCGGCCCGACGACCGCGGTCCGGCTAGTAACGGTCGAGCACGAAAGATGCGACACCCGCGGTGTTGTCGACATCGATACGCCGCACGGCATCGTCCCAGCCGGTCGGCGTAAAGATCGTGCCGCCGGCAATCCCGGTGTGGACGTCGCCGTCGATAGTCGCGCTGCCGGCGCCGCCGGTCAGCGCGACGCGGGCCGGCTCGCCGGCTGGTGCGTGAATGGCGAATTCGCTCGCGCCGCCGGACATGCGCACCGGCAACGTACCCGCGGCCGCCGGCACCGTGACATCGATGCGCGAGACGCCCGCGCCGAAGTCGAGGGCGACGAGGCCGCCGGCACGCATGTCAACGGTCGCCTCGGTGGCCCCACCGTCGAGATGGATGGTCCAGGCGACCGCGTCGTTCAACGTCACGTCCACCACCGACGGACCGCTGATGCCACTGGATACCAGTTGCGTCACGACGTGGCCATCGCGGATGACGGCCGCGGGCAACACGCCTGCACCCCCGGGCGTGGCGACCGCGTAGAGCGAACGGCCGAGGTCACCGCTGCGCACCACGAGCGTCGTGACGCCGCTCGCCAGCTCGAAGTCGGCGGCGGAGAGGTCGCCTCGATCGGCGTACGCGATGTGCGCGCCGTCGGGCGTCGTCAGCAGACCTATCGGTCGCAGCCGCGATCCGTCGCAAGCACCGAGCGCGATGGCGGTCGCACCGAGCAAAGCAGCGGATAGCGTGGCGAGCGCGCGACGTCGCATGGTCGTGAACCTGCCCATCGTCCGGACTGTCCAAACCGTACCGCGGCATCGGTCAATCGGTGGCGAGGAACGGTGTCAGCAGACCGGGTGTCGACGCGTCGGCGAGCGCGATAGCGTCCGCTTGAGCGAGGTCGATGACGTCGTAGTGCTGACGACCCGCCGCGGTCGTCGCGACCAGCGTGACAAGTCCGGCCCGCCGCTGGAAGAACGACATGCGCTCGTTCCAGCCGATGATGCCGGCGGTCGCAAGCATGTAGCGCCGGCGAACCAGCGAACCGGACCGCGTCACGAGGAAGCCGTCGATTAACGCGTGGCCAAGGTTGCGATAGCGATCGGCGGCCACCGGTATGGCCAGACCGACCAGCACGACGCCGGCGATCGGAAACCCGATGGGCCAGTTCGCAAACTGCCACAGCACCACGAGTACGGCGGCGAGCAGCCCGGTGACGATCAGCGCCCGGCTGAAGCGGCGCCGACGCGCGCGCGCACCGTGTCGGCTCAACGTGACGGCCGGCGGGTGGGGCGTACCCATCACCGCCGCCGTGACGGCATCCACGGCGATGGCCGGCGCCGCGGGCAGCAACACCGAGCCGCCGCGCTCCGCGCCGCGCCCCACGCGCAGTCCGGTCGTGATCGCCATGGCGCGCGCACCGCGAACGCCGCGGAGCAGGATCGGCTCGCTGATCTCCGCGCCGCGCAGACGTCGCTCCTCGATCGTTGTGGCTCGCGTGGTCAACAATCCGCGCGCGATGTGCAATGTGCCGCCCTGACGGCTCAGCTCGAAGTTCCAGAACGCGAGGAGGTAGCCTCCGGCCGACAACACCGCCACCACAACCACGACGATCGCCAGCACCACGAGCACTGCCCCGATCACAGGCAGATGCGCCAACTCATCGGTGGTCGTACGGACCGCACCGACGTGCGCCGGATTCACGTGCGTCTGGTTCACGAGGTTCGCGAGGAAGCCGACGAACACGCCGATCGTGAGGAGCCCGGACAGGGTGAACGGCGCGTACCTCACCCACGCCGGGTCGAGGCGCGCAATGACCCGCGGCGGCTCCGGCAGCGGCACCGAAGCGATGCCTTCCGCCGCATCCGGCGCGGTGACGGCGGCTCGTCGGTCGACGCGGTCGCGTTCATGCAGCAGCTCGTCGCGTAAACGTACGGCGGCTGAGCTCGTCAACGCGTCGAGGCGCAGATCGTTGTCTTTCTTGCGGTCGTAGAGACCGGTACCGATGGTCAGCCGCGAAAGCCCAAGCACGCGGTGCATCAGATTGCTCGTGAGGTCGACGGTGCGAACCCGGTCCCGTGGCACCGACAACGTGCTGCGCCGCAACAGCCCACGGCGCACCTGCACCTGGGTCGGTGTCACGCGATAGGACGTGGTGAACCACCGGACGAGGCCGATGATCACGACAATCGCAACGCCGACGTACGGCCAGAGGTTCCGGTCGCCGCGTCCGACCACGAGCAGCACGAGCAGCACGCCGATCAGTCGTCGCAGCTCCTGAATCGGGTGTACGAGCAGCATCCGAGCCGACAGCCGACGCCAGCCGGCGTCGGGTTGGTCGGACGTGGCGGTGAGCACCGACGTGTCCTGCGGCTCGGCCCCCGGCGCGACCGGAGCGACCGGAGCCCCTGGCGCGATCGGACCGACGGGCGCGACAGGCTGCGCGACAGGCGCGACCGGCACTGTCGCAGCGTCCACCGGGACGGCGAGCCGGGTCGGGACAGCCGGCGGCGCCGGGGCGGGTGCGACCGGTCGATCGAGCTCGTCAGGCTCGGTCATGTCGCATCGCCCTCTGATGCCTGTGTGATCGTCGTCAGGTTATCCACGAGGTGTTGCGCAACGTCGAGATCGAGACCGTGGATGTGGATCGGCCCCGCGGCCGACGCGGTCGTTACGGTCACGTTGCCGAGCCGGAACAACCGCTCGAACGGACCACGATGCATGTCCACGGTCTGGATGCGGTTGATCGGCGCGATGCGCCGCTCCTGTGTGAACCAGCCAGTTTGCGTGTAGACCGCCTGGTCAGTCGTCTCCCACCGGTGCACGCGGTAGCGCCACTGCGGCATCACAATCAGGTACGCGATCCCGATGATCGACACCACGACGAGCACGCTCACGTGCCAGCCTGCGTTTGACGGATCACTGACCCACCAGATGATCTGCGCCGCGGTCAGGACCAGCCAGGCCGGCAGTGCCCGCAGCGTCCAGTAGCCGATGGCGCGGCGGGCCACCAGATTGACCGGTGGCCGAAGGGTTGGCCGCAAGGTGGTCTGCACCGAGAAATACTGGCACAGATCGGCGACGAACCGCCGCCGCGACTCCCGCGGTAAGCCGCGATCGCTACCCGCTTGTGCGCCGGCTCACAGCCAAGCGAGCGTCGCCACGCCCACCCGAGTGCCACTGTCGCAAACCAAGCGTCACCGTGATGAACCGTACGTCGCCACGGCGGTCCGTGTCAGGCTGCCGCGAGCCAGTCGGGCAACCGGTCGAGGCAGTCGTTCCAGCCCTGCTCGTTATCCTCGCGCGCTTGCGCCGAGGGCAGCAGGTCGTGTCGAAGCGCGAGCGCTGTGCGGTCGCCGCTCGCGGCCAACTCGATGGTGACGAGGCTGTCGTGGTCCTCGCCGTCCCACCGCCACGTCATGACGAGACGCTGCATCGGCGTGACTTCCTGATACGTACCGCTGGCCGCGAACCCGCCTTCGGTGGCATCGATACGGAACCGTCCGCCGGCGCGTACGTCCGCGGTGACCTTGGTAGCCATCCGCGCCGGCCAGAACCACGCCATGAGTGCCTCGGGCTCGGTGAGCGCAAGCCACACACGAGCTAGCGGCGCGGCGAACGTGCGAGTGATCTGCACGGCGGTCATCGTTTCTCCTCAGTCGTGTGGGCCAGGTAGACGTCGAGCGCGTCGAGGCGTTCGGTCCAGAACGCGTGATGCCGTTCGAGCCAGCGCGCAGCGTCGCGCAACGGTCGCGGGTTCAGCGAGATGACCTGATGCCGCCCGTGACGTTGCCGGGTCGTCAGACCGACCCGTTCCAGCACGGTCAGGTGCCGGCTCACGGCCGGCAACGAGATCGGGTGCGGCGCGGCGAGCTCGCCCGCCGTCCGGGGACCATGCGCGGCCAGCATGTCCACTATGGCCCGCCGGGTCGGATCGGCGAGCGCGCCGAATACGTCGTCCAACTGATTCTTAACCATCCGGCTAAGTATTGCCTCAAGCCCGCTACCAGGGCAAGCTTTAACGATGTCGGATTCCAAGGTGGACGTCCGCCAATCGGCCGCATGCGCATCCACCGTATGGGTGGGACTCCCGGCGTGTCGCCACGCCGACAGCGACGCCGTACGCGACGCTCTGACCTGGGATTACGTCGAGACGCCGAAGAGGTCGAAATCGGCACGCGACGCGCCGACGGTCGGGTTTGACGCGGTCCGCCGAGGGTAACTTTGCCGCCGCCGGGCGTTGAACTCGGGTGAGTGCGCCACGTGCGCGCAGCTAGGAGCCACGGAGCAATGACGGACAAGACGACCGAGGGTTACACGGCACTGCCCAACGACATCGAGGGCATGCTGCGCAACCTGTGCGCGTACGCGTTGAGCGAGCCCGAGCCGTTGCAGCGGTACATCGAGCTAACGCACCAGCAGGTGCTCTTCGATGGTGTTGTCAACGCGATCCGGCGCGAGCGTGGCCGAGCGCTCGCCGACATGTCCGCCGCCGGGAAGCCGATCGAGGACCTGGCATCGCAGGTGAAACTGACGCCACCGCACGTGCGCGCGCTCGTCAAGGAGGCCGGTCTCACGTTGGCGCGGCCGAAGTCCGTCGCTCGACGCGAGGCCACGAAGTCCGGACGCACCATGACCCGCAAGACACTGCGACCCGGCGAGTCGGCGGCCCGGTCCATCACGGAGCCGACTCGGCTCGGTGGCGCGCCGCCCGCGGTGAAGTCCGGTGGTTGGCTGGGCGGTCTGCTCGGGCCGCGACGCAGCGCGGAGTCCGCGCCCGCCGCGCCGACGAAGACCGCAGCACCGGCTCCCGCTCCCCAGCGAACCGCGGCGCCCGCTCCCCCGCGAACCGCGGCGCCCGCTCCGATTCGCACCGAAGGGACCACTCCCACGCGGATCCCGGCGGCCGATCCCACCAAGAACCATCGGCCCGTGGCTGCTCCTCCGGCGCGCAGTGCGCCGGCCAGCACGGCAACCGCGACGCGAACGCCCCCGCAGGCGCCGCCGCGATCCGCGCCGGCGCAAGCCGGCCCACCGGCGCCATCGCGGTCGGCTCCCCCTCAGGCGCCGCCGCGGTCGACTCCCCCGCAGGCGCCATCGCGGGCGGTTTCGCCGCAGGCGCCATCGCGGTCGGTTCCGCCGCTGCCCGCACCGAAGCAGAGCGCTCCGAAGTCATCGCGTCGACGCGGGCCGACGCTTCCCGAAACCATCTCGGTCAACCGCGGTGAGGAGCGCACGCTCACCGCGGCCGAGCGCAAGGCGCTCGGTTTGCCCGTACCGAAACCGGTCGCCGGTAAGGGGCGGCGCAAGCGGTGATTGACTTCACGGCCGCAACGCCGATCGAGGGTTCACTCGATGTCGCGTGGATCCACGGTGCCCCGAAGGGACAGCCGAACACGGATCCGCCGATCCAGGTGCACGCGTACGACGAGCACACGTACATCCTGCGGCAAAGCAAGGCCACCTCGTTTGAGGCGCCGTTCCTCTACCTGTTCTTCGGCAACGATCGTGCACTCCTGCTCGACACCGGTGCGACGAAGGATCCGACGCTGTTCCCGCTGCGCGACACGGTCGACAGCATCGTGCGCGAGTGGACGGACCGGCATCCGCACGACTCCTACCATCTCGTCGTCGCACACACGCACGGCCACGGCGACCACGTCGCCGGCGACGCGCAGTTCACCGACCGCGCCAACACCACCGTGGTGCCGGCCGACGTCGCATCCTCGACCGAGTTCTTCGGGTTCACGTCCTGGCCGGCCGAGATCGTGTCACTGGATCTCGGCGGCCGGGTGCTCGAGGTGACCGGCATTCCCGGCCACGACGAGCGGTCCATCGCGGTTTACGACCCGTGGACGGGATTCCTCGTCACCGGCGACTCGGTGTATCCCGGCCGGCTCTACGTCCGAGACATGCCCGCGTACGTCGACAGCATGCAGCGGCTCGTTGCACTTGCCGCCAATCGCCAAGTGACGCACGTGATGGGCTGTCACATCGAGATGACCCGTACTGCCCGGCACGACTACCACACGGGCTGCCGCTACCAGCCACACGAGCCGCCGCTGCAGATGACGGTCGGACAGCTCGCCGCGGTCCGTGACGCGGCCGCGGCCAGGGCCGGCCGCCGAGGCGTGCACGTGTCCGACGACTTCGTGCTCTTCAACGGCATGGATCAGCGGCAGGTGCCGATCTATCTCGGCTACTGGCTGTGGACCCGCGTACGCAACCGCATCGCGCGCGTCTGACCAAACGCGAACCATCCGGCGCGCTAACCCGGCTGCACGCCGGGCGACCAGACGCCGAGGATCTGCCAGCCGAGATCCGGGAATCCGGCAGCGGTCGCGGTGCGGTCAGACGGGATGTTCGCCGGGTCGTGCAGATAGATCGGGACCGCGTCGTGCCCGAGCACCCACCGCGCCGCCTGCGCGACGAGTCGTGTCGCAAGGCCCTTTCCGCGATGCGCCGCCTCGGTGCCGACCGACAACTCCCAGCCCGCGTCGTTGTGACGTTTGATGCCGACGCCGGCCGCGTAGTCGTCCTCGAACAACGTCACGAGCACCTGCCCACCGAACGGGTATAGCCACGGCGGCACGCGCGGGTCCGACACGTCCAGCCAGACGCCGGCGTCGGGCAACTCAGTCGGTGTGGTCGACCAGCGGAACTTGCCGAGGAACGCGCGGGCCTCGGGACGGCCCAGGGCGGCGGGCAGGTCGGTGGTCACCGTCCGCCAGGCCCGCACGCCGGATCGCACCGCGGCGACCCGATCCGGCGGTACGGAGATGACGCCGGCCTCCGGCGTCAGCACGCCGACCACGTCACGGATCTGGCCGTCCCAGCCGGGGAGAGTGCGGGCGTCCGAGCCGACCACGGTCACGTCGTCGGTGGGCGGCCAGGCGCCGAGAAATTCGGCCAGGAACCGCGCGAGCGCCGGCTCGGTCCGCGTGGTCTCGCTCGTCATCACGCCGCCCTTCAATCCCCGCCGGCTCGGTGTCGTCCCGGGTGCCCCGGGGTTTGGCTCTGCCGCGACATTACCGAGGCACCACGACGAGGCGCGAACGCCCCGGAATCCGCGCCGTTGGGTGGCCGCGCCAGGTCCGGCGGGAGAGGATCACCACATGGACGGGACGCGTCCGCACCACGACGACCATGATCACGTCGCTTCGAGCGTGCACACGGCGAACGACACGGGCGCGCACGACCACGACCACGACCACGGGCATGGGCATGGGCGCGAGCATCGGGGCGCCGCGGCTTGGCACCGCCTGACGCATCTTGTCCGACCGCACTCACACGATGCGGCCGCCAAGGTGGACGCGGCCATGGAGGGCAGCCGCGAGGGTCTACGCGCGCTGTGGATCAGCCTGGTCGTGCTCGGCCTGACGGCCGCGCTGCAGGCGATCGTCGCGGTCGCCTCACACTCCGTCGCATTGCTCGGCGACACGTTGCACAACGTCGCCGACGCGCTGACTGCCGTACCCCTCGGTCTCGCGTTCGTCGTTGGTCGACGGGCCCCGACCCGCCGCTACACGTACGGCTTCGGGCGCGCCGAGGATCTCGCCGGCATCGTGATCGTGGTGGTGATCGCGGCATCTTCGGCGTTCGCCGCGTACGAGGCGATCCACCGCCTGGCGCACCCGCAGCACGTACGGCATCTGTGGGCGGTTGCGATCGCCGCGCTCATCGGCTTCGCGGGCAACGAGATCGTCGCTCGGTATCGCATCGTGGTGGGACGGCGCATCGGATCCGCCGCGCTCGTCGCGGACGGTCTGCACGCGCGTACCGACGGATTCACGTCATTGGCCGTGCTGCTCGGCGCCGGCGGCGTCGCGATCGGCTGGCAATGGGCGGACCCGGTGGTCGGCCTGGCCATCACGGCAGCGATCGCGGTCGTGTTCGTCGACGCGGCCCGACAGGTCTACCGCCGACTGATGGACGCGGTCGATCCCGCACTGGTCGATCAGGTCGCGGCTACTTTGCGGGGCACGCCGGGAGTGCTCGACGTCGGCACCGCGCGCATCCGGTGGATCGGACATCAACTACGTGCCGAGTGCGAGATCGCGGTCGCCGACCACGCGACGATCGTGGACGCCCACGCGATCGCGCACGACGCGGAGCACCGGCTGATGCACGCGGTACCCCGATTGACCGCCGCCGTGGTGCACGCCGAGCCGTACGGCGCGATCCGCGGTGCCCACCATCTGCTCACCGACGCGCACGCTGCCCGTGTCCATGTCCACGAGTCCGACGGCACAAGCTGACACGAACCGGATGATCACGTCGTTCAGCCCGTCGGGCGCGACAGGTCCACAGCTGGAGTCGCAACGCCACGGCCGCGTCGCGTAGACTCACCACGTTCCCGGGCGATTAGCTCAGCGGGAGAGCGCTCCGCTCACACCGGAGAGGTCACTGGTTCGATCCCAGTATTGCCCACAACTCGTGTCACACGGACTCACACGTGCAGGTCAGGGGCCGTTTTGGCCAGCTCGACGGCGGCGGCATCGTGGTCAGAATGAGAAACGCAAGTTACCCGAGGCGCCGTAGAGCTGTCTCGATAGCCACCTCGACCCGGGAAGTCATGCCGGCTACATCGACGGGACGGCGTCCAGCGACCTGACCACGGATCCACTTCGGCCCGCTGTCGTCATAGTGCAGCAGGGCATACAGGTCCCACCACGGATCGAGCCTCACCCCGGCGATCGACTCATAGAGCGACCGAAGCTGCTCCGCCCACTCGGGCGAGTAAAGCGCCGCCAAGAATCGCCGACAGTGCCCGACGTCAATCGCGCGCGACCCCCGATGGATGGAGTTCCAGTCGGTCAGCCCGGTAATCCTCCCGCGCGACCACAGCATGTTGAC
>DATFRR010000028.1:0-7771 GCA_035263025.1 Micromonosporaceae bacterium
GTGAGCAACACGACCGGCCCGCGGCCGAGCTTGAGACGAACCAGCCGACCGTGGCGGGCGGCGGCGCGCTGCAGAAACCGCGGCGCATCCAGGGCCATGCCGGCCAAGTGGGCGGCGCGTGTGCCGGCCGCCGTCGGCACCTCGTCGAAAGCCGGCATCGCGTTCAAAGTCGGCATCGCGCTCCTCGAAGCGGCCGATGAGGATACCTACTCAAGCGTAACCATCGGCGCGGGGCAACCCCGCTGCAAGCCGACGCTGCCAGCCGAAGCAGCTGTCTAGCCGCCGTCCGGCGGCATCGCGGCGGCCGACCGCTGTGCGGTGGCGCCCAGCTCCTTCTCGATGTCAGCGTTGCCGAACCGGGACGACAACTCGTCGCGGTCCGCCGCGTTCGAGCCAGCCGTTGCCGGCACCGGAGCCGCGATGCGGATCGCGTCGAAGTCGATCTCGTTGGGCTCGTAGCCACGCAACCACGAGAACCCGCGGATCACCGTCCAGATCACGATCGCGGTCATCACGAACGACATCGGACCCTGCAAATATCTGGTGAACCCACTGCCGTCCGGCATGATGATGCACGACACGACGGCGATCGTGATCACGTACCACCGGATCCTCGCCTTGGTCGCGGCGAACATCGCAAGTGGCCAGACGAGATACCACGGCTGCACAACGGGCGCGAGGAAGATCGTGGTGAGCAGCGCCAGACCGGCACCGTAGAGCGGATTGTGGTTGCGCGAATGCCACAAGATCGTCAGTAGCGCCACCGGCAACACGATCAGCGCGACGAGGCGGCACATCGGTATCGCGTCGAAGTGCCCGCCGAACGGCCGCTGCAGGTAGTTGATCGTCAGACCCACCGCGGTCGGCGGCGACGTCCAGGTGTCCGAGTCACCGGCGTGCGACAACGCGGTGATCCACCCGAACATGCCCAGGCCCGAACCCCAGGACAAGACCAGCAACGTGCCCAACGCGGCGCCCATCACGGCGATCGCTCGTCGCACCAGCACGCCTACGGTGGGCAACATCGGAGCGCCCGCCGCGAACAACGCGGCGAACGGCAACACCGCGCCCATCGTGGTCTTCACCGCGATCGACAGGCCGATCAGGACACCGCCGATGACCAGCGCGCTCATCCGATGGGAGCGGGTGCCGACCAGCGCGAGACCGGCGAGCAGCAGGCCAAGCGTCAGCGCGTCGTTGTGGCCGCCACCGACGAAGTGGACCACGACCATCGGGCAGGCCAGCACAAGCCACAAAGCACGATCCACGGGTACGCCGACGCGGCGCGCGAGCAACGGCAGGAATGCCGCGATCATGACCACGCCGAGAATCGCCGTGACGCGGAACACGATGATGGCGGTGTTCAACGAACCCGTCTTCGCGGCGGCACCGGCGATCATCAGGAACAGCGGGCCGTACGGCGCTGGGGTGTCACGCCAGATCACTGACACCGAATCGAGCCACTGGCACGGCAGGACGGCGACACCCTCCTGGTAGGGGCTGTGCCCGGCGGCGACGACCGCACCCTGGCAGGCGTACGCGTAGACGTCTCGACTGCCGATCGGTGGACACAAGATCATCGGCAACGTCCACATCGCCGCCGTGACAGTGACCCAACGGCCGCTCAGCAGGCCCGTACCGATCAGGTGCCGGCCGAGCCACCAGGCGCTCACCAGGCTGCCGGTGCCGATGCCCCACAGTGTGTAGATCAGCGCGCCGTGCGGCCCTTCGGCGATCGTGACCGGTGTCGCGGTCGGATCGAGCGTGGGAAAGGCGCCGCCGACGAAGGCGGAGATGCCGAGCAGGACACTACCGGCGAAGCCGAGCCAGCGTATGGTGTCAGGCCGTCGAGTCAGGCCACGTACGCCGACGGGTGTCATCGTCATGCAGTGTTCTCCTCACGCCGCCCGCGATGCTATACCGAGCGGATCACGGCTGAGTCGCGTCCGACCACGCCCGTGACTCGTATGCCCCATCCGTCGCGTACCCATGCGGTGACATATCTCCAGCACACGCGGCCGATGTCCCGTTACGCCTATACAGCATCATGCGGCTGTCCGGTTCGCGCCTCCGGAACCCCGGATTCGCAGCCTCAATTCAGCTGTCCTCAGGCGACGTGAACCTTCTGCCGGCATGAACGAGGGCCGGCGGGTATGTGTCGGTCCCGAACGCTCCTGGTCGGCCGCCATCCGGTCCGCGATCACCCGCGTTTCGGCGCGACGTGCGGTAGTGGTCAGTCGTGATCATGATCTTGCGATGAAGCCTTAAGCGTGGAAGATCTTTTCGAACACCGCGCGGGCGTGCCGCAGCGTGCGCAGGTATTCGTCGACGAATTCGCCGCCATCCCGGCGGCGTGCAGCACCGCCTGCCGGGCCGTCGGTGCCCAGCACCCGCACCAGGCCAGCGAGCTCGACGCCTTGTCGTGGCACCTGATCGGTCGGACGGCCGCGAACCATCATCAACGCGTTGCGCACCCGGCTCGCCAATGTCCACGCGGCCGCGAGCGCGTCGGCGTCGGCGGATGAGACGAGATCGGCCGAGCATGCCACGTCGAGCGCCCCGAGCGTGCTCGTGGTCCGCAGACCCTCGATGCGGTGGCCATGCCGGAGTTGGAGCAACTGCACCGCCCACTCCACATCGGTGAGTGCGCCGCGCCCGAGCTTGGCGTGCATCGCGGGATCGGCGCCACGTGGCAGGCGTTCGGTATCCACGCGCGCCTTGATCCGCCGGATCTCCATCACCTGCGCTGGAGTGAGGCCTCCGGCCGGATAGCGGACCCCGTCGGCGAACGCGAGGAACCGGGTGGCCAGGTCCTCGTCGCCAGCGACGAATCTCGCGCGCAACAACGCTTGCGACTCCCACACCTTCGACCAGCGCGCGTAATACTGCTGGTACGCGGCGAGACTGCGCACCAGCGGACCCTGCCGTCCCTCCGGGCGAAGGTCCGCGTCGATGGCCAGCGGTGGTTCCGGAGCTGGCGCGCTCAGCACCCGCCGGAGCTGCTCGGCCACCGCGTGCGCGGTGCCGCTCGCCACGTCATCGGCGACGCCGGGCGGCGGTTCGTAGACGAATAGCACGTCGGCGTCGGACGCGAAACTCACCTCGCGCCCACCGAGTCGACCGACGCCGATGATGGCGAAGCGAAGGTCGGTCGCGCCGGTCGGTGCGGTCTCACGTGCCGAGTCGAGCGTCGTCTCGAGCGCGGTGTCGAGAGTCGCCGCCAGCGTCGCATCGGTGATGTCGGCGAGCGCTGCGCCGACCTCGATCACGTCGCCGAGACCATCGAGCCGGGCACCCGTGCCGGTGCTCGCCATCTCCGCGCCCAGCAGGTCTCCGCACGCGATCCGGAACAGTTCGCGCCGACGCAGCGCGCGCACCGCGTTGGCGGCCGAGACCGGGTCGTGATGCCGCGCGGCTGCCGCGCGAAAGCCAGCGAACAACACTTCGCGGGTACGCGGCGTAAGTTCCCGATCGTCGGCGAGCAACCGCAACGCCTCGGGATCGCGAGTAAGCAGGTCGGTGACGTAGCGCGACCGGCCGAGGAGCGCCGCGAGCCGCATCGCGACCGGGCCTTCGTCCCGAAGCAGGCGTAGGTACCAGGGGCTCGTGCCGAGCGCGTCGGACACCTGTCGATAGGCGAGCAGGCCGCGGTCCGGCTCGGTCTCGTCCGCGAACTCGGACAGCAGCACCGGCAACAGGGTGTGCTGGATCGCGGCGGTGCGCGACACACCCTCGGTCAGCGCCTGGATGTGCCGCAGCGCACCGGCCGGGTCGGCGAAGCCGAGCACCTCCAAACGACTGCGCGCCGCATCGGTCGACAATGTCAGGTGCTGGCTCGGCACCCGCGCGACCGCGTCGAGCAGCGGGCGGTAGAGCAGCTTTGCGTGCAGCCGCCGAACCTCCGCGCTGTGGGCGACCCAGTCCGCGCGGAACGCCGCGACGGCGTCCCGGTCGGCGGTGGCGTGGTAGCCGAGCGCGTGGGCGAGCCAGCGAAGCGCGCTCGCCTCCTGCGGCGTGGTCGCCGCCGGTACGGTGTGCGTGCGCCGCAACCGTTGCAGTTGCAGGCGATGCTCCACGGTACGCAGGAACCGGTACGCCCGGATCAGCGCGTCCGCGTCCTGGCGCCCGACGAACCCCCCAGCGCTCAACGCCGCGAGCCCGTCGATGGTGCCGGGCAGCCGCAGCGACTCGTCGGCCCGCCCGTGCACGAGCTGCAGCAACTGGACCGCGAACTCGATGTCGCGCAGGCCGCCGGGGCCGCGTTTGATCTCGCGATCGACTTCGTCCCGTGGCACCGAGTCGATGATTCGGCGCCGCATGGCTCGGATGTCATCGACCGCTTCCGGGCGCTCCGCGGCCTGCCACAGCAGATCCTGCAGATCGGCCAGCCAACGGGTGCCGAGCGCAATGTCGCCGGCCACCGGCCTGGCCTTGAGAAGCGCTTGGAACTCCCAGGTGCGAGCCCACTTCCGGTAGTAGGCAAGGTGGCCCGCGATGGTCCGCACCAGCGGGCCGCGGCCACCCTCCGGTCGTAACGACGCGTCGACCGGCCACGCGACCTGTGCGCAGATCTGCATGAGACGCACCGCCACCGACGTCGCCGGTTCGAGATCTTCGTCGGTTGCGCAGACGTAAACCACGTCCACGTCGGACACGTAATTCAGTTCGCCGCCACCGCACTTGCCCATCGCGATCACCGCGAGGTGTGTGTCGGGCGTACCGCCGGCGAACGTGAACGCCACCCGAAGCGTCTCCTCGGCGAGCCGAGTGAGCGCCGACATGGTGGCGCCGACGTCCGCCGAACCGGTCAGGTCCGCCGCCGCGATCCGGAGCAAGGCCCGCCGGTACGCGAGCCGGAGCGCTGCGACATCGCCGGCGGGCACCGGGTCCAGCCGCGCCGGATCGTCCACGGCACGCGGTCCACCGTGCACCGTAGAACCGCGCGCGAAAGGATCGAGCACCGGAGGATCGAGCAGCAGCGCCTCGCCCGGGTTCGCGACCAGGTGATCGCCGAGCGCCGCAGACGCGCCGAGCACGGCGATGAGTGCCTCTTGAAATCGCGGATCGGAGTCGAGCCGCGGCATCACGTCGACCGGATCGGTCATGCGCGCACCGGCCTCGACGAGACGGGTCAGGGTGCGCTTCGCGAGATCCGGGTCGGCCGCGCGCGCCAATGCCTCCAGCACGGTCAGTGCCCGAGCAGCGGCAGCTGGCGCACCGGCAACACGTCGAGTTCGCCGCGCGCCACCGCCGCGAACCTCGACGCGAACGGCTGCCAGACCTCCTCGACGTCGCCCAACACGGCGGCGCACGAGGCCACCACGGTGTCGGCATCGGTACCCAGATCCGCCAGCACCTTCTCGTTGCCCACCGTCCACGTGGTGATCATGTCGGTGTCGCACTCGATGTGGAACTGCAGTCCCCAGGCTCGATCGCCGACGCGGAACGCCTGGTGCGGGTAGCGGGTCGAGGCGGCGAGCAGGGTGGCACCGACCGGTAGCTCGGTGATCTCGTCCTCATGCCACTGGAGTACATCAGGAGCAAATGGTACGTATCGCCAAAGTGTGTCGTACTCCGCGGCGTCTCGCCGGGCCACCAGACCGGCGCCGATCTCCGGCCCGGCCGCACTGCGCTCCACCGTCCCGCCCATCGCGGTGGCCAGCAGCTGTCCGCCCAGGCACACGCCGAGCGTGGCCACCTTGTGGCGCACCGCCTTCCGAAGCAGGCTCTCGACCGCCGGGAACCACGGCGCGCCCGGATTGCCGGCGTCGTCGTCATAGGCGTGCTGTTCACCACCGAGCACCACGAACGCCGCGAAGCCCTCGAGGTCGGCCGGGAGATCGTCGCCGGCCGCTTGTCCGTGAAGGTGGGGCTTGCGTACGTCCATGGAGAGGCCGGCGTCGACGAGCCACTCCCCCAGCCGGCGAGCGTCGTCGGTCGGGTCGTTCTCGATCACCAGCGCGGTGTGCGTCACGTCCCGAGGTTATCCGGGTGGACGGCCGGACGGTGTTCGGGCGGACTGCGCACCCGGCACCGACAGACCACTCGCGCACGCAGGCGACCACCTGGCCGGTCGGTCCGCCGTGGCTACACTCGCGCCGTGACCGTCCGACCGCCTGTCTTGCTGCCCGGCGAGCTGGTCATGCTCGTGTCACCGTCCGGGCCGGTCCGGCCCGAGCGCGTCGCGGCCGGCGTCGCCCTGCTGGAGAGCTGGGGGCTGGTCGTGCGGCACGCGCCGGGCACGCTCGACCGGCACGGCTACCTCGCGGGGCTCGACGACGCGCGGCTGTCCGGCCTCAACGGAGCATTACGCGACCCGAAGGTGCGGGCCGTGATCTGCACGCGGGGCGGGTACGGCGCTCAGCGGATCGTCGACGGGCTGGACGCGGCCGCGCTGCGGGACGACCCGAAGCTGCTGGTGGGTTTCTCGGATATCACCGCGCTTCAGCTTGCCGCGTGGCGACATGGCCGGCTGGCCAGCGTCTACGCGCCGATGGCGGCGTGGAGCGCGGAACGCACCGGCGAGGCGTCCGCCGAATCGTTGCGCGCCGCGATCATGTCCACCGCCGACGTCGTCCTTCAGGCACGGTCCGACGAGGAGACTTCGGGGGTACGGGTGACCGGGCCGCCCGTCGACGGTGCGCTGATCGGCGGCAACTTGTGCATGATCGCGTCCACCATCGGTACGCCGGACATGCCCGACCTGCACGGCGCGATCCTACTAATCGAAGACGTCGACGAGCCGCCGTACAAGGTGGACCGCATGCTCACCCAGCTGCGGCGTTCGGGCGCACTGGACGGGATCGTGGGCGTGGCCGTCGGGCAATTCACGCGATGCAGCGACGGATGGCAGACCACGATTGTCGACGTCCTGCTCGACCGGCTCGGTGACCTCGGCGTACCCATGCTCGGCGGCCTACCGGTCGGGCACGGCCGCGATCAGTTGTCCGTACCCGTGGGTGTTCCGGCCACGCTCGATGTCGGCGCCGGCATTCTCACCGCAACCCCCGCGGTGCGCTAGCCCGCGCCTCGACGCCGGCCCGCTCGAACTCTTAATTCACAACGCTCCGAGGTAGCGCTGCCGCTCGTACGGCGTCACGACGCGCCGGTATTCGTCCCACTCGGCGCGCTTGTTGCGCAGGAAGTAGTCGAACACGTGCTCGCCCAGCACCTCGGCGACGAAGTCTGACTTGCTCATCACGTCGATGGCCTCGGCGAGGTTGCCGGGCAACGTCTCGTAGCCCATCGCGCGGCGCTCCTCGTCGGACAGCGACCACACGTCGTCCTCGGCACCGGGCGGCAGTTCGTAGCCCTCTTCGATGCCGCGGAGGCCCGCGCCGAGCATGACGGCGTAGGCGAGGTACGGGTTGCACGCCGAGTCGACCGACCGCACCTCGACCCGCGCCGAGTTCGGCTTGCCATACGCCGGCACCCGTACGAGTGCCGACCGGTTCAGGTGGCCCCAGCACACGTAGGCCGGCGACTCGGTGATGCGGCCCTCGATGGGCTGCGGGAACAGTCGCTTATAGGAGTTGACCCACTGGTTCGTGATGGCGGCCGATTCCCGGGCGTGGAACAACAGGCCGGCGATGAACGACCGCGCCACCTTCGACAGCTTCATCGGATCGGTCGGGTCATGGAACGCGTTGCGCTCGCCCTCGAACAGCGAGAGGTGCGTGTGCATGCCGCTGCCTGGTTGGTCGGTGAACGGCTTCGGCATGAACGTCGCCCGGACCCCGTGCGACAGCGCGACCTCCTTCACGACGTGCCG
>DATFRR010000029.1:0-20647 GCA_035263025.1 Micromonosporaceae bacterium
GTCGCAGGTGCGCACGAAGCGTGCCGCCTTCTCCGATGCGTTGATGTCCAGGCAGCCGGCCAGGTGTAGCGGCTGGTTCGCGACCACGCCGACCGGGTGCCCCTCGACGCGGCCGAAGCCGACCACGATGTTCTGCGCGAATAGCGCGTGCACCTCGAGAAACTCGCCGTCGTCGAGCACTGCCTCGACCACGGTGTGCATGTCGTAGGGCTGGTTCGGCGAGTCCGGGATCAGCGTGTCGAGCCCCGCGTCGTCGTCGGTCACGTCCAGCGACGCG
Source organism: Micromonosporaceae bacterium (assembly GCA_035263025.1). GTDB lineage: Bacteria > Actinomycetota > Actinomycetes > Mycobacteriales > Micromonosporaceae > DASQPR01. The sequence goes on from DATFRR010000029.1 coordinate 278, forward strand.
GGCGCCGGGTAGACGACCGGCTCGTCGAGGTTGTTCGACGGCAGGTAGGCCAGCAGCGCCTTCACGTAGTCGACCGCGTCCTGCTCGTCACTTGCCAGGTAGTGGGCGTTGCCGGACTTCGTGTTGTGGGTACGCGCGCCGCCCAGGTCCTCCATCGCGACGTCCTCACCGGTGACCGTCTTGATCACGTCCGGCCCGGTGATGAACATGTGCGAGGTCTTGTCCACCATCACGGTGAAGTCGGTGACCGCCGGTGAGTAGACCGCGCCGCCGGCACACGGCCCGACGACAAGCGAGATCTGCGGGATCACGCCGGAGGCACGTACGTTGCGGAAGAAGATCTCGCCGTAGAGGCCGAGCGACACGACGCCTTCCTGGATGCGCGCGCCGCCCGAGTCGTTGATGCCGATGATCGGGCAGCCGGTGCGCATGGCCATGTCCATGACCTTGACGATCTTCTCGCCGAACACCTCGCCAAGTGAGCCGCCGAAGACCGTGAAGTCCTGGGCGAAGACGCACACCGTACGGCCGTCCACGGTGCCGTACCCAGTGACCACACCGTCGCCGTACGGTCGCGTCTCGGCCATGTCGAAATTCGTGGACCGATGCCGGGCAAACTCGTCCAGCTCGACGAACGATCCCTCGTCGAGCAGCATCGCGATGCGCTCGCGCGCGGTCTTCTTGCCGCGGGCGTGCTGCTTTTCGACCGCTCGCTCCGAGCCGGCATGCACTGCCTCGTCGATGCGTTGCCGATGGTCGGCGAGCTTGCCCTCGGTGGTGTGGATGTTGATGTCAGCCTGCTGCCCGGTCACCAGGCAGATGGTAATCGCGCCGGCCGATAGGGTGGACGAATGGGCAGGTCGCCGTATACCGACATGGAACGCCCGCCGCTGTCCGAGACGGCGCTGCGCCGGGCGTTGCTCGGCGACGGTGCGCTGTGGACCGCGCTGGACTATCGGATGCGCACCGGCTCCACGAACGCGGACGTGGCCTCGGCGGCCCGCGACGGCACCGCCGAGGGCTACGTCGTGGTGGCCGACGAGCAGACCGCGGGTCGCGGCCGGCTCGATCGGGCCTGGTATTCGCCGCCCCGCGCCGGCCTCGCGGTCAGCGTGCTGTTGCGCCCGGGCCGGGCGGTCCCGGCCCGCGGGTGGTCACCGGTCGCGATTTCCGGGTACGGCGCGGTGCCGCTGCTCGCCGGCGTGGCGTTGGTCGAGGCGGTACGCCGGATCGCTGAGGTCGACGCGACCCTGAAGTGGCCGAACGACCTGCTGATCGACGGGCGCAAGTGCGCCGGCGTGCTCGCCGAAACGGTGCCGGAGCGCGACGCCGGCGGCGCCCCGACCGAGGTCACGCCGGCGGGTGTCGCGCCGGCCGTGGTTGTTGGCATCGGACTGAACGTGACGCTGCGCGAACCCGAGCTACCCCGCGCCGATGCGACCTCGTTGCAGCTCGCCGGCGCGACGTGCGTGGATCGCGATCCGGTGCTCCGCGCCGTGCTACGCGGCATCGCGGAGTGGTATGTCCGGTGGCGCGACGCGGGCGGCGACCCGGTCGAGTCGGGCGTGGTGGATACCTATCGGCTGCATTGCACGACGATCGGCCGGCCGGTCCGGGTGTCGCTGCCGGACGGCACCGAGGTCGCTGGCATCGCGAGTGGTGTCGACGACAACGGCGCGTTGGTGATCGACGGGCGCCGGATCGCCGCCGGCGACGTCGCACACGTGCGTGCCGGCTGACGCGCCTCGTTGCACAGGAAGCCGGATACCGGGATCATCCTTCTGCGGCCGGAGGTCCGGCCGTGACTTATCCGCTGCCGATCACGCGTCGGGCCGCCGCTTCCGTCTGCATAGCGGAGCGCGGGACTAGGCCCGACCCGCTACCGTCATCGCGGACAACGTCAGGCGATCGGCGGGGCGACCCGCGGACGACTTTGTAAGGAGGTCCGGGTGGGCTTTCCGGAGAATGAGCTGACCACCGGCGAACACGTGGTTCTCCATTTTCACCCGCACTGGAAGCAGATGGTCGGCCCGTACGCAGTGCTGGTGGTCGTGGTCGCCGGTCTGATCGCGGCGCTGCTCGGCGGTGTCGGCGGCGTGCTGATGTTCATCCTCGGCGTGATCGGCCTGGTGCTCGTGGTGTGGTTCACGCTGATCCCGTTCATCAAGTGGCGCTGCATCCACTACGTCGTGTCCAACGAGCGTGTGATTACGCGGCGCGGCGTCTTCAGCCAGCACACCGAGAACATCCCGATCGACCGGGTCAGCGATGTGCAGTTCGACCAGACGCTGTTCGAGCGCGTCCTCGGCTGCGGCAAGCTCGCGCTGGCCTCACCCGGTGAGCACGGCCCGGACGTGCTGCCGAACATCCCGCACATCAAGCACGTGGTGGCGACGCTGCATGACCTGCTGCACCCGGACGAGGTGCCGGCGCCGCAGCAGCGCGAGGCGGCGCAGGACGGCACCACGCGTTCCGTACAGGACGGCACCACGCAGCAGCTGAACAACTAAGCGGGGCGGCGGGCGAACCAGCCGCGGAAGCGGATCCGGAGGGCGACCGCCTCCGGCCGCTCCGCGGTGGCGAGCCGGGTCATCGTGGCGGCGAGCGTCAACGTCCCGACGTTCGCCTTCGTCGCCGACGGCGCCGCATCGAGCACGTCGAGAGTCACCCGCAGCCGATCGCCGCCGTAGACCGGGGCCGTCCAGCGCAGTTCCTCGAGGCCGGGCGACGCATCGGCGGCCGCTCGTGAAAGGAGATTGTCCGCGTACGCCCGCATGAACAGGCTGGCGGTGTAGAAGCCGCTCGCGATCACGTCCTGGTACTCGCTGGACCGCGCGGCGTCCACGTCGACGTGGTACCACTGCGGGTCGTAGCGGCGGGCAAACTCGATCATCTCGTCCCGGTCGATGTCGACCACGCCCAGGTCAAACGTCGTGCCGACGGCGATGTCGTCGAAGAACAGCTCGGCGGGGCGGCCGGTGCCCGACCGGATCACGACCGGCTGGGCCGATCCGAGGGCTTGGCCGGAAGCAGGTCGTCAAGCTCGAGCTCGGCCGGCATGTCGAGGTCGTGCGACAACTCAACCTCGAGCGGCACAGTCAGCTCGTTGAATTCGTCGATGCCCGGCGCGCCCGGGGCGGCGGGTTGGGTCGCGGCCCGGTCGGCAAGATCCGCTGCGACGTCGTCGGCGAGATCCGCGGCGCGGGCCTTGCGGAACACCACGGACCGGTACGACAGCAGCAAGAACACCGTGCCGACGATCACCGACACCACGCGAGCGAGGTTGAACTCGAGTCGGTCGGTGCTCTGCAGGTCGAAGATCACCTTCGCCATCGCCATCACGGCCTGCTGGATGCCGAGACCGATCAGGTTCACCGCGGCGAAGAGTGGTAGCTCATGTCGCAGCGAACGGCGTGGACGGTGACGGTACGTGATGTGCCGGTTCAGTACGAAGGACGTGGCCGTTCCGCCGGCGGTCGAGATTGCGTTGGCAGTCAGGGATCCCATGCTGAACAGCAGGTTGAACAGGAGGAATCCGAACGCAGTGTTGACCATGCCCGCGAAGCTGAAGGAGACCAGTTCGCGGATGAGTTTCCGGTGCCGGTCGGGCAGGACACGGAGTAAGTGCACGCGGACACCTTACGGGAGCTTCCTCACAACCGCATCAAAGGCGACCTTGGTGCGGTTCAGCTCACGTTCAGTGATGATCCGTACGCGGGTCGGTGCCGGTTCGCGTACCGCCGAAGTGGTGGCTCAGTCGTCGAAGCCAGCGGGCGCGCGATCGGTGACCGGCGAGCCGCCGTGGACCTGATGAGCCGGTCGCGTAGCGTCGTGCCGGCTGGACGGGCGGCCACCGTGTTCGGGCCGGTTCGGACCGGTGTTACGCAGGTGGGCCGGGGCGGTGCCGGCATGCGATGTGGTGGCTTCGGCCGTGTCCGGCTCGGGCGCATTCTTTGGGAAAATGAATCGGCGATATGACCAGAAGCGGAATATCGTCCCGAGCAACAGTCCGACGCCCTGCTTCGCGACGTTATCGGCAAGCCTCGTGTGAAATACCTGTGGCCACATTGAGCCGAGCACCTCGTGACTCAGGCCAAGGCAAGCCAGGCTAATGAACAGACCGACCACGTTGAAGATGGCGTAGAGAACGTATTCGCGTTTCAACCCCGAGCGTGGCCGGTCGCGCCATGTCCAGAAGCGATTGCCGATGAACGCGACGGTCGCCGACACCGCCGTCGAGCCCACCGCCGCCCAGTAGCGATTGCCTTGCAACGACAGGAATGCGTTGAAGACCGCGGTGTCGACGACCCACGCGATGACACCGACGATGCCGAACTTGCCGACTTCGCGCGAAAGGCCTTCGATGCGCTCGCGGAGGGCCGCGAGTCCACGGCTTTCGGGGGCTGCGACTTCGTGCACGGGCCGACTCTACCGGCTAGGCACACGTCCGGCGCACCGATCGGAACGTCCCCACAGATGCGCGAAGTTGAGTAATTCCTCAGATATTCGCGCGTCGTTGGTCAGTCGGCGTCAAATTCTGCGCGCTTGTGCAATGTTTCACAAAGTGGTGTTGCTGCTGTTCGCGGGCTGCCGGTTTACCCTGAGGACAACTCCGCAATCCCTCCGGCTCACGCCGGAGACGCATCGACCGACCTTCGCCGGGGTACGTGACCGGGATTACGCAAGTGCGAGTCGACGGTGTCAACGATGACCCAAGGAGATCGATCCTCATGACTGCCACGTCAGCCGACGACCTGAGGTTGGACGACGCGCCGACCAACCACCCGAGGCTGCTGGCGTGGGTACGCGAGGTAGCCGAGCTCACCACCCCCGACCGCGTGGTCTGGACCGACGGGTCGGACGAGGAGTGGCGGCTGCTGACCGACCAGTTGGTCGAGGCCGGCACTCTGGTGCGCCTGAACGACGGCATCAAGCCGAATTCGTTCTGGGCCTGCACCGACCCGACGGACGTCGCCCGGGTGGAGGAGCGCACGTTCATCTGCTCCGTCGACGCGAGCGATGCCGGGCCGACCAATAACTGGATGGCGCCGTCGGAGATGAAGCGCCAGATGACAGCGCTCTACCGCGGCTGCATGCGTGGCCGGACCATGTATGTCATCCCGTTCTGCATGGGGCCAATGACCGCGAAGAGCCCGATGTACGGCGTCGAGATCACCGACAGTGCGTACGTCGTCGCGTCCATGAAGATCATGACGCGCATGGGCACCGCGGTGCTCGACAAGATGGGCGACAGCGCGGAATTCGTACCAGCCTTGCACTCGGTCGGTGCGCCGCTCGAGCCGGGCGACGCCGACGTGCCGTGGCCCTGCAACGAGACCAAGTTCATCTCGCATTTCCCCGAGACGCGAGAGATCTGGTCGTACGGCTCCGGCTACGGCGGCAACTCGCTGCTCGGCAAGAAGTGCTACTCGCTGCGCATCGCGTCGGTGATGGGACGCGACGAGGGCTGGCTCGCCGAGCACATGCTGATCCTCAAGCTGACCTCGCCCGAGGGCCGCGTCTATCACATCACCGGTGCGTTCCCGTCGGCGTGCGGCAAGACGAACCTTGCGATGCTCGAACCGACGATCCCCGGCTGGAAGGTCGAGACGCTCGGCGACGACATCGCCTGGATGCGCTTTGGACGCGACGGTCGGCTCTACGCGGTCAACCCGGAATACGGATTGTTCGGCGTCGCCCCGGGCACCGACTACAAGACGAACCCGAACGCGATGCGCACCATCGCAAAGGGCAACTCATTGTTCACGAACGTCGCGCTGACCGACGACGGCGACATCTGGTGGGAGGGCATGGGCGAGCCGCCCGCGCACCTCGTCGACTGGCACGGCAACGACTGGACGCCCGGCACCGAGGCGCTGTCCAGCCATCCCAACAGCCGGTTCTGTACGCCGATCAAGCAGTGCCCGATCCTCGCCGACGAGTACGAGGACCCGCAGGGCGTACCCATCGACGCGATCCTGTTCGGCGGCCGGCGCAAGACGACCGTGCCGCTGGTGACCGAGGCGCGGGACTGGGTGCACGGCGTCTACATGGGCGCGACCCTCTCGTCCGAGACCACCGCCGCGGCGGTCGGCCAGGTCGGCGTGGTCCGGCGCGACCCGATGGCGATGCTCCCGTTCATCGGCTACCACGCGGGCGACTACTTCAACCACTGGATCGAGATGGGCAAGGGCGGTGGGGAGTCGGCCGGCGACGAGGCCAAGCTGCCGGCGATCTACTACGTCAACTGGTTCCGTCGCGACGCGGACGGCGGGTTCCTGTGGCCCGGGTACGGCGAAAACTCACGCGTGCTGAAGTGGATCATCGAGCGGCTGGAGGGCAAGGCGGCGGCGGTCGAGACGCCGATCGGTGCGGTCCCGACCGCGGACGCGCTGGACCTGTCCGGGCTCGACATGTCGCCCGGCGAGGTCGAGGCCGTGCTGCGCGTCGACGTCGACGAATGGAAGGCCGAGATCCCGCAGGTCGTCGAGTGGTTCGAGAAGTTCGGCGACAAGCTGCCCGGGGTGCTCTGGGCGGAGCTTGACGCGCTGAAGGCGAGGCTCGGCCTCACCGAGTAGTCGACACCGGACCCGTTAACCCAGGCGAACTGTGTGGCCGATGAGAAAGCGCCGGTCACGTTCGCAACAGATGGCTCAATGCCATTCCATGCGCTGGAGCGGGATCGATAGTCTTGCGGTCGTGCGGAATCTCATCTACACGCTGTACGAGCGGCGATTGGCCACGTCGCTTGCCGGCAAGCCGCATCCCCACCACGTCGGCATCATGTGCGACGGCAACCGGCGGTGGGCGCGGGAGATGGGATACGTCGATCCGAACGACGGCCACCGGGTCGGCGCGGAGAAGATCAAGGACGTCCTGACCTGGTGTGACAAGGCCGGGATCAAGTACGTGACGCTATATCTGCTCGGCACCGAGAACATGCGGCGGCCGGCCGTCGAGCTCGATCCGTTGCTGCAGATCATCGAGGATCTCGCCGGCGAGCTGGCCGAGACGAGCCCGTGGGAACTCCGCGCGGTCGGCGCGCTCGACGTGTTGCCGGCGACGACGTCGGCCGCGCTCAAGGCAGCCGAGCACGCCACCGTCGACCGGGCCGGCGGCATGATCGTGAACATGGCGGTCGGTTATGGAGGCCGCCGCGAGATAACCGACGCGTTCCGGGCGCTGCTCCAAGAGCACGCGCGGGCCGGCGGCACCATCGAAGAGCTGGCCGAGGTGCTCGACGTCGATCACATCGCGGGACATCTCTACACCAAGGGACAGCCAGATCCGGATCTCGTCATCCGGACCAGCGGGGAGCAGCGGCTGTCGGGCTTTCTGCTGTGGCAGTCCGCCCACTCGGAGTTCTACTTCTGCGACGCGAACTGGCCGGACTTCCGGCGGGTGGACTTCCTGCGAGCACTGCGGTCGTACGCGAACCGCGAGCGCCGCTTCGGCTTCTGATCACTCGCGCTCGCCGGGCGGGCCTGCGGCCGTGAGTAACGCCTGAGTCGGCGACGCGAAACGGTCGAGTCGGCGACCCTTGCCCCGGCGTCGGTGCCTCTGAGCTGGTCGTACCCGTTCCGAAACGCATGTGGCGGTACTAGCCCTACGTGGTGCGGGACGGCTAGCGTGGCGGTATGGCTCGGGGGCTTCCCGGGTCAACCGGCCGGCCCGGAACCGCGTTCCACAGTGCGGGGCCTGCACCCGACCCCGTACACCGGGCAGTCGGCGGGCATCGGAGCCGGGCGCGAGGTGCGCGCCTGCCGGAGCAGCCCTGTGACTACACGCCGTATCACCGGCGCCGGCGCGTCGGATCCTCGAGCGTCGGACTCATCGAAAGCCCCGTCCAGGACAACGAACCGTGCGGCGAAGCGCGCGCCCGAAGCGGCGAAGCGCGTGCCCGCCACCCCGACGCCGGCAACACGGCAGGTGGCCACGGCGTCGGTCGCGACCGCAAGCAGGTCGCACTCGCGCACGGCAAAGCCCGCCCAAGCGCTGGTGGCAAAGCCACCACGCAAGAGCGCCGCGGCGACACAGCAGCGCAAGAGCGCCCCGTCGCCACAGCCCCGCAAGAGCCCCGCCGCGACACAGCAGAAGAAGACCGCGGCGGCAAAGCGGCCGCGCGGAACGACGACGCACCGCGCGCCGACCGCCCAGTCCGCGCCGAAAGCGCCGAAGCCCACCATCGAAACAACGGCGGCGGGACGTTTGAGTCGGACCCGAACCGAGCCGCGGGTGGCCGGTCGTCGTACGTACGTTGTCGACACGTCCGTGCTGATCGCGGATCCGGCGGCGATCACCCGGTTTGCCGAGCACGACGTGGTGCTGCCGCTGGTGGTCGTCTCCGAGCTGGAGGCGAAGCGTAACCATCCGGAGCTGGGCTTTTTCGCGAGAGCCGCGCTGCGTCGGCTCGACGATCTGCGCGCGACGAGCGGACGGCTGGACGCCCCGTTACCCGTTAACGACATCGGAGGCACCGTCCGCGTGGAACTGAACCACGCGGACCATTCCGTCCTGCCGCCCGGCTTCCGCAGCGACACGAACGACACGCGCATCCTGACCGTGGCGTACGCGCTGGCCGCCGAGGGAGCCGACGTCACCCTGGTGACAAAGGACATGCCGCTGCGCGTGAAGGCGTCCGCCATCGGCCTGCCCGCCGACGAATATCGCTACGGCCAAGCCAGCGATCCGACGTGGACTGGCATGGCCGAGCTGGACGTCGACGAACTCCAGATTTCGGCACTCTATGGCGGTGCCGCGGTCGACATCGACGAGGCAGCCGCGCTGCCGGTGCACACCGGGCTCGTGCTGCATTCGGCGCGTGGGTCGGCGCTCGGCCGCGTCAGCCCGGACAAGACAGTTGCGCTGGTACGAGGCGACCGTGAGGCACTGGGCATCCGGGGCCGTTCGGCCGAGCAACGCATCGCGTTGGATCTGCTGCTCGACGACTCGGTCGGGATCGTCTCGCTTGGCGGGCGAGCCGGCACCGGCAAGTCCGCGCTCGCCCTATGCGCCGGACTGGAGCAGGTGCTCGAACGCCGTCGGCACAAGCGGGTCATCGTGTTCCGGCCGCTCTACGCGGTCGGCGGGCAGGAGCTTGGATACCTGCCGGGCACCGAGGCGGAGAAGATGTCGCCGTGGGGCCAGGCAGTGTTTGACACGCTCGGCGCGGTCGTGAATGACAACGTGATCGAAGAGGTGATGGCGCGCGGCATGCTCGAGGTGCTGCCGTTGACGCACATCCGCGGCCGCAGCCTCCACGATGCGTTCGTGATCGTCGACGAGGCTCAGTCCCTCGAGCGTGGCGTGCTGCTGACGGTGCTGTCGCGCATCGGCACCGGCTCGCGCGTGGTGCTGACTCACGACGTCGCGCAACGTGACAACCTGCGTGTGGGTCGTCACGATGGCGTGGTCGCGGTCATCGAAGCGCTGAAGGGCCATCCTCTTTTCGCACATGTCACATTGACCCGTTCGGAGCGGTCCGCCATCGCCGAGGTGGTCACAGATCTGCTGGAGGATCTGCCAGGCTAGCGAGTCTTTTCGAGGTATTTTTCCTGACTTGTCGTTCGACACGCGTCGTCTCAACGCGTTCCAGCGTTTGAAATCGGCGCAGCGCTCCGTCAGTGTGTTGCGAGAGCGCCGTACCGTCGCGTACCCCCTCGATCGGTTCGGTGCTTGCGCCGCGCAACGGCCCACACCCCCCTCGGGCCGCGCGTCGCGTCTCTGCCCCCGACGAAGGGACGCACTTCGTGAGTCGGCTCTGGAGCCGTTCCGGTCTGCGTGTGTTATCCGTTCTGATGTTGCTATTCGCATTGGTGGGCGGTGCCGTGCTGCACCATGCCCGGCAGGCGCAAGCGTCACGCGACGCGTTCGCCGGGCAGTTCAATGCCGCAGACCCCAACCAACTCGCACTCATGCAAGCCGCGCAACGCGCCGCGAACGCACCGCAGGTCGCAGCGCAACAGCGAGCGCAGGTAAGCGCCGAGCACAGCGCTAACGCAGCGGCTGTCGCCGCGGCCGCGGCCGCGCACAAGGCCGAGGAGGCGGCGCGAGCGTCACACGGCTCGTCCGCGAGCCGGTCGACGCCGCGAACGCCGGACGTTGGTCCGATCCCGTCCTCGTGCAGTGCCTACACGGGCAACCGGGCACTCGGATGCAAGCTTGTCCTGGACGCCGGACTGAGCCTCACCCAGATGGCGTGCCTGGACAAGATGTGGACCAAGGAAAGCAACTGGCGCACCACCGCGGAAAACTCGAGTTCCGGTGCGTACGGCATTCCGCAGGCGCTACCGGCCAGCAAGATGGCCACGTATGGCTCGGACTACCGGACCAACCCGACGCCGCAGATCAAGTGGGGCCTGGCCTACATCAAGGGCCGCTACGGCACACCCTGCGACGCGTGGTCGTTCTGGCAGGCGCACGGCTGGTATTAGTTCTGGTCGAAGCGCCCGGACCTACGGTCGGCGCACTTCGGGCTAGCGCACGTCACGGTGGCCGGGTGGAGCTTTCCATCCGGCCACCGGCACGTTTTCAGGTGCTCGCTGGCAGTGATCGCAAGGACCTGCTACCAACGTACGTATGACCGCGACGCGACCGCCGCAAAGCTCCGACCCGGACGAATTCGGCACGGTGGAGTTCTACGCGTCGATCGGCCGCGGGCTAGTCGTGATGTCCGGCGTGATCCTTGGCCTGTTCGCGATCGAGCTCATCAACTGGCTCACCCACCAGCGGCTCAACGCGGATGGCGCCATCGTCACGCGCGTCCCGTCCGGTCTGGACGGCATTCTCTTCGCGCCGTTGCTGCACGCCAGCTGGCCGCACCTCTACGCCAACAGCGTGCCGCTGCTGTTGACGGGTACGTTCGTGCTGGCCGGCGGTACGACGCGCTTTCTGAGCGTCACGGCAATCGTCGCCTTGGTCAGTGGCCTGACGGTATGGTTCGTCGGTGGCCCGACCGGCCGGCCGACGGTCGGCGCGAGCGGCGTAATCTTCGGCTACATCGGCTACCTGTTGATGCGTGGCATCGTGGAGCGCACCTGGTGGACGATTGGGGTCGCGGTGCTCGTCGGGCTGCTTTACGGTGTGGCCATCTCCGGTGTCGTGCCGGGGGATCCGCAAGTGTCTTGGCAGGGACATCTCGGCGGGTTTGTCGCCGGCCTGCTGGCGGCCGTCCTGCTCCGCAAGCGACGCGTACGGCCACCGACCGAGCCGACGAAACTGCCCAGCACGCTGACACTTCCTACTCTCGACTGATCATGGACGACATGGACCTGACCGATAGTGCGCCCGACGCGTCGATCGACGCGGCCGCGGTGCAGGACGTTGACATCGCGATCATCGGCGCCGGCCCGTCCGGCCTGTTCGCCGCCTACTACGCCGGATTCCGGGCGCTCTCGGTCCTGGTGATCGACGCGCTTCCGGAGGCGGGCGGTCAGGTGACCGCGATGTACCCGGAGAAGATGATCTACGACGTCGCAGGCTTCCCCGTGATACGGGGCCGCGAACTCGTTGATCGCCTCGTCGAGCAGGCGGCTACCTTCAAGCCGATGTACCGGCTGGGCGTGCTCGCCGACAAGCTCACGTACGACGCCGAGAAGCCGGTGCTGGCGCTGTCGAACGGTGAGTCGTGGCGATGCGGCGCGATCATCATCACGGCCGGGCTCGGCAAGTTCACGTCCCGCCCGCTGCCGGCCGCCGATGCGTTCACCGGCGAGGGCGTCGTCTACTTCGTGCCGCACCTGAACGCGTACGAGGGCAACGACGTGGTGATCGTCGGCGGTGGTGACTCCGCGTTCGACTGGGCGCAGTCGTTGTGCGGGATCGCCCGGACGGTGACGATGGTGCACCGGCGGGACCGCTTCCGAGCGCACGCGGCGACGGTCGCGCACGTCCAGACGTTGCCCGTGGAGATCATCGTCAACGCCGAGGTGAACCGCCTGCACGGCGACGGACAGGTCACCGGCGTCGAGGTCACCGTGAAGGGCGCGGAGCCGCGTCTGTTGCCGGCCGACGCGGTCGTGGCCGCGCTCGGATTCACCGCCGATCTCGGACCGCTCGCGGAGTGGGGCCTTGAGCTGGACAAGCGGCACATCATGGTGGACACCCGAATGAGCACGAAGCAGCCGCGCATTTTCGCCGCCGGCGACATCTGTGAATATCCGGGCAAGGTACGCCTGATCGCGACCGGCTTCGGTGAGGCGGCCACCGCGGTCAACAACGCGGCGATCGTCATCAACCCGGACGCGCACCTGTTCCCGGGTCACTCCTCCGACGTCTGATTCGGGCCGAGCCCGATCTGAGCCGACAACAGCGCGGCGACTTCGGCCGGCTCGGGGGCGTACGCACCTGGCCGGGTACAAGCGATCGCCGCCGCCGCGCACACGTAGCGCAGTGTCGCGACTGGTTGCGTACGGATGCCGTCGATGCCGACCTCGGCCAGCCGTACCAGTAGCGCCGCCATCGCTGCGTCACCGGCGCCGATGGTGTCCGCGACTCGTACCCGAGGGGCTGGCACCGACACCGCTGGCTCGCCTGCGACGTGCAGCGAGGCGCCAGTGGCGCCGTGCGTGAGGAGCACCAGTTCCGACCCACCGGCAAGCCACGACGTCGCGACCTCGGCCGGCTGTGCGTCCGGGTACGCCAACTCGACGTCCTCGTCGCTCGCCTTGATGACATGCGCCAGCGACACCAGGCGCTCCATTCGCTCGCGAGCGTCGTCCTGGCGGTCCACCACGATGGGTCTAAGGTTCACGTCGAGCGTTACGGTGCACCGGGCACGAGCCCTCCGCATCCAGTCCTCGAGGGCGTCCGCGCCGGGCGGCCAGTAGGCGGCGAGCGATCCGGTGTGCGCGATGTCGCCCGGCGACGGGTCGGGTACGCCGACCGCGGCGAAATCCGCGGCGCCGTCCAGCCAGAAGTCGTAGCGTGCCGCGCCGGCATCATCGAGCGTGACGAGCGCGACCGTGGACGGTGCGGCGACGTCCCGTGAGCCGGACAGGTCGACGCCGCCGGCGACGAGCCGGGCCCGAAAGTGCTCGGCGAACGCGTCCGCGCCGAACCGGCCGTGAAACGCCACCGAACCGCCCAGTCTCGCGGCCGCGACGGCGGTGTTTGCCGGGCCACCGCCGAGTGCCACGCGCACCAGCCAGTCGGACGACTCGCCTACCGCTGGAACATCGGGCGGGAGCGGTTCGTAGTCATGCTGTGCGGGCAGCAGATCCGCGACATTTTCACCACATATGACGATCACTAGCGGCGGTCAGCCGATGGTCCGAGGCGACCCGGAGACCGGCGCGCTGGTGAGCGGAGCGCTGGCCGCCGGCGTGACCTCGGCGGCCAACGGCGCGCCCTCGAAGTCGACCAGCGAGTAGAGCCCGAGCTTTTCGAGCTTGTGGTACGAGTCGATGACGCGGATCGTGCCGGACTTCGACCGCATGACGATCGACTGCGTATAGGCCGTACCGGAGCGGTAGTGGACACCGCGCAACAAGTCGCCGGATGTCACACCCGTCGCGACGAAGAAGCAGTTGTCGCCGGTGACCAGGTCGTCGGTGAACAGCACACGGTCCAGGTCATGACCGCCGGCCAGCGCCTTCTCCCGCTCGGCGTCGTCGCGCGGCCAGAGCTTTGCCTGCATTGCGCCGCCGGTGCATTTGAGAGCGCAGGCCGCCGTGATGCCTTCCGGCGTGCCGCCGATGCCCATCAGCACATCGGTGTCGGACGTTTCCCGTGCTGCGCTAATCGCGCCGGCAATGTCACCGTCGCTGATGAAGCGGATGCGAGCGCCGGCGTCGCGTACCTCGTCGATGAGGTCCCGATGCCGCGGCCGGTCGAGGATACATACGGTCACGTCGGCGACGCTCGTCCGCTTCACGCGCGCGATCCGGCGAAGGTTCTCGGTGGCGCCCACGTTGATGTCGATCACATCGGCACACTCCGGCCCGACCACCAGCTTGTCCATGTAGAACACCGCACTCGGGTCGAACATCGCGCCGCGCTCGGCGACAGCGAGCACCGCGAGCGCGTTCGGCATGCCCTTGCTCATCAGCGTCGTACCGTCGATCGGGTCGACCGCCACGTCCACCTCGGGGCCGCTGCCGTCGCCGATCTCCTCGCCGTTGTAGAGCATCGGCGCGTTGTCCTTCTCGCCCTCGCCGATCACCACGACGCCGCGCATCGGCAGCGAGTTGATCAACTGGCGCATCGCGTCCACGGCCGCCTTGTCGCCGCCCTCCTTGTCGCCGCGCCCGACCCATCGGCCGGCAGCCATCGCGGCGGCTTCGGTGACCCGGACCAGATCGAGCGCCAGATTTCGGTCCAGCTCCTGGGGGGAGCGCATGCGAGCGTCGTTCATGGGGCGCCTCCTTGCGGCCGAAATCACGACAGCACTCGATGCAAAGATCCTGTCACGATCGTGACGGTGCCGGCACCGTGGGTGCTGCTTCTGCTTGCCGCAGGCCCTGTCGAAGCGACTGCCAGGGGCCGCCTGACCCGGAGCCGAACGGTTCGGCGAGGATAGTTCAGTGGCAATGAGTGATGCACCGGATGCGCCGACCGGCCTCCGTGCGGATGCCGGCGGCTCGGACGCGCCGGACGAGCGGCACGAGCCGACCGCGCCGGGCCGGCATGCCGCGCCCGAGCGGTCTGGCGCGGTGAACACGATCGCGCTTCGTGCCGCGCGTACCCCGATGGACATGGCAAAGGCGGTGCTTGTCCTTCTCGTACCGGTCCTGGTCGCGTTCGGCATCTACGTGTTCTTCTTCGGTGGCAGCAACGCGATTGCCATCGACCCGAGCGGGACCTACTCGGAGGCACAGGCGGCGCGCGTTTTCCCGGTTGTCCAGCCACACGGCCTGCCCAGCGGTTGGCAGCCGGTCAGCTCGACGTACGGCGACGAGAAGGGCCGCCATGTGCTGCGTGTCGGGTATGTCGCGCCGAGCGGAGCCGGGCTGCAGCTCATCGAGAGCGACGGGCCCTCGGCGACCGTGCTGTCCAACGAGATCGGCACCGCGAACCCGGTCGGGCCGAGCGTCGACCTTGGCGGACGCACCTGGGGTCAGGTCGGGGCGGGCTCCAGCCATCAACGTGCCCTGGTCGACACCGAGAAGGGCTACACGATCATCGTCAAGGGTCAGGCGACCGCCAAAGACCTCGCGACGTTCGCCGCCTCGCTGCGGTAACGAACTCTCGCTATCCCTCGGCCGTGGGTACGTCCTCGGCCTTCGTACGACGCTCGCGTGCCTCGTCGAGGCGGCCACGAGCCGCGTCGAGCCATTGCTGACAGATCGCGGCCAATGTCTCACCGCGCTCCCAAAGAGCAAGCGACTCTTCCAGCGTCGTGCCGCCCGCTTCCAGCCGCTCCACCACGGTGGCCAATTCGGCACGCGCGTCTTCGTAGCTCAGCTCGCCCTCGGTCACGTCGCCGTCATCCCTTCGATCGTGCCGCACTGCGAGCCCGGCCGTTCGGCGTGCGCTCGCTCCTACCGCGGCCGACACCAGCGGCGCCGTCCGACGTTGGCGCTTGCTCGTCGGCAACCGTCGCGGCCAACTCCCCGTCGGCCAGTCGCACCCGAAGTCGGTCGCCCGGTGTGACGGCGTGTGCCGCTCGGACCAGCCGACCGTCCTCAGCCCGTTGGACAATCGCATAGCCCCGGTCAAGCGTGGCTTTCGGCGACAAGCCGCGCAGGCGTGCCGTCGTATGTACGAGGTCGGCGGCGGCGCCGTCGAGCCGATGGCCGAACGAGCGGGCCGATCGCGCGGCAAGGCTCGTCACGTCGGCCGTCCGCGCGTCGATGATGACCTCCGGACGCGCGAGCACCGGCCGGCTCCGCAGCGCTTGCAAGCCGGCTTCCTCTCGCTCCAGCAGGCCCGTGACGCGGCGCCACATCCGCGCCCGGGCCTGACCGATCAGGCGGATCTCGTCACGCAGGTCGGGGACGATGCGCTTGGCCACGTCGGTCGGCGTCGACGCGCGTGCGTCCGCGACGAAGTCGACCAGTGGCGTATCGGTCTCGTGCCCGATGGCGCTGACCACCGGTGTCCGGCAAGCAAACACCGCCCGGCAGAGTGCCTCGTCGGAGAACGGCAACAGGTCCTCGGTCGAGCCGCCGCCGCGCGCGAGCACAATCACATCGATCGTCGGATCCGTGTCGAGCACCGCGATCGCGTCGATCATCTGCGGGACCGCTGCCGTTCCTTGAACCGCCACGTTGATGACCCGGAAATCCACGCCGGGCCAGCGGCGGCCGGTGTTCATGCGTACGTCACGCTCGGCCGCGCTCGCGCGTCCGGTGATCAGGCCGATGCGGCTCGGCAGGAACGGCAGCCGTCGCTTGCGCTGTGGGTCGAACAGCCCTTCGGCGGCGAGCAGCTTCTTCAGGTGCTCGAGCCGTGCCAGCAACTCGCCGAGCCCGACCAGGCGCACCTCGTCGGCGCGCAGTGACAGCGTGCCGCGCGCCGGATGGAAGTCCGGCTTCGCGTGCACCACGATCCGGGCACCGTCGGCCAGTTCCGGCGCGCCAAGGTCGAGGACATCGCGGTTCGTCGTCACCGAGAGGCTCAGATCAGCGGATGGGTCGCGGAGTGTGATGAACACCACCGTGGAGCCCGGCCGCCGCGTGATCTGGGCGACCTGCCCGTCGACCCAGATCCAGCCGAGCCGGGCGATCCAGCCGCCGATCTTCTGGCTCACCACACGCACCGGCCACGGCGCTTCCGGTGTCGACCGGTTCGGGTCCGGCTCGCTGCTAGTGGGCGCCGGCCCGTCCGGACCCTGCTGCGGGCCTGATCTCGGCTGAGCCCCAGATCTCTCCTGAGCCCCAGGCCTCGGCTGTCCGTCCGTCACGCTGCCCAGCCTAGGCGGGCGCTACGACCGCACCATGCCGACGCGGCCGCGGGCCGGCCGGCCGGCGTCCTCGTACGATGGGGGCATGGGTGACTCGACGAAGCGGGTTTTGCTGGCCAAACCGCGCGGCTACTGCGCGGGCGTCGACCGCGCGGTGCAGACCGTCGAGGAGGCGCTGAAGCTCTACGGCGCGCCGATCTACGTACGCAAGCAGATCGTTCACAACAAGCACGTGGTGGCGACGCTGGAGAAGCGCGGCGCGATCTTCGTCGAAGAGAACGACGAGGTGCCGGAGGGTGCGACCGTGGTGTTTTCGGCGCACGGCGTCGCGCCCGAGGTGTACGAGCAGGCCCGCCAGCGCAACCTACGGGCGATCGACGCGACCTGCCCACTCGTGACGAAGGTCCACAACGAGGCGCGCCGGTTCGCCGCCGACGACTACGACATCTTGCTGATCGGCCACCACGGTCACGAGGAGGTCGTGGGTACGGCCGGCGAGGCGCCGACGCACATCCAGCTCGTCGACGGGCCGGAGGGCGTGGACAAGGTCCAGGTCCGCGATCCGTCGAAGGTCGTCTGGCTGTCCCAGACGACGCTGTCGGTCGACGAGACGATGGAGACGGTGCAACGCCTGCGTACGAAGCTGCCGCTGCTCATGTCGCCGCCCAGCGACGACATCTGCTACGCGACCTCGAACCGCCAGCACGTTGTCAAGCAGATCGCGCCGCAGTGCGACGTGGTGATCGTGGTCGGGTCGACGAACTCGTCGAATTCAGTACGCCTGCGTGAGGTCGCACTCGACGCCGGCGCGAAGGCCGCCTATCTGGTCGACTTCGCCGACGAGATCGACGAGCATTGGCTGGACGGCGCGACGACGGTCGGCCTTACGTCTGGCGCGAGCGTTCCGGACGATCTCGTGATGGACGTCGTCGACTGGCTCGCAGCGCGCGGCTTCGGCGAGGTCGCGGAGGTCACCACCGCCACCGAGAAGCTCACCTTCGCGCTGCCGCGGGAGCTGCGACGCGACATGAAGACGTCCGCGAATGAACGGGCCACGGACGCGGCGGCGCTCGCCGCTTCGGTCGCCGACCCAACCCCCTAGCCGGTACGGGCTACCGTCGCGTCGGCACCAATGCGGCCGGATCGACGGTGACATTGATCGGCGCGGGCAACTCGATCGGAGTGCCCGGCGCACCGGCGCCGTGCAGGACGTAGCCACCATCGTGGTGCTGGAACAACTGCAACGTCGGCTCGCTCGGATCGACGAGCAGATACCACTCGATGTCGGCCTCTGCGTAGTAGTGCATCTTGAGCACCCGGTCGGCCGCGGCACTGCTTGGCGACGTGATCTCGCATATGAGAACAGCTTTGGCTGCGTCCAGGACGGTGCCATCGGGATCGGCTCCTCGGGCCACGACGAGATCCGGAATGAGGATGCGGCCGTGTTGTGCCCGAAGATTGATCGCTTCGAAGATGTCGAGCCCCGCGGCCTCGGCGGCGGGTTTGAGGGCGATCGCCAGCGCGAGCGAGATTCCTTGGTGCCGGAACGTTGGTGCCGGGGCCACGTATAGGCTCCCGTCGAACAGCTCGATTCGATCGGCGGTCTCGCCGAGTGCGAGATATTCCTGCTCGGTCCACGGCAGGCCGTGTTCGCCAAGTGCGGCCGTCATCATCATCTCCACCTGCGTCCGTTACGTGACAGTCTTCCACGTGGCGCCGACGTTCGGAGCACCGTCGGCCGACGGGCCGGAGTCGTTGCGGGCATCGTCGTCGAACTCGGGCGCTTGCGGCCGACGCGGTGCAACCTCGAGCGGCGCGACCTCCGGAAGTGCCTCGCCAGACACGCCGAGGTCGGCGAGCTTGCGCGCGCTCACGAGCACCCGCGACTCGAGCGAACCCACCGCTCGGTTGTACGCCGTCACCGCGCCGCCCAGCGACGCACCGAGCTTCGTGAGGTGATCGCCCATTGTGGACAGCCGAGCGTAGAGGTCACGCGCGAGCGTGTGAACCGTAAAAGCGTTGGAGGCAAGAGCTTCCTGGCGCCACGCGTACGCCACCGTACGGAGTAGCGCAATCAGAGTCGCCGGGGTGGCGAGCACGACGTCGCGACCAAACGCGTGCTCGAGCAGCGTCGGATCGTGTTGCAGTGCCGCGTCGAGGAACGGGTCGGCCGGCACGAACAGCACGACGAACTCCGGCGTCGTCGGGAATCCGGTCCAGTAGGACTTCGCCGACAGCGTGTCGACATGAGCCCGCAGCGCCCCGGCGTGCGACTTCAGTTGGCTATCACGGGTTCGGTCGTCGCGCGCCTCCATCGCGGCGAGATAGGCGTCGAACGGTGCCTTCGCGTCGACGACGACGTGGCGGCCGCCGGATAGCCGTACGACGAGATCAGGGCGTACGCCCCCGCCGTCGATCTGCACGGTGACCTGTTCCTCGAAGTCGCAATGCTCGAGCATGCCGGCCGCCTCGACGATGCGGCGCAATTGGTGTTCGCCCCACCGACCTCGGACCTGTGGCGCACGCAAGGCGGCAACCAGGTGACTCGTCTCGGTACGCAGGTCGGCCGATGCGCCGGCGACACTGCGCACTTCGGTGCGCAACTCAGCGTATGCGTCGACGCGGTCGTGCTCCATCTCGAGCACTCGGCGCTCGTAGCGCGCGAGGCTGTCGGCGAGCGGCGCGATCAGGTGGCCCAACGCGATCTGCTGGTCGCGCGCGGCGTCCGCGGACAGCGCGCGCAACGACTGGCCGAGCCGCTCCTCGCCGTCCCGCGCGGCACGCAGCGTGGCGTCGAGTCGGGCGATCTCGGCGGCCGAGCGCGAGGTCGCGTAGAGCCAGCCCACGGCGAGGCCCACGACGAGCCCGACGATCACCAGCACAACCGACATGCAGGCAGCATGTGCGATCCGTATGACATTGCCCGCGTCGATCGCGCACCGCGGCTGGTGTCATCGGCCGCGCCGATGCGTAGCGATTGCCGCGAGGCGCCGTGTCATCGCCGATGCGTAGCGATTGCCGCGAGGCGCCGTGCCATCGTCGGGTACCGTCGAATGTTCAAAGCCAGCCCACAGACTCGGCGGCCGCGACAGGGGTGAGCGACATGTTTGGATTCGGGCGGAGACGGCGTGAGCGTGAGTTGGCCGATGCACGGGCCGACGCGCAGCGGTGGTACGAGCGGCTCGGCGGCCAGGTGATGAACCTGCCGCCCGGCGACGAGGCCGCGACGAAGCAGGCGCTGGTCGATGCGGGGGAGCGCTACAACGCGGCGGGCAGCCAGCTCGAGCGCGCCGAGACCCCCGCGCAATACCTCGGCGCGCGGGAGACCGCACTGGAAGGTCTCGCCTATGTACGCGCCGCTCGCATCAACATGAACCTCGATCCGGGTCCGCCGTTGCCGATGCTCGCCGGACAACGCGAGGCGGGCGCCATTCGCCAGGATCGCGAGGTACAGGTGCAGGGCCGCGACTATCGCGCGTCGGCGAATCCCGGCGACTCGACGCCTTACTACTACCCGGGCGGTCGAG
>DATFRR010000030.1:0-12390 GCA_035263025.1 Micromonosporaceae bacterium
ACGCCGGGGGAGCGGCGCAGGTAGGCGATCATGGCGTCGTAGCGGTCGACCGGCTTCAACGTGAGCTTCAGCTTGTCCACCTGAGGGGTCGAGTTGCCGACGAGATCCATGCGCGTGCAGTGGCCGCAATACTGCGGGCAGGTGGAGATCAGCTCGGCGAGCACCTTCGTCGGGTAGCGATGCGTCAGCCCCTCGGCGACCCACATGTCGTGCTCGTGCAGCGAATCTCGGGTCGCGTACGGGTGGCTCGGCCAGTCGGTCCGCCGGTCGGACGCGACCGGGATCATGTATCGCCGGATTGGATCGGCATAGAACGACGCAGTATCCGGAGTCGCGTGCGGCACCATGGTGTTGACCATCTGTGGCGGGATCAGCATCGACATGGTCGCGAACCGCTGCTGATCGGCGTCGAGGTCGGCGTAGAACTCGTCGCCAACGGTGTCACCGAGCACCGCCTGCAACTGCTTGACGTTCTTCACACAGTTGGCGCGCTGCCACTGAGCGGATTCCCACTGCTCGCGGGTGACGGCGTGCCAACCGGGCAGCCGCGTCCAGTCCGGTTCGATCAGTTCACGCCGCCGATATTCATGCGGCTGGCCGCCGTCGACGACTGGTTCACCGGTGGGAGCGGAGACGATCGGCGTCACGGTCACTCGCCCTCCTCGACAACAATGTCGGCTCCCGACCGGGAGAATGGTGGAAGATTTCCTGTTCAGAAACTAGTATGCCGTAAGTTTTCCGGAGGTTCCAGGCGACCCGCGTCATCGCCGCGTCACTTTCCGTGCGCGGCGCAGGCCGCAAGGCACGGGGCCGGCCGCGTGGCGCTGAGCCGGCCGCAAGGTACGGGCAAGACTCGTCACAGGGCACGATCTGAGCAGTGGAGGTTCGAATGACATCGCCGGTCGGTCTGCATCGCGTGATCGAGCCGGCCGGTGTGCTGCCGCAAGCGGCGCTCAGACTAGACAACCGGCCGGAGATCAGGCCCGATGAGGTACGCATCACGATCGAGCGCTTGAACCTCGACGCAGCAAGTTTCCGACAACTCGCCACAAAACACGCGAACGATGGCAACGCGGTACGAGCCGAGGTACTGGAGATCATCCGCTCCCGCGGCAAGATGCAGAACCCGGTCACCGGCTCCGGCGGCATGCTCATCGGCACCGTCGACGAGGTCGGCGAAGACTCGCCGCTTCAGCTGAAGGCCGGCGACCGGATCGCGACGCTCGTCTCGTTGACGCTCACGCCATTGGCCGTCACCGACGGACTCGCTCGCTGGGACGGCCTGAGCGAGCAGGTGCCGGCGACCGGCCACGCGATCCTCTTCGCGCGTTCGATCGCCGCGGTGCTGCCCGACGACCTCGATCCGGAGCTGTCCCTCGCGGTGCTCGACGTCTGCGGCGCACCGGCGTTGACCGCGCGAGTGACCGGCCGGTACCCGCAAGCCAAGGTCGCCGTGATCGGCGGCGCCGGCAAGAGCGGCTCGCTGTCGCTGGCCGCGGCGCGTCACGCGGGCGCCACCCGTACCGTCGGCGTGGTCCCGATCCAGGCCGAAGCGGACCGGCTCGCCGCAGTCGCGCTCGCCGATCACGTTGCGTTGGCCGACGCACGCGACCCCGTCGCACTGGCGGATGCGGTCATCGGCGCGCTCGGTGGCCCGGCCGACGTGACTGTGGTGTGCGTGGACGTACCCGGATGCGAGCACGGTGCGATCCTCGCCACCGCGGACGGCGGCACGGTGATCTTCTTCTCGATGGCCACGTCGTTCGCCGCTGCCGCGCTCGGCGCGGAGGGCCTGGCCGCCGACGTCACCATGCTGATCGGCAACGGATACGTGCCCGGGCACGCGGACTACGCGATGTCGCTGCTGCGTTCCGACGCGGGGGTACGCGCGCTGTTCGAGGCTCGGCTGGCCGGGGCAGACTGAGCGCATGAATCGTTCACAGACCACCCGGTATCTCGGCGGACACGTCTACAGCCCGGCCGACCCGCAGGCCACCGCGGTGCTCGTGGACGGTGACCGGATCGCCTGGCTCGGCGCGGACGCTGACGCACCGACGGCGGACGTCACGGTCGACCTCGCCGGCGCACTCGTCACGCCGGCCTTCGTCGACGCGCACGTGCACTCCACCGACACCGGCATCGTGCATCTGGGCCTCGACCTCGCCGGCACGCGATCGGCGGCCGAGGTGCTGGACCGGGTGGCGGCGTACGCGGTGGGTCTGCCCGTTGACGCGGTCGTGGTCGGTCACGGGTGGGACGAGTCGAACTGGTCGGAGCAGGTCCCGCCGTCGCCGGCCGAACTCGAGCGCGCTTCGGCCGGCCGTTCGACATACCTGTCGCAGGCCAGCGTCCACTCCGCCATCGTGTCGGGCGACCTGCTCGCGCGTACTCCGATCGCGACGCCCGGTTATCACGACAGCGGCTGGCTGCGCCGCGACGCGCACCACGTGGTGCGCGAGCTCGCGATGGGCGAGATCTCCGATGCACAGCGGGAGTTCGCGCAGCGGGCCGCGTTGCAGCGGGCCGCGTCGCTCGGCATCGCGGCAGTGCATGAGTGCGGCGGCCCGGGTACGTCGTCGGAGCACGACTTCCGTGGCGTCCTCGCGCTGGGTCGCGAGCCGGGCCTGCCGGACGTGTACGGCTACTGGGGCGAACTCGGTGGCGCCGAACGAGCTCGCGCGCTCGGTGCCGTCGGCGCCGGCGGCGACCTCTACGCCGACGGTGCGCTCGGCTCGCAGACTGCGCATCTACGCGAGCCCTACCTCGACGCCGGCGACCCCACGCACGCCGGCCACGGGTACGTCACCGCGGACGAGGCCGGCAAGCACCTGATCGAGTGCACCGAGCGTGGCATCCAGGGCGGGTTCCATGCGATCGGCGACGCCGCGATCGGCACGGTGGTGGCCGGCTTCGCGATGGCGGCCGCCCGGCTGGGGGTAGACCGCGTACGCCTGGCGCGGCACCGCGTCGAGCACGCCGAGATCCTGGACAAGTCGCTCATCGCCGCGTTCGTGGAGTACGGCATCGTGGCCAGCGTGCAGCCAGCGTTCGACCGGCTGTGGGGTGGCGAGCACGCGATGTACGCACAGCGGCTCGGCGTCGGCCGTTCGCTCGCCTCCAACCCGCTCGGCTCGCTCGCCGGCGTCGGCGTGGCGCTCGCGTTCGGCTCCGACTCGCCGGTGACGCCGCTCGACCCGTGGGGGACCGTACGGGCCGCGATGATGCATCACAATCCGGCGCAACGGCTCAGCGCGAGGACCGCCTTTGCGGCCCACACCCGGGGCGGTTGGCGCGCCGTACACGCGGATGCCGAAGGCACGCTTGCACCCGGCGCGACCGCGACGTTTGCGCTCTGGGCGACGCCCGCGGGCCTCACGAAGGGTCTGCCCACTCTCGTTGCCGCGGTGCCTGGCGAACCGCAACCGGCGTTTCCCACCTGTCTACGCACCGTCGCGCACGGCCACACGATCTACGACAACGACGTCGACTAGCACGAAAGAGGACCACCCATGTCACCGGCTGCGCACCACCCACCGACCGCCCGTCGCCCGACGAAGTTGGCGCTTGACCCGGCTCTCGTACGCCGCGCGCGGGCGCTTGCGCGGAAGGCCGGTGCGCCGGTTGTCGAACTGGCCCGCACCCACACAACGGTGTCCGTGGAGCGCGCCGTGTTGCGGCTGGCCGGGGTGTCCGGCGCGGACGCGGACGGCATCCCGTGGGTCAACCGTCTCCTCGACGCGGTGCGTGACGACGTCGGACTGGGCAACGGTGTTGCGCTGCCGGCATGCCACGCGATGGCCAGCGAGGGCACCAACGACCTGACCGAGCTGGCGCAGAAGGCGGCCGCCGGCTCGGTGCGCTTCACCCTGCCGTCCGGTCGCGACGAGGCAAACGCGCGCCGGGTGGCGCGGCGCGTCGTCGCCGCCGGCATCAAGCGGATCGACCGTCGGCGAGCGGAACGGGAACGACTCGTGAAGCGGCACGGCGACCCGAAGCAGCGGCCGTGGATCTATCTGATCGTCGCGACCGGCGACATCTACGAAGACATCCCGCAGGCGCAGGCCGCGGCGCGAGCCGGTGCCGACGTGATCGCGGTGATCCGGTCGACGGGGCAGTCGCTGCTCGACTACGTACCCGAGGGCGCCACGCGGGAGGGGTTCGCCGGTACGTACGCGACGCAGGAGAACTTCCGGCTGATGCGCGCCGCGCTGGACGAATCGTCGAAGGAGCTCGGCCGATACGTTCGGCTCACCAACTACGCGTCCGGGCTGTGCATGCCGGAGATCGCCACGCTGGCCGGCATGGAGCGACTGGACATGATGCTCAACGACTCCATGTACGGCATCCTGTTCCGCGACATCAACCCGATCCGTACGTTCGTGGATCAGCGGTTCTCCCGGCAGATCCATGCGCGCGCCGGCATCATCATCAACACCGGCGAGGACAACTACCTCACCACGGCGGACGCCGTTGAGGCGGCGCACACCGTCACCGTGTCGCAGCTGCTGAACGAATACTTCGCACACGAAGCGGGTCTGGCGGACTGGCAGCTCGGGATCGGGCACGCATTCGAGATCAACCCCGACCTGCCGGAGTCGTTCCGGCTGGAGCTAGCCCACGCGATGCTCGCCCGCGAGCTGTTCCCGGACGCGCCGCTCAAGTGGATGCCGCCGACCAAGCACATGACCGGCGACGTGTTCCGCGGCAACTTGCTCGACGGCTTCTTCAATCTGGTCGGCACCCTGACCGGACAGGGCATCTTGCTAGTTGGCATGATGACCGAGGCGGTCGTCACACCGTGGCTGTCCGATCGCGACATCGCGCTGCAGAACGTGCGCTATGTGCTGGGCGCCTGCGGCGGGCTGCACGAGGACTTCTCGCCCGCGCCCGGTGGATTCATTCAGCAGCGTGCGAACCAGGTGCTGCGCGAGGCGATCGAACTGTTGGAGCGCATCGTCGACCCCGATTCATCTCACCAAGGCTCGTCGGCGCAGCGGCACGCCGCTGGCGGGCTGCTCAACGCGATCGCGGACGGCACGTTCGGCATCATGAAGCGGCCATCCGATCGAGGCAAGGGTCTCGACGGCGTCGCAAAACGCGAACCCGGCTATTACAACCCGGCGAGCGAGATCCTCGAGGAGGCAGCGTGACCGTGCAACGCCGGGACGGCGCGGCGTCGGGGCGCGGCGCGGCCCGCAGTGACGGTGCTTCGAAGCGCGGCCAGCTCACGAGCCCGCTCGTCGGGCACCAACCGCGCGCCACGGTCAGCAGCGCCAAGACCATCATCCGGCCGTACGGGGACATCACCGGCGACGGCATGGTGCAGCTGTCGTTCTCGTTGCCGATGCCGGCCGACAAGCGGGCCGAAGGTGCGGCGTTGCAGCTCGCGGCGAAGATGGGCATCGACCCGGCGATGGTGGTGCACGCCAAGCCGATGGGCGACGGGTTCACGTTCTTCGTCGTGTACGGCTCCGTGAACCACCTCGTCGACTTGTCCAAAGTGGAGGTCGTCGAGCGCGACTTTCCGTTGCTCGGGGCGAAGGAGATCAACACGTTGGTACGCCGCGGCTTGCGCCGCAAGCTCGTGGTGGTCGGCGCGTGCATCGGCACCGACGCTCACACCGTCGGCATCGACGCGATCCTCAACGTCAAGGGCATCGCAGGGGAGAAGGGCCTGGAGTATTACCGCGAGCTGCGCGTGGTGAACATGGGCGCACAAGTCGGCGTACCGGACCTCGTTGCGACGGCCCGATACGAGAAGGCCGACGCGGTGCTGGTCAGCCAGGTCGTGACGCAGCGCGACGCTCACCTGCAGAACACCCGCGAGATGTCCGCCGCGTTCCGCGAGGCGATACCGGCCGACAAGCGGCCGCTACTCGTCGTCGGTGGGCCGCGATTCGACGACAAGATGACCACCGAGTTGGGCGTCGACCGGATCTTCGGACGCGGCACCACACCGCGAGAGGTCGCGTCCTATCTCGTCGATGCGCTTGTCACCAGGAAGAAGGCAGCGTGATGTCGGTGCTATCGGTCGTGCCAGGCCGGATTGGCGTCGACGCCACGAGAAAGGCAGCCGCGTTATGTCGTCGCTAGAGCCGGGCCTGGCGGTCACGCACCGCCGCTACGTGCCCTACTCCCACGCCCACTACGCCGGTCACCTCGTCGACGGGGCGTACGCGCTCGGCCTGTTCGGCGACGTCGCCACCGAGGTGTCCATCCGCATGGACGGCGACGAGGGGCTGTTCGCGTCCTACTCGGACGTGCAGTTCAAGGCGCCGGTGCGGGCCGGCGACGTCCTCGAGATCACCGCGACGGTCACCCGGGTTGGCACGCGGAGTCGCACCATCGACTTCGTCTGCGCGGTGGTCTGTCGCGGCCGGCCGGACGTGGCTGAGTCGGCGGCGGAGGTGCTGGACCCGCCGATCGTCGCGGTCACCGCGACCGGCACCGTGGTCGTTCCCTCCGCTGTCGTCCCGTCCGCGGTGGACCGGGCTTGACGCCAGGGTTGACTGCCAGGTCGCCGCGGGTACGCCAAACCGACGCGCCCGCCGCCACAGTGCAGGTCCATCGCGTACCCGCGCCGGGCGCGTCGCTGGTGGTGTGCGGTGACGTCGGCTCGACCTTCACGAAGCTCACCGTCGTCGACGTGGACGGCGGCGCGTTGATAGCGACGGCCGCGCACCCGACCACGGTCGGCACCGACGTCCTCCACGGCCTGAAGGCGGCCACTACCGCGGTCGCTGCGGCGCTGCCCGGCGCGGATCTGTCCCGGGTACGGCTGTGCTCCAGCGCCGGTGGTGGCCTGCGGCTGGCGGTGGTCGGGTACGAGTCGCTCGTCACCGCCGAGGCCGGACAGCGCGTCGGACTGTCTGCCGGTGCGCGAGTCGTACACGTCGCGGCCGGACGCCTTAACACCGCCGCCCTCGGTGAGCTGCGCGCCGCCCGCCCGGACGTGATCCTGCTCGTCGGCGGCACCGACGGCGGCGACGCCGACGTGCTGCGGCACAACGCCGCGCGACTCGCATCGGCACGCGTACGGATGCCAGTCGTCGTGGCCGGAAACGCAGACGTCCGCGATGAGATCGAGGCGTCGCTCGTGTCGCACGGGGTACGAACCGTGGTCACCGACAACGTGCTGCCGCGCATCGGCGTGCTGAACCCGATGCCGGCGCGGGCCGCGATCCGCCACGTGTTCCTGTCCCACGTGATCGGTGGGAAGAAGCTCTCGCGTGGTCGGTGGGAGGGGCGGCGGTTCGTCGAACTCGTCTACGGCCCGACTCCGGACCTCGTGCTGACCGGCGTCGAGATGCTGGCCGACGACCTGTCCGTCGACTTGGTGGTGGTGGACATCGGCGGTGCGACGACCGATGTGTATTCGGTGCTGACGCCGGATCCGGAGCAGAGCACCGGGCCGCGGGCGGAGGTCGCGGGTACGTTGTGGCGCAGCCGTACGGTCGAGGGCGACCTCGGCATGCGATGGTCGGCCAGCGGTGTGGTCTCGGCGGCCACCGCGGAGCGCTTGTTGCACCCGCGGCAGGTCGAGGACGCCCCGCTCGGCGACGATAGGGCGTTCGTTGACGACGTCGCGCTCGCCGCCGCAGCGGAGCGGCGCGTGGCCGACCCGGATCTGATCGCACCCACCGACATGGAACGCGCGGTGGATCGTCGGATCGCGGAACTCGCGGCGACCATCGCACTTCGCCGGCACGCTCGCGGCGAGCCGGGCGGCGCGCCGCGCAAGGACCTGCGTGACGTGCGACTCGTGATCGGCTCGGGCGGGGTACTGCGACATGCGACGGACGAGGTGGCCCGCGCCATCCTGGCGGCGCCGCTGCACGACGTCGGCGGCGGCTGGCCGCTGCCACGGGACGCGGTGACCATTGTGGACACCGCGTACGTTCTCGCGGCGGCCGGTCTGCTCGCATCCGACTTTCCCGAAGCATCGCGACAATTACTACGGACGCAGCTACGTAACGTGGTAACGCGTTCACGTTGAGCCGGCTCTGGCAACACGCCGGTGCGACACGCCGTACCCGCGGAGATCGACATCGGCCGGAACATTGACAGCCCACCGGACCGAGCGCGTACCGTTGTCGGGTCCAACTTCATTTGGGCGACCGACTCGTTCGCCCCTTCGCCCGTTGGCCGCACGACGATCACCCGGACGTCGCATCGGCCAGGCCCAGCGGGTGGGGGTCGGCAGGGGTGACGACGAGGTTGCGGGCATGGTTTCGACAACGCATGGCCGGGGCCAGTAGACAACGGCGAGGGATGGGCAGCCAGTCCGTCTCATGCCGGTCCGAAGGTCGGCGAGCATGAGGTGTCGCGCCGTGGGGAAGTGGGTCCTGGAGCTCGGGGTGCGGCCGTATCGGTCGCACCCCGATTCCATTTCTACCTAGCGCCCTCGGCGCACCCGCACTACGTACCGGTGGCCGGCACGCATCTGCTCAGCTTCATAAGGCACAGTTGAGCGGTGACGAACAGGTCCACCGGCACCGACGAGGCCGCCGCCGGAGCACCGGCGCCGGACGCGCACGGCGTCGCGGAGGACCCGGACATACCGGGAGCGGCCGAGGACTCGGCGCCGCCACGGCCCGCGCCGCTGCCCATCATCGCCGGGCTCGCCGCCGCGATCGCCGGTGGTGGCGCGCTGCTGGCCTCGTTCCCGACCGTCAACGCCTGGTGGCTCGCGCCGATCGGGGTCGCCTTGATCGCGATCTCCGTGCATCGGCGCACGCTGTGGGCCGGTCTCGGCCTCGGTGGCATCGCCGGGCTGGTGTTCTTCGTCCCGCTGCTGCACTGGACGCACATCGTCGGCGGCATCGCACCGTGGCTCATCCTCGCGGTGGCCGAAGCCGTGTACGTCGCGCTGACCGGCGCCGCGGCGGCGTACGGCAGCCCGCTCATCGACCGGCACCGCTGGCTCTGGCCGGTCGCCGCGGCCGTGCTGTGGGTCGGACAGGAGGCGGCACGGGACCGTGTCCCCTTCGGCGGCTTCCCGTGGGGCCGACTCGCGTTCAGCCAGGCCGACTCGCCAGCGCTGCGATACGCCGCGCTCGGCGGCGCACCGCTTGTCACGTTCGCGGTCGCCCTGTCGGGCGGACTCGTCGCGCTCGCCATGTGGCATGTGGTCGACGCCCGGCGCGAGAGCCGAGCGACGGCCGGCGCCGCCTCGGTGCCCGTCGGTATGCGTTCGGTACGAACGCGGATCACCACCGTCGGTGCCCTCGTCCTCGGCGCGGCCGCGATCGTGCCGCTCGGGTTCGCCGTACCCCTGCACGCGCCCGCCGGCCGGCCGGTGCAGGTGGCGATCGTCCAAGGCAACGTGCCGCGGCTGGGCCTGGAGTTCAACGCGCAGCGCCGAGCCGTACTGGACAACCACGTACAAGCCACGCTCGCCCTGGCCGCCGACGTCGCCGCCGGTCGCAAGCCGAAGCCGGACATCGTGATCTGGCCGGAGAACTCATCCGACATCGATCCCCTGGTCGCCGACGATCCCGGCAATGCGGACGCGGCCGCTGAAATCACCCAGGCAGCGAACGCGATCGGCGCGCCAATCCTGGTGGGAACCGTGCTCGAGGGACCGGGCGACAACGACCGGAACGCGGCGATCGTCTGGCTGCCCGGCGCGAGCGGCGGGCCGCAGTCGGGGCCGACCGGCCGCTACGTCAAACAGCACCCGGTGCCGTTCGCCGAATACATGCCGATGCGAAGCCTGGCCCGCATGGTGTCATCACGGGCCGACCTCGTGGTTCACGACTTCCTCGCCGGGCACGAGCCGGGGGTACTCGATCTTGGTGGTGTAACGATCGGCGACGCGATCTGCTTCGAGGTCGCCTACGACAACATCGTCCGCGACACCGTGACCCGAGGCGCCGAGCTGCTCACCGTACAGACGAACAATGCGGACTTTGACGCGGCCGAGGCGAGCCAGCAGCTTGCCATGGTCCGGCTGCGAGCGGTGGAGCACGGGCGCGACTCGATGATGGTCTCGACCGTCGGCATATCCGGATTCGTCGATGCGAGCGGTGGCGTGCACAACGCCACGGGATTCAATGTCGCCGCTACCGAGCTGCGACAACTACACCTGGGCGATCAACGTACACTGGCCACCGAACTCGGGCCGATTCCGGAGTTCGTGGCGAGCGGGCTCGCGGTCGTGTTCCTGCTCGGCAGCGTCTGGGTTCGGCAGTCCATCCGTCGCCGGACGGGCCAAACACCGACCAGCCAACCTAAGGTGACCGCCGCATGACACAGGACCCCACGTCGCCGGCCGATGCCGGGACCGGCTACCCGGGCGTCGGACGTGTGCTCGTGATCATCCCGACCTATAACGAGGTCGACAACGTCGCGATGATCACCAGCCGGGTCCGGTCGGCGGTCCCGGAAGCCGAGGTCCTGGTCGCGGACGACAACAGCCCGGACGGCACCGGGGCAGTCGCCGACCGTCTCGCCGAGGCGGATCCGCAGGTGCACGTGCTGCACCGGGCCGGCAAGGAGGGCCTCGGAGCGGCGTACGTCGCCGGCTTCAAGTGGGCTCGGGAGCACGGATTCGACGCCGTCGTCGAGATGGACGCCGACGGCTCGCACGCACCGGAGGAGTTGCCGAGGCTCCTCGACGCGCTGCGTACCGCCGACATGGTGCTCGGCTCCCGATGGGTGCGCGGCGGCACGGTAGTGAACTGGCCGGCGCATCGATTCCTGCTGTCGCGCGGCGGGAACCTCTACGCACGGCTCGCGCTGGGCATGCCGATCAAGGACGCCACCGGAGGTTATCGGGCATACCGGATGCCGGTGCTCGAGAAGATCGACGTCGACGCGGTCGCGTCCCAGGGGTACTGCTTCCAGGTCGACCTTGCCTGGCGCGCGTACCGTAACGGGTTCCGGCTTGTCGAGGTGCCGATCCGGTTCGCCGAGCGAGAGCACGGGACGAGCAAGATGAGCTCGTCGGTGGTCCGCGAGGCATTGTGGCGGGTCACCGTTTGGGGAACGACATCGAGGGTCCGGGCGTTGAGCAGAGCGGTGGGGATCAACCGCCACTAAACGATCATCATCGGAGGTACCGATGCGATTCCGCATCCGCTGGAGCGCCCTCGCACTCGTGGTGACGCTGGCCGCGGAGATCGCGGTGTTCATCGTCATCGGCAAGCTGATCGGCTTCGGTCTCGCCGTGCTGGGCGTACTGGTGCTCATGGCGGTCGGCGCGATCCTGCTTCGGCAGGAGGGCGCCCGGACATGGCGCAGGTTCCGCGCCGTGACCGAGGCAGGTGAGCGGCCCGGCCCGCACCTGTCCCGCGCCCTTGTCGGCCTGGTCGGCGGCGCGCTGCTGCTCGTACCCGGTTATCTCACCGCGCTGGTCGGTTTGGCGCTGTTCCTGCCGCCGATCCGCGCGCTCGCCTCCACCGGCCTCACCGCACTCGCCGGGCGGCGCCTCGCCTCGGCGGCGATGGGCGACTTGTTCGGCCCGCGTCAGGTGAAGGTACGAGCCGGTCGAGCGACTCGGAACACAGGCCCCGCCGACAGTGTGATGACCGACACCGAGCCGATCGAGGGCGAGATCGTCGACCCTCGCTAGCCCCACGTCGTGCCATGCATGGCGAGCGTTGGCAGGTTCCTGCGATCCGCAGAGACGTTGGTCACTACTACGCTTGTCGGGCTACGCTTTGACGGCGGTGGCTGGCCGCTTGCGGGGGCATGGGAATCCTGAGCCGGCCTTCCTCGTTAGAACGTGCGTGGCAGATGCCACCGATATCGACTCGACGACCCGAAGGGGATAGCCGATCATGGGCGAGCGCATGCTGCGCGGAAGCCGCCTCGGAGCCGTGAGCTACGAGTCCGACCGAAACACCGAGCTGGCGCCGCGCCAGACGCGTGAATACCTGTGCGTGAAGGGCCACCAGTTCGAGGTGCCGTTCGCACTGGACGCCGAGGTTCCGATCACCTGGGAGTGCAAGTTCGACGGCAGCATCGCGCGTCTCGTCGACGGCAGCGAGCCCGAGCAGAAGAAGGCGAAGCCACCGCGTACGCACTGGGACATGCTCCTCGAGCGACGCAGCATGGCCGAGCTCGACGACATCCTCGCCGAGCGTCTGCAGGAAGTGCGAACGCTGCGCGGCCGCGCCTGACCTGATCGGCCGACCGGCGACCGGACGCGGCGTCGGCCGTGGCTTCAACCGACATCGCCCTCACGGATGATCCGTGAGGGCGATTTCGTGTCCGCGCCGCATAACTCGGCCGGCTCCCGCGGACCATCCGGCAACCATCGGATCGACAGTCGTCTTCGCAATTGATGCATCGGGGGCTCGTCTCGGCGTGCCGACTGGTTCGGCCGCCCATAAGCTGTTGCGGTGCGCGGCGCTCACTCGGCAGGTCGGCCGGTCACCGGACGTG
>DATFRR010000031.1:0-48118 GCA_035263025.1 Micromonosporaceae bacterium
CATGACGCGGCCAACGCGGGCGGTGTGAGCGGCGGCATCACGGTCTCGAGCGCCGCGGCAACTCGATACATCCGATCGTCGGCCATGGTCGGCGCCATCACCTGCAGGCCGACGGGCAGACCTTCGGACAGCCCGCACGGCACGGAGACCGCCGGGCCGCCGTAGAGGTTGCTCGGGATCGTGAACAGGTCCGCGAGATACATCTGGTACGGATCGGTGGTGCGCGAGCCGAACGGGAACGCGACGAACGGCGTGGTCGGCGCGACAAGCACGTCGGCTTGCTCGAACGCGGCCGTGAAGTCGCGGGTGATGAGGGTACGGACCTTCTGCGCCTGCCCGTAGTACGCGTCGTAGTAGCCGGACGAGAGCGCATACGTACCAAGGATGATGCGCCGCTTCACCTCCGGCCCGAAGCCCTTGTCGCGCGTGATCGACATGACCTCTTCGAGCGCTCGTACGCCGTCGTCGCCGGCCCGGAGACCGAACCGTACGCCGTCGAAGCGCGCCAGGTTCGATGAGCACTCGCTGGGGGCGATCAGGTAGTACGCCGGCAACGCATACTCGAAATGCGGGCACGACACCTCGAGAATGTCGGCGCCCAGCTTCGCGAACGCGTCCACGGCATCGCGGAACGCCGACATCACACCGGGTTCCGCGCCGTCGCCACTGAACTGGCTGACGAGTCCGATCCGTACGCCGCTCAGATCACCGGTGGCACCCTGCCGCGCCGCGCCGACCACGTCCGGAACGGGTGCCGGGATCGATGTCGAGTCGCGGGGATCGTGACCACCGACGATCGCGTGCAGCAACGCCGCGTCCTCCACCGTACGAGCACACGGTCCGGGCGTGTCCAGACTGGACGAAAACGCGATCAAGCCGTATCGGGAGGTGCCGCCGTAGGTCGGCTTCGCGCCGACGGTGCCCGTGACGGCGCCCGGTTGCCGGATCGAGCCACCGGTGTCGGAGCCGATCGCGAGCGGTGCCTCGTAGGCGGCGAGCGACGCGGCCGAGCCGCCACCCGACCCGCCCGGGATGCGGCCGAGGTCCCACGGGTTGTGCGTCGGGCCGTACGCGGAATACTCCGTCGACGAGCCCATCGCGAACTCGTCCATGTTCGTCTTGCCGAGGATGACGAGACCGGCGGCGCGCATCCGTTCCACGAGCGTCGCGTCGTACGGCGGCCGCCAGCCCTCCAGGATCCTCGAGCCGCAGGTCGTGGGTACGCCCTTGGTCGCGAGTACGTCCTTGACCGCGACGGGTACGCCGGCCAGCGGCCCGAGTGGTTCGCCTGCCACGCGCCGTGCGTCGACCGCGGCCGCGCTGGCGAGCGCACCGTCCTCGTCGACATGCAGGAAAGCGTGCACCTGAGGGTCGACGCCGCGAATCCGTTCCAGATGCGCGCCGGCGACCTCGACCGCACTCACCTCGCCGGTTGCGATCAGCCGAGCGAGCTCCGCGGCGGTCTTCGTGGTCAACTCGCTCACGGCTACTCCTCGTCCAGGATCCGCGGCACGCGGAAGCGGTCCTCGGCGGTGTCCGGTGCGCCCGCGAGCGCCTCCTCGCGCGTCAGACACGGCACCACGACGTCGTCGCGCAACACGTTGACGAGCGGGACGGAATGCGACGTCGGCGGGATGTCGGCGGCGGCCACCTGCTGGATCCGGGCGATCGACGAGAGGATCACGTCCAGCTGACCCGAGAAGACGTCAAGCTCGTCATCCGTGACGGCGAGCCGCGCGAGCCGCGCGAGGTGCGCGACCTCAGCGCGTGAAATGGCCGACATCTGTGGACCCTTCTGTATCGAGCCGTTGAGCGAATTCGAGGCCTCGACGCGGGTGCCGCGAGGCCGACGCGATCGAGTCTATTGGCTCGCCAGGTTGGCCGTCGCTCGGCTTAGCTCGCGGCGCCGGCGTGCCACCAGCGGCGCACCCACCGGTCAGGCGGCGTCCTCGGGCGGCTCGGTTGCCGGCCACGCGTACTGCTCGGGCGGGCGGTAGCGGGCGAGCCACGACGCGAGTTCGTCGGCCGGCATCGGGCGCGCGTAATACCATCCCTGCGCGACGTGGCAGCCGCACGCGACCAGCATGCGTCGAGTCCGGTCGTCCTCCACACCCTCCGCCACGACCCGGAGGTTCAGCGCTCCGGCGAGGTCGATCATCGACCGTACGATCGCCTCGTCGTCCGGGTCGTCGGCCATGCCGAGCACGAACGACCGGTCGATCTTGACTTCGGACAGCGGCAGCCGGCGCAGGTGCTGCATCGACGAGTACCCAGTGCCGAAGTCGTCAAGCGATAGCGCAACGCCGAGCCGCGCGAGGCGTTGCAGTGTTGCGAGTACGCGACGCGGGTCGGCCATCAACGCGCCCTCGGTAATCTCCATCTGTACCTGGTCCGGCGCGATGTTGTAGTGACCGAGTTGCTCGGCCAGCCGATCCACCACCTCCCCGGAGTGCAGATCGCGCACGCTCACATTGATGGCCGCGCGCATCGCCAGTCCGTTCGCGCGCCACTTCGCGAGTTGCGCCACCACATCGTCCACGACACGCAGCGTCAACATGCGCATCACACCGCTGTGCTCGGCGACCCGGATCAGCTCCTCCGGATCCACCAGCCCGCGATGCGGGTGGTGCCAGCGCAGCAACGCCTCGACGCCGGTCACCGTGCCGGTCGCCATCTCGACCTGCGGCTGGTAATAGAACATCACCTCGCTCGAGTCGGTGTTCTCCAGCGCGCGACGCAGATCGGCAAGCAGGCTCAGCCGGTCCGGCGAGTTGTGGTCGACCTCGGGTGCGTAGACCGCGAGCGCGTCGCCGCGCGCCTTCGCGTCGTACATCGCGACGTCCGCATGCCGCAGCAGCGTTTCGAAGTCTTCGCCGTGCGTCGGATAGATCGCGATGCCGATCGAGCCGCCGACGTCGAGCGACATACCGTCCAGGACAACGGGAACCGACAGCACGCCGGCGATCGCACCAGCCGCGGAACGCGCGTCGTTGACATTGTCGATCTCCGGCGCGACCACCGCGAACTCGTCGCCGCCGAGCCGTGCGACCAGGTTGCCGTCCGGCACCGCGCGGTCGATGCGCTGCGATATCTCCACCAGCAGCCGGTCGCCGACCGCGTGGCCTAGCGCGTCGTTGACGTACTTGAACCGGTCGATGTCGAGAATCATCAGCGCGAACCGGTGCTCGCGACCCTCGACGGATGACCGGTGCTGGCAGGTCGCGACGTATTCGCCCACCTCGCTCTGCAATGCCTTGCGGTTGGCCAGGCGGGTCAGCGGATCCGTGCGTACCGCCTCGTTCTGCTCGCTCGACAGCCGCGCCATCCGGTTGACCGCGAGCAGCGGCACGATCACCAGCGGGATCAGCGCCGCGCTCGCACGCGTGGTGCCGACCAGCACCGGGCCGAGCAGCAACAGTGATCCGGTGGTCAGCGCGTCGTCCGCGAGGTTGCGCCGCAGCGCGTGCCACCACGAGCCGCCGAATCGCAGGGCGACGGCGGTCGTGACGAGCACGTTGTTCACCACGAACCACACGGCCGCGGCGGTGAGCGCGATTCCGACGTCCGGCCAGCCCGGACGACCGCCCGGCGCGAACGGCATGCCCTCCGCGGTGTGCAGCACGGCGGACGCGGCCGCGAACGAGATCGCATACTGCGCGGCGTTGAACGCGGCTCGCCATGGACGGTGCTGCAAACGCACCGCGGATGCCACGACGGCGGCGGTCTGCACCACGACGGCCGCGTCGAAGCCCCACATCAGCAGGATCGCGAAGGTGAAGCAGATGGACGGGAAGACCACGGATCGCTGCCGGCCGGGCGGCGGGAAGGGTCGCAGGTCCGCGATGACCGCGAGGAACGCGAGCAACCAGTACGTCGCCGGCGAATGTGTCGGCACGTCGCGTAATTGCGGAATGGCCGGAATGACGAGCGCGAGTGCGACGACGCAGACTGCCGTC
Source organism: Micromonosporaceae bacterium (assembly GCA_035263025.1). Lineage (GTDB taxonomy): Bacteria > Actinomycetota > Actinomycetes > Mycobacteriales > Micromonosporaceae > DASQPR01. The sequence continues at coordinate 3,957 of DATFRR010000031.1, forward strand.
ACATACCCGAAGAACGCCTTGGCATGCTCCGGTGGCGCAGTATTACGCAACGCCGCCGAATACATTGTCGCCTCCCGTCGGGGCCGGCCCGTTCAGCTTCTCGCGCTCAGGTGCCGGACGAGGCACCCGGAACAATACGATAGGCCGAACCAGCAGGATTTGCGTAAATCGCCCGACGCCTAGATCTACCCGAAACAAAACGTCGTGCCCATGCAAAGTTAGACATTACCGGGCATTGTGCGATTTCATCGACATCCGGTCAGCTGTCGCTGGTGTGTTCGAGCGCGGCGTCCGGTCCATCCGACAAAAGCACTCGAAAGCCCGCTTCGTCGAGAATCGGGACCCGCAACTCGACCGCCTTGTCGTATTTCGACCCGGGCGACTCCCCCACCACCACGAACCCCGTCTTCTTGGACACGCTGCCAGTGACCTTGCCGCCACGGCTCGCGATCGCCTCGGTCGCCTCGTCGCGTGAAAAGTCCACCAGCGATCCGGTGACCACGACGGTCAGCCCCTCCAGTGGCCGTGGACCGGTCTCGGCGCGCTCCTCCGCAGTTCGTACGCCCGCGTCTCGCCACTTGTCTACGATCTCGCGATGCCAGTCGACCGCGAACCACTCGACCAAGGCGTGCGCGATTGTCGGTCCGACGCCGTCCGCGCGAGTCAGTTCCTCGACGCTCGCCGCCGCGATCGCCGCGAGCGAGCCGAACTCGCGCGCGAGCGCGACGGCCGCGGTCGGACCGACGTGCCGGATCGAGAGCGCGGTGATGACGCGCGCGAGCGGACGCTGCTTCGCATCGGCCAACATGGACAGCAGGCGAACCGAGCCGGCCGAGAGCGAACCGTCCTGATTGGTGAAGAACTCGCTCTGCCCGAGCTTGTGCTCGTCCAGCGCGAAGAGATCGCCTTCGTCGGTGATGATGTGATCGTCGACGAGTGCGGCCGCGGCCTTGTAGCCCAATGCCTCGATGTCGAACACGTTGCGGCTGGCGAGGTAATAGACACGCTCGCGGATCTGAGCGGCACAATGCTGGGCGTTCGGGCACCTGATGTCGACGTCGCCCTCCTTCGCCGGCGCGAGTGCAGTGCCGCACGACGGGCAGGACGCGGACATCACGAATTCGGTCTCGGTGCCGTCGCGCCGATCCACGACCGGGCCGAGGATCTCCGGGATCACGTCGCCGGCCTTGCGCACCACCACCGTGTCGCCGATCAACACGCCCTTGCGCTTGACCTCGTTTGCGTTGTGCAGGGTGGCGAACGTGACCGTCGAACCCGCCACGTGCACCGGCTCCAACTCCGCAAACGGCGTGATGCGACCGGTGCGGCCGACGCCGAGCCGGATCGCGATCAGCTTGGTATTCACCTCTTCCGGCGGATATTTATACGCGATCGCCCAGCGCGGCGCGCTGCTCGTGGATCCGAGTCGGCGCTGGATCGACACCTCGTCCACCTTCACGACGACGCCGTCGATGTCGTGCTCGAGCGAGTGGCGTTTGGTGGCGTAGTCGGCGACGTATCTGCGCACCGCCGCGACGTCGTCGACGACTCGCCAGCGGTCGCTGGTCGGCAGTCCCCAGCGCTTGATGGCCTCGTATGCCTGCGATTGCGACGTGACAGCAAAGCCGCGTCGGGCGCCGATGCCGTGCACGATCATGTGCAGCGGTCGCTTCGCCGTCTCGCGCGGATCCTTGTTGCGCAAGCTCCCGGAGGCGGAGTTGCGCGGGTTCACGTATGGCTTCTCGCCGGCGGCCACCAGCGATGCGTTGAGATCGGCGAAGGCGGCCAACGGGAAGTAGACCTCGCCTCTGATCTCGACGAGCTCCGGGAGGTCGTCGCCGCGCAACCGGTCCGGTACGTCGCGCATGGTTCGTACGTTGGCGGTCACGTCCTCGCCGATCTTCCCGTCGCCCCGGGTGGCCGCCGACACGAGCCGACCGTTCTTGTAGGTCAGATTGACGGCGAGCCCATCGATCTTCAGTTCACACAGGAAGTGCACCGGACCACCGGCGTCCCGCTCGATGCGCGCCGCCCAGGCGGCCAGATCGTCGTCGCGGAACACGTTGCCGAGGCTCAACATCGGCTCGGCATGTGTGATCGAGGCGAACATGTTCGAGTAGTCGCCACCGCCGACGCGCTGGGTGGGCGAGTCGGGCGTCCGCAGTGCCGGGAACTCCTCCTCGATGCGGGTCAGCTCCCGGATCAAGGCGTCATATTCGGCGTCCGACGCGGTCGGCTGGTCCAGCACGTAGTAGCGATATTGATGCTGGTCGACCTCGGCGGCGAGCGCGGCGTGCCGAGCACGCGCATCCGGCGTCGGCTCTCGTCCGGCGCGCGCCGCCTGTTCGGGCGTCACGGCGGCCTGCTCGGGAGTCACGGCGGCGCTGGCAACGTCACCGGCTGCCCCGCCGCCGGCCGCGCTCTCAGGAGACAAGTCGGCCTTCGCGCTCATGATTGAAAACTATCGCGTCACCCTGACACTCGCCGGTCAGTAAACGGGTGGTCCCTCGGTGCCATCGGCCCCAATTACACCGGTTGAGCCAGCTCCGGTCGACGGTGCCGCGCCGATGTCGTCGGCCGGCACGACCGGGAGGCCGGCCGACGTAAACGCCGCGCCGTCACTGGTCACCACGGCACATTCGTGCTCGGCCAGTCCGGCGAGCCAGTCGAGGGCGCGGGGCCCCATGGCGACCGCCGCGGTCGCGTACGCGTCGGCGCGCGCCAGGTCCGCACCGACGACCGTCACCGAGGCGAGGTCGGCGGCCGGCACGCCGCGGTACGGATCGATCACGTGAAAGCCGCGCTCGTACGTACCCGAGGTCGCGATCGCCAAGTCGTCGCCGGCGAGCACCCAAGCAACCTTCAACTTCTGCCACGGATGCCGGATGCCGATCCGCCAGGGCGTGCCGTCCGGCCCGTGACCGCGCACCCGGATGTCGCCGCCGGCGTTGACGCAGTGGTTCGGCACGCCGGCCGCAAGCAGCCGGTCCGAGGCGACCTGCACCGACCAGCCCTTCACATAGCCGGACGGGTCCAGGCTCCCGGTGGCGTACGCGTCGAAATACCCGTTCGTCTCGGACCGCAACACGTCGCACGCGTCCAGCACGTGGCGCATGTCCGGCGATATGTCGGACGCCGCGACCTCGCCACGGCCCAGCCGCGACACCTCACTGTCCGATTTGAACGTGCTGAACCGAGCGTCCACCTCGGTGAACCACTCGAACACCGAACGCGACAGCTCGTCGACGTCCACCCCATCCGGCGGCTCGACAACATCGAGAGTGATCGCCGTGCCCATGATGAACTCGACGGCGTGCCACCGCCCGCCCACTTGCACGACGCTATGCCTACGCCGCGTTCAGCACGGCCTGGAGCGCCGATTTGTACGCCGCCGACGTGTACGTCGCGCCGGATACCGCGGAGATCTTTGCGCTCTGCGCGCTCAACGCCTCGGACGTCAGCTTCGGGCACGCCGACCGGTAGCACTTCGACTCGGTCGGATTGGACTCGCTGGCCGACACCGCGGTGATCCGGTGCCCGGAGATCGTGACGGTCATCGACAGCGTGCCGTAATGGCCGCCGTCCACCGACGCGGACGCCTTGTACGTGCCATCCGCCGGTCCGGTCTGAGTCTGGGTCGGCGTCGGGGTGGGCGTCGGCTTCGACGTCGGCTTCGACGTGGTGTGTCCGGGTGCCGGCGTGGTGCCGGTGGGCGTTCCGCTTGGCGCACCGCCCGGGGTGGCGCTCGCGCCCGGTTTCGCCGGGTGACCCGAGGCGGTCGGGGCGGCCGCCTTTGATCCACCGGTGACGACCGCACCCCCGGCGACGACCGCGGCCGCCGCGCTGTCCCCGCCGGCCGCGCTGCCATGGGCGTGGGTGCCGAACTTCGCGCCCACGAGTAGCGACGTTCCGGTGAGGGTGCCCAACACGAACGCGACCGATCGCCGCACGTTGCGCCTCCTTCGTCTTGCGTTGCTCCGGGTCGAGCCGAAGTCGTTAGTTCCGGCCGATGTCCGGCCGGCTCGAGGTCAGAACTCGAACGGGTCCATGTGAATCTGGCGCCGCGGCACATGCAGCCGCCGCAACGCGGCCAGCGACGCCTCGACCAGGCCCGGCGGACCGCACAGGTAGACATCGCGATGGCGGACATCCGGCGCGAGTTCGCGCATGCCTCTCGGCGAGAACGCACGTCGCGGACCCTGGTCGTCGCGGGCGCCGAGCACATACCAGAGCGTCGCGCCACGCTTTTGAGCGAGCCACTCCAGCTCCTCGGCGAAGATCACGTCTTCGCGGGTACGCGCCCGGTAGAGCACGATCGTTCCGGACGGCAGCTCCTCGAGCAGTGCGCGGATCGGCGCGATGCCGCTGCCGCCGGCGATGAGCAGCGCGCTTGGCCGACGGCGCTGCTCCGCGGTGAAGATCCCCCAGGGGCCTTCCACGATGACCGGCACGCCGGGCCGCAGCTCGCGCAGGTCCGCGGTGTGGTTGCCGACCACCTTGATCGTCAGCCGAAGCCACCGACCGTTGGGCGCCGCCGAGAGCGAGAACGGGTGTGCCTGCCACCAGCACCGCCGAGCCATGAAGCGCCACCGGAAATACTGACCGGCGCGTGCGTTGAGGTCCTCGAGGCGGCGCCCCTTGATGTAGACCGAGACCATGTCGCTCGACTCCGGCACGATCTCGGCGACGCGCAGCCGGTGCCGCATGTTCAACGTGATCGGCCGGATGATGCGGCCGGAGATGATGCAGGCCACGACGACGACGTAGAGCGACCGCCAGTACCATCGCCCGAACCCATTCGACGACAGCTCCTGACCGTCCGCGAACTGGTGCCCGTAGCTCAGCAACAACACGAGATAGCTGCCGAGATGCAGGTAGTACCAAAGCTCGTAGGGCATCCGCCGGCGTACCACCCGGATCGCCATCGCCGCGATCGCGATCAGGATGAAAGTCGCGATGTACGCGCTGATCATCGCCGCGAAGGACGTCCACAGCTGTGCGGTCTGCGCGACGACGCTGATGTCTGCTTGGCCCGCGTATCCGAGCGTGATCAGCACGACGTGCGCGATGACGAGGAAGAACAGCGCGCTACCTAGTGCCCGGTGCCACCCGAGAAGGTCATGCGCGCCGATCCATTGTTCCAACCAGTCCACCCGGCTCATGAGGACGATCTGGACCAGCAGTACGTAGCCCGCGATCATGCCGGTGACGCGACCGCTCTCGGTGAGGATCGCGGCCGTACCGTGCACCGAGTGTGACGGCGTGTCGAGCCACCACAACTCGACGGACACCGCCGCCATGAACCAGAACAGCACCTTGAGGAAGACGCGGGCGCCCCCGTCGACCTGCTCGGGCACCACGGGCTGATAGCCCCAGTCGCCGACGTACTCGTGGTGCAGCGCGGCCGGCGCCTCCGGGTCACGGTGCCAGCGTGGGAGTGGGCGACGGCCGGGACCGTCGGGCAGGCGTACGCGGGGAATCGTTCCGGTCGCCGTCACGGTGAGCGGTGGCGGCAGTCGCGGCACGTCGTCCGGCATCGGCCCCCAGGCGCCCTGGTCTGACGCGGGTCGCGGCGAACCGTACTGCGGCAAGTACGAAGAGTAGTCGCCCTCGGGGCCACGAGGCCGGTCCGCTGTCCCGTACTCATCGGCGGGATGCCGAGGCGGACGGTTGGGCGGATGTCGCCGACGGCCGCGTTCATCGGCCGATCGCGGATGCACCCTGCTGCTCCCGTCGGATGGGGGTCGCGTCGATGCTGCCGGAATTCCGGTGCGGTCTCAACAGGTCCGCCACGGTTATGGGACGCCTTTTTCGGATTTTCAGCCGTCCGAGAGGCGGCGGCCGGCTTCCCGACACGCTGTAGTGACTTTCTGTGCCCGGACCATCGACAATTCGGCTAATCCGCATGCCGGCGTTACGACCACTTGATCGGGCAGCTGGTTCGTGGCGAAGCCGAGCGTGTGCCACAGGCGCTTGATTCGGTCTGCGACCGCCGCCGACGACGGGTCTGCAGCGTTCGGATCGGTCGACACGGCGCCCGCGAAGAGGCCAAGTCCGCTATCGAGCGCCTCGGCCAACGGATCCAGGTCGCGGACGAGATCGAGGTCGATCGCCACCGCACAGGCGCCGACCGCCCGGAACAGATCGATCGGTGCGTCCGCCGCGCAACAGTGCACGACGACGGGTACGCCGGCGGCCGAGACGACGTCGGCCAGCGCCGCGGTCACCACGGTGTCCTCGATCGCGGCCAGCATGCCGTACCCGCTTTCGGTGGGTACGCGTCCGGCCAGCACCGCAGGCAGCGACGGTTCGTCGAGCTGGACCAGCAGCCGAGCGTGCGGCAGCCGGGTCCGCAGCTCGGCGACGTGTGCCGCGATGCCCTCCGCCAACGATGCCGTCAGGTCGCGGACCGCACCCGCGTCACGCAGCATCCGGCCACCGATCGGCAGGTCCAGCGACGCGGCGAGCGTCCACGGTCCGGCGGCCTGCACCTTGAGCGGTCCGTCGAAGTCCGCTGCGCCGTCGGTGAGTGCGTCGAGATCACGTTCCCAGATGTCGCGCACCCGCCGCAGGTCGACACCGCCGTGCGCGGCGGTGCGCCACCGGCCGGCGTAGAGCTCGACGGGCATGTCGACGAGCAGACCGGCGCTCCGGCCGACCATGTCGGCACCCGGGCCACGCGCCGGCAGCTCCGGCAGGTAGGGCAGGTCCGGCAGCTCGCCGAGGACGGTCTTGACCGCCTCGAGAATGTCCCTGCCCGGCAACGAGCCGATGCCGGTCGCGCTGCCCGGCGTCCATGGCCACGGATCGCCCGGCGACCACGGGCCCGCGTCAGAGCGCGAATCGGGCTCGGTCACGACGCCGCGGGAACGGCTCGGTCGGCTCGCACGGCTCGGTCGGCTCGCGTGATGGTGGCCGAGCCGAGCACGATGTCGCCCGCCGGATCCGGACGGTATGCCACGATCGCCTGGCCGGCGGCAATTCCGCGTACCGGCGAATCAAGCGTGGCCACGACCGTGCCGTCCGTCGTGGCCGCCACCATCGCGGACGTAGTCTCGCCGTGGGCCCGCATCTGCACTTCGGCGGGCACGGGTTGGTCGGACGGCGCGATGCCGGTCCATACCGCGCGCTCCGCGGTCACGACGTCCACGTCGAGTGCCTCGGCGGGACCCACCGTCACGGTGTTGGTGACCGGCGTGATCGACAGCACGTAGCGCGGACGTCCGTCCGGAGCGGGTCGATCCAGGCGCAACCCCTTGCGCTGGCCGATGGTGAATCCGTGTGCGCCGGCATGTCGGCCGAGCACCTGGCCGCTCGCGTCGTCGACAATGTCGCCCGGCGACGCGCCGAGCCGCGCGTTGAGGAAGCCACGGGTGTCGCCGTCGGCGATGAAGCAGATGTCGTGCGAGTCCGGCTTCTCGGCGACCGCGAGGCCACGCTCCGCCGCCTCGGCGCGCACGTGCGCCTTGGTGGACTCCCCGAGCGGAAACATCGACCTGCCAAGCTGGTCGCGGGTCAGCACCGCGAGCACGTAAGACTGATCCTTGCCCAGGTCCACACTGCGCCTTAGCAGGCCGTCCGCACCGAGACGCGCGTGGTGGCCGGTCACCACGGCATCGAACCCCAGGGCGATCGCGCGGTCCAGCACCGCGGCAAACTTGATCTTCTCGTTGCAGCGGACGCAGGGATTGGGGGTACGGCCGGCGGCGTACTCGGCGACGAAGTCGTCCACCACGTCGGCGTGGAACTGGTCGGCCATGTCCCAGACGTAGAACGGGATGCCGATCACGTCAGCGGCGCGCCGAGCGTCGCGAGCGTCCTCAAGCGTGCAGCAGCCGCGCGCGCCGGAGCGGTAGGTCTGCGGATTCCGCGACAGCGCAAGGTGTACGCCGGTGACGTCATGCCCAGCGTCGGCGGCCCGCGCAGCAGCCACGGCGGAGTCCACCCCGCCGCTCATCGCCGCCAGTACACGCACGTGACCAAGGGTACCGGGCGGGCTCGGGTCGGCTCGTCGCCGCGCGCTCGCCAGCGCAGTCCCCGCGTTCGGTCATGACCTTGCGGGCATTCTGTTGGAACCTCGGTAGCCGTTCCAACGATTTCCCCACATGGTCACGACAGTGCGAGGCGGCCCTGAGCGCGCCGTCTGTCGAGTGCCACGCCGAGATCACGCATGAGCCGCGCGATGTCGGCCATATCCGCGCGGGTCACGTGGAAGACCTCCCACCCGGCCGCGTGCAGCGCCCGGAGGCGTACGCGGTCGTCGGCTAGCTGCCGCGGATCGACATGCCACTGGCCGTCGTACTCGACCGCGAAACGTAGATCGGGCCACGCCAGGTCGACACGGGCCACGAATTGGCCGGCCACGAACACGCGATACTGCGGCACCGGCCGCGGTAGGCGGTAGCGGTGGATGTGCACACGGAGCTCGGACTCGGGTGGCGACTCTGCGCGTGGATCGCAGAGGCGAAGCGTGTTCGTGGCCTTGACGGAACCCATCGCCCCAGAGTGTCGCAGGGACTCTGCGGTGAGCTGAGCCTTGCGCAGCCGCCGGGCACGTCCGAGGGCGTCGATCCAGCCGACCGCGTCCAACTCCGGCAGTGCTCTGGCCAGCTCCCAACAGGTCCGTAGCGGCGTGCAGACCGGCATTCGCCAACGCTCGGCCACGTCCGCCGGGTGCACGGGTCCGCTTCGGATGGCGAGCCCAGCGATCGGTCCGAATCGACGCGGGGTCAGCACCTCGACAGGCCCGTCGAAGTCGCCCATCTTCGAGCCCCACAACAGCGCGGCGGAGCGACCGGAGATCAGCGCACCAGCCGGGATCACGAGCGCGGCACCGGCTACTCGCGTCAAGTGGTCGTCCCGAGCGGCCGAACTGACGTACACGTCGCGGAACAGCCGCCGCCAGTTCGAGCCGCGCAACTGCATCGGAGTCAGCACCCCGGCGGCAATCGCGTCGCTACCACGAAACGGTCGATGGCCCAGGCGCGTCGGCCTGATGGCACGTTGAGGCACTAAGGAATTATGAACATCGATGCGTCCGTACGCGATCCGGTCATGACCTTGCGGGCATTTTGTTGGAACCTCGGGAGCCGTTCCAACGATTTCCCCGCAAGGTCACGACGAGCCCAGCCCAAACGCGCTCGCCAGGGAAAGCGCCCGGGCGATCAGCGACCGGGCGCGGGCCGGTACGCGCGCCGGGCGCGGTCGACGGCACCCGGCAGCGCCGCGATCAACTCGTCGATCTCAGCGGACGTCGACGTGTGCCCGAGCGTGAACCGCAGCGATGATCGCGCGCGGTCATCGTCGGCGCCCATGGCAAGCAGTACGTGTGACGGCTGCGCCACACCGGCCGAGCATGCCGAACCAGTCGAGCACGCGATCCCGGCCGCGTCTAGCAGCAGCAACAGCGCATCTCCGGCGCAGCCCGGGAATGAGAAGTGGGCGTTGCCCGGCAGCCGGTTGACGGGATCCCCGTTGTAGACCGCATCCGCTACGGCAGCCCGCACGCGCGCAACCAGCTCCTCGCGCAACGCCGACACGGTTGCCGCGTGCTCCTGTTGGCGCTTGACGCTCGCCTCGACCGCGGTCGCGAACGCCACAATGCCGGCCACGTCGAGCGTCCCAGAGCGTACGTCGCGTTCCTGGCCGCCGCCGTGCAGCAGCGGCGTACATGCGACGTCCCGGCCGAGCAGCAGCGCGCCGACCCCGACCGGGCCGCCGAGCTTGTGCCCGGTCACCGACATCGCCGCCACCCCGGACGCGGCGAAGTCCACCGGCACCTGGCCGACCGCTTGGATCGCGTCGGAGTGCAGCGGCACGTCGGCGGTCGCTGCCAGCGCGGCCAGCGCAGCTACCGGCTGTATGGTGCCGATCTCGTTGTTGGCCCACATCGTGGTCGCGACCGCCACGTCACCCGCGTCGCCCAATGCCTCCGCGAATGCCTCGGGCGAGACGCGCCCGACGCCGTCCACCGGCAGCCAGGTGATCTCGGCACCCTCGTGGGCGCCGAGCCACTCGACGGCGTCCAGCACGGCGTGGTGCTCGATGCTGCTGGCCACGATTCGGACGCGGCCGGCCGCCGCGGCGCGGCGCGCCCAGAAGATGCCCTTGACGGCGAGGTTGTCGGCCTCCGTACCGCCGCTGGTGAAGATCACTTCGGACGGACGAGCACCGAGCGCGGCCGCAATGCACTCGCGCGACTCCTCCACGCTGCGGCGGGCGAGCCGACCGGGTCGGTGCAGCGACGATGCGTTGCCGACCTCGCGGGCGGCGGCCACGTAGGCCTCCACCGCCGCGTCGATCATTGGCGTGGTCGCGGCGTGATCAAGATATGCCATCGTCTCCTAGCCTATCCACCGCTGGGCCGGTCTCCGACCGAGCGCAACCCTTAACGAACGCGAACGTTCCGCAATTCCGTGCGCCACGGGTGATCCGGGCGGGCGACCGCCAGGGCGCTGTCGAGCCAACCGCGCGCACCATCGTCCAACTCGGGTGCGACGGCGGCGAAGTCCGCTTCGTCCTTCTCCCGGGGTACGCCGCGCGGCGCACCCGACTTGTAGAGCAGCGCGGCCTCGGGACGCAGGTACGGAATGCCCTCGTTCGTGCGCGCGATCGCGTGGGACATCGGTTGCCTGATGCGCTTGTCGCGTTTGTATACCCAGGTCCGATCGCCGCCGGCCTCGAGAAACATGTCCGTCCGGTACGAGCCGTCCTCGGCCATCCACACTTGCCGTACGTGCCGGCGCGGCGTCGCCGCACCGAGCGGCCAAATCGCGCCGGCGTGCGCGCCGTATGGCTTGAGGCCGAGCGCGTCGACGAACACCCGGAATGCGCCCCGCGGGATCGCGATCTCCAGATCTTCGTGGTCGCGCAGGCGGCCGAGCCCCTTCTCGGCGTACCACAGGTCCAACGCCCACCCGCCGGCCACATGCCACGGCCGCTGGACGTCGGCCAGCCGCCGCGTGATCTCAAGAGGATGCCAGGCCGCCCACGCGTCGACCCACGGCGCGGCGAGCGACGCCACCATCACGTCGATGTCGAGCGCCACGCGGCGTGTGCCGCCGCGGCCGTCTGGCTCGGTCCATCGCGTGACGATCGGACCCTGACCCCAGTCGTGATAGTCGAGCCGCTCGTAGAGCCGCCGTGCGTCCGGGTTGTCCAGACCAACGCCGAGCAACAGGACGTCATGACCACGCTCGCGCGCCGCCGCCTCACACGCTCGGATCAGCGCCGTCCCGATTCCGCGCCGCTGCAACCGCGGCGTCACTTCGAGATGATTCAACACGGGTACGCCGGGAAAGACGCGCCGTAGCTCCGGCTCCTCCTGTACCTCGCAGTGCAGGTACACGTCGCCAACCACGGCACCGTCGAGCCAGGCAACCAGCAGCGCGCCGGCGCGTTGGCGGGTGCGGCCGATCCGATCGGTGAAGAACTCGCGCTGCCCCATCGCCGACACCAGCGCGCCGAGATCACCCTTGTGAGCGACCCGGATCTCCAACCCCTTCGGCGGTTTCACCGACCGTGGCACCGGCTCACTTTACGTTTCACTCCCGCCCGCCAGCACCCAGATTCCGAGCGCTGTCCGGCACCACGTACACCCGTAACGCCCTAAACCCTGCGCCGGTCGACGAGCCGGGGCCACGCCCTAGACCGCAACCACTCAGCGCCGCTTGCGAACCTCTTCAGCCGCCTGCGGCACGACCTTGAACAGATCGCCGACGACCCCAAAATCCGCCAGCTCGAAGATTGGCGCCTCCGAGTCCTTGTTGACCGCGACGATCGTCTTGGACGTCTGCATGCCGGCGCGGTGCTGGATCGCGCCCGAGATGCCGAGCGCGATGTAGAGCTGCGGCGACACCGTCTTGCCGGTCTGGCCGACCTGGAACTGATGCGGGTAGAAGCCGGAGTCGGTGGCCGCTCGCGATGCGCCGACGGCTGCGCCGAGGAGGTCAGCGAACTCCTCGACGAGCTTGAAGTTGTCCGCGCTGCCGACACCGCGCCCGCCGGACACCACGATCGACGCCTCGGTCAGCTCCGGACGGGAGCCCTTCTGCTCGGTCCGGCGTTCCACGACCTTGACGAGCTTTGCGCTGTCGTCGACGGTCGCATCGATCGTCTCGACCGCCGGCGTGACCGGCGACGGGGTTGGGGTGAGTGAGTTCGGGCGTACGGTGGCCAGCGGCAGCCCGCGGGTGACCTGGGACTTCACGATCGTGGTACCCGCGAAGATCGCCTGCGTTGCGGTACCGTCCGCGTCCAGCGACAGCACATCGGTGAGCACGCCATTGTCGAGCTTGACCGCGACTCGCGCGGCGATCTCCTTGCCCTCCTGTGTGGAACCGAGCAGGACGGCCGACGGCTGCGCGGTCGTGATGAGCCTTGCGAGCACCGCTGCCTTCGGCGCGACGAGATGGCCGGCAATGTCGTCGCTTTCCGCGACGTACACCTTGGCGGCGCCGTATTCGCCGAGCTTGTCGGACAGCGCCGCGGCGGTGCCCGGTGCGCCGAACACCACCGCGGCCGGTGTGCCGAGGTCGCGCGCCAGCGTGAGCATCTCGAGCGTGACCTTCTTGGCCGCGCCGCCCGCATGCTCGACAACGACTAGTACGTCAGACATTGGCTGCGCCCCCACTCACACGAACTTCTCGGATGCCAGGAACTCGACGAGCGCGACGCCGCCCTCGCCAGAATCCTCGACGCGTCGGCCGCCTTGTCGTGGCGGTCGTTTGTTGGCGTCGACCACGGTGGTCGTCGCGCCGGCGAAGCCGACCTCGTCCGCCGAGATGCCGAGGTCTGCCAAGGACAGCACGGTTAGCGGCTTCGACTTGGCCTGCATGATGCCCTTGAACGATGGGTAGCGCGGCTCGTTGATGGTGTCCCACACCGAGACGATCGCGGGCGTCGACGCGGTGACCACCTCGACGCCGTCCTCGGTCTGGCGCTCCACCGTCAGCGACGATCCGTCGACGGTGAGCTTGCGGGCGCCGGTGAGCGCCGCGATGCCGAGGCGTTCGGCGAGCATCTGCGGCATCACCTGGACGCGACCGTCGGTCGACTCGGCGCCGGAGATGACGAGGTCGGCGCCGAGCGTGCCGAGGGCAGCGGCGAGCACTTTGGACGTACCCAGTGCGCACGAGCCGTGCAGCGCATCGTCTTGTACGTGCACCGCCTTGTCGGGACCCATCGACAATGCCTTGCGGATCGACTCGGTCGCGGACACCGGGCCCATGGTGAGCACGGTGACCTCGCCACCGTGTGCCTCCTTGATCTTGAGGGCCTCCTCGATGGCGTACTCGTCCATCTCGTTGATCACGTTGCTTGCCGACGCACGGTCGACGGTCTTGTCGTCGCTACGCAGGTTGCGCTCCGCACCGGAGTCCGGCACCTGCTTGACGAGTACGACGATGTTCATCGCGGTTCGCGGACCTCCCATGTCGACGGCACTGTCTACACCACAGCGTTGGCCGGCCGGGCCACTGTTGACCGGCCGCGATACGACGCTCGCACGCGAGTGTTCTGCCCACCGGGCGACCCGGTCAACTTCTACGCGTGTGGCACATGCCACCGGTGATGTTACCCGCCGGTAATCAGCGCAACGCCCTCGGTACGGCGCGGTGAGCGAAGTCACCGTGACCGTACGAAGTGGCGGGTTACGGTGTGGCTGGGAGGTGTCCGAAATGTCGCCTCAGAGCGCGCCACTGTTCGGGCGCGGGGTGTTCCCGGAGCTCGACTTGCCGGAGTCCGACTTCCCGGAGTCCGACTTCCCGGAGTCCGACGAGCCACCGCTCGGGAGTTCCGACGTGACCGTCGCCGAACTCAAGGTCGCCATGTGGGGCGAACACCACGCCCGACCCGCACCGGACGACCACCGCTGCACCTGCGGACGGATCCGCGAGGCGTGCGTACGCGACGAGGTGCGGGCGTTCTGGCACGCGATGAGCGACGAAAGCCCGCCTCGGCCACCGAAGGCGTTCGGCGGCTCGTAGGCGGGCATACGAGGGCCTACGCGTTAGCGCCCGGACCGGTGCCGAGCGCGGCGCTCACCTTGCCGAGCATCTCGGTCTCCGGTGCGGAAACGCCGCCCACTGCCTCGGCCGTCTTCGTACATGCGTCGAGGACGATGTGCCGGTATGCATCGGCGTCGGCCGGCGCCTTCTGCTCCGCCGTGTTGACCGACGCCGACAGGTCGGAGAGCACCTCGGATTCCATCTGCGCCGCGCCACCCTTGGGCATCTTCGGCTTGCTCATCCCTCGGAAGATGCCCTGCAGCTCACCGCTCGCCGCGGCGAACGACTTCGACGCCGCGAAGCTCTCCTTGATCATGTCGAACATGCCCGGCTCCGCGTTCGAGACCAGGAAGACGGCGCCAAACGCGGCGCCACGCAACATCTGCTTCTCGTTTTCGGTGTAGTCAGCCATGCCCCCATCCTGACGGCCGGGCCGGCGCGGGGGCGGCAAACGACCAGATCGCGCGGGGTTGCCGACACGGCCGGGCTCGGTGTTTGGCGCATGGCGATAATGACGCTGTGTTCACGACGGTGCGTCGCTGGTTCGATCCGCGTGAGGTCCGCGAGGTCGGCACCACGCCGGATTACCGGTTCTCGCTCGCCAACGAACGCACGTTTCTGGCCTGGATCCGCACCGGTCTCGCGCTCGTCGGCGGCGGGCTCGCGGTGGCCGGCTTCCTGCCGCCGCTGCATGTGCCGCACCTTCGGGAGGCGTTGGCGATCATCCTGATGGCGCTCGGCGGCGTGATCGCGCTGCGGGCAATCGACCACTGGGCCCGGTGCGAGCGTGCGATGCGGCTGGGCCAGCCGCTGCCCGCCTCCCACTTCCCAGCCATCCTCGCCATCGCTGTCGGGGTCGGCGCGGTCGCGCTGGTCATCGCCGTCGTGCTGCCGGGCCATTGGATCTGACGTGACCGATGACCAGCCAGAACGCCGACCGGATCCGATGTGGAGCGGCGCCGAAGGCGCAAGCGCGGAGCGCACCCGGCTGTCGTGGCGGCGTACCACGTTGTCATGCACCGCCGTGCTGCTGCTCACGATCCGGTTGGCGACGCGAGACCGACTGCACGCGCTCGGCGCGGTGCTGGCCGCGCTGGCGCTATTCGTCTGGCTCGCACAGCTCTGGGTCACCCAGCGGCGCATCGACGCGATGGCCGATCGGCAGCCGGCCACCGTGCGCCGGACCGTGCCGGCCACGGCGCTGGCCGCGGTCGCGTTCGCGCTCCTCGGCGTGGCGCTGTCGCTGACCACGCTGTGAGCCGGGTGAGGACGAGACTGTGGCGCGCCTCCCGATGAGGCGTCCGGCGCGCCGCGATCACGCGACGAGTACGACGCCGCGCAGTTTCGCGAACGCCGCCACCTCCATCGCCTCGTAGTCGGCGTCGTGATAGTCGCCCGCGACCGTGGCGGCGCGGTTTCGCTCGATCTCCCAGCGCAACCGCTCACGGATCCACGGGACGATCATCTCCGGGTCGTACCCGGGTCCGCCGGCCCGCCGATATGCGTCCAGGAACGTCGCGACACGAGAAGTGTCCAGCGCGTCGCCGTCGTGGCTGAACTCCCAGGCAGCCCATGCCACCTCGGCACCGAGTACGTCGACGCGGGCGTCGTCCCAGTCCAGCAGCGCGAGCCCGCCGTCGCCGAGCGGACCGTCGTGCACGTGGATGTTGCGCGGGTAGAAGTCGCCATGCACCGCCCCGCGTGGCGCCTCGCGGCCGGCGCCGAACCGCCACCGCGCGAGCGTCGCGTCGAGGTCCGGATCGACGATGCCGCCGCGGTCGACCGGTGGCGGTCGGTGCGCGGGCGCGCCCGGCTCGCTTGGCGGGCGGTGTCCCGGGCTGCCGATCGCGATCGTGGCCTGATGCAGGCGAGCGAGCAGGTCAGCAGCGGCGAGTTGGTCGTCCGGCCGGGCACGGTCGAGTTGACGGCCGGGCACGTACGGCCACAGGGTCAGCGGCCGGCCGCGCCACCGGCCGATGATCGGCGAGACCGGTCCGACGACCTCGGGGACGTACCCCGCGAGTGCCGCCGCCACGGCGTACGCCCACCGCAACTCGGCGGCCGACCGCCACGCCGGTGCGGCACGTGCCACCAGCGACCGCGGCGTCGCGATGTGCCACAGCAGGCACTCGTCGCCGGCGTCGAGGATCGGCGTGACGCTGTCCGCGTCGATGCCGAACGCCGTGCCCAGGGCGTCCCGAAGATCCCGATCCGGACGTGTCACGCGAGGTTCGCCGAGCGGGGGTAGGCGTCGGCAGGATCGGTCAGGACGTTCACCAGGTAGGGCACGCCGGAGTCGAACGCGCGGCGCAACGCACCGGCGAGGTCGCCGGGCTTCGCGACCGTCTCGCCGGCGCCGCCGAGCGCCTGGACGACGTTGTCGTAGCGCAGCCCCGGCTGCAGGTCGGCGGCCACGTCGTAGCCGTACATCGCCTGCATCGGATGCTTCTCCAGACCCCAGATGCCGTTGTTGCCGACCACGATCACCACGGGCAGCCGTTGACGCACCAGCGACTCGACGTCCATCAGCGAGAATCCGGCCGCGCCGTCGCCCATGAGCACGCAGATTTGACGATCCGGGTAGGCCACCCGGGCACCGAGCGCGTAGCCGAGACCGGTGCCGAGACACCCGTACGGCCCGGGGTCGAGCCAGGAGCCGGGCGTGGCGGGCTCCAGGTATTTGCCGGCGTACGACACGAAATCCCCACCATCGCCGATCGTGACCGCATCGTCGGCAAGTACCCGGCGGAGCTCGCCGTACACCCGGGCGGGCTTGATCGGGTCGTGGTCGGCGAGCATCGCCTCGTCGTCGATGGCCCGCGCGGCGTCCTCGGCGGCGCGCAGTTGCTCGATCCAGTCCGTGTGGTCGACGCGGTCGCCGGTGTAGGACGCGATCTGCGACAGCGCCAGGCGCAGGTCGCCCGCCGGCGAGCAGGCCGGCATCACGTGGGAGGCACGCTGCGTCGGTGCGTCCACGATGTGGATCACCTGCGCGCCGCCGAAGTTGCCGAACGACAGCCGGAAGTCCAGCGGCGTACCGATGACGACGACGACATCGGCTCCGCCGAGCGCCGCCCGGCGGGCCTTCGAGAACGCGAGTCGGTGATCGGGCGGCAGCGCGCCACGGCCCATGCCGTTCGCGAACACCGGCACGCCGTGTGCCTCGGCAGCCTCGCGCAACTCGGCGACCGCGTCGCCGGCGTACACATCGGAGCCTGCGATGATGACCGGCCGCTGTGCGCCGGCGATCAGCGTCGTCGCCTTCGCAACGTCCTCCGGATCCGGCTCGATCACCGGCACGTCGGGCACTGGGATCTCGCTCTCGCCCGTCCCGAAGGCCACCTCGAGCGGCAGGTCGACGAAGACCGGTCCGCGGTGCGGAGTGAGCGCCGCCGTCACCGCTCCGGCGACCGCGGCCGCTACGTGGTCGGTGTCGTGCGCGGTCGCGGCGTGCTTCGTGATGGACGCCACGATCGGCACATGGTCCATCTCCTGCAGGCTCCCGGCACCCCACCGGAAGGCCGGCGCACGGCCACCGAGCACCACGACCGGCGCCGCGTTGAAGAACGCGCTGGTGATGCCGGAGACCCCGTTCGTTACGCCCGGGCCGGCGGTCAACACGGCGAGGCCGGGCTGCCGGGTCAGCTTCGCCGTCGCCTCGGCCGCGAACACGGCGGACTGCTCATGGCGTACGTCGTAGATCGGGAAACCGGTCTTGTGCGCCGCGTCGTAGAGCGGAAAGACATGACCGCCGGACAGCGTGAACATCGCCGTCGCGCCGTACGCCCGCAGCGTGGCGAGCGCGAGGTCGCCGCCGTGTCCCTCGATCGTGTCCGTCATGCTCGGCCTTTCGCATGCTCGTGCGCGTCGACGCGTCCGCCGTACGTTACCGCTCGGTAGACGCCCAGGTCACGGACATCCCGTCCGGTGGGCCACCACTAGGTGCTCGTCAGCGGCCAGTGAACGTCGGCTTCCGCTTCTCGACGAACGCGGCGGTGCCTTCCCGCATGTCGTCGGTCGCGAACAGCGCCGAGAACAGCTGCGATTCCCACGTGAGACCGGAGGCGAGATCCATGCCCAGGCCGCCGTCGACCGCGAGCTTCGCGGCACGCAACGCCACGGCAGGACCAGACGTGTACGGCTTCACCAGTGCGACGGCCGCGTCGTAGACCTCGGCGGCAGTTGGCACCACCTTGTCGACGAGTCCGATCGCCAGCGCCTCCTCGGCGCCGACGAACCGGCCGGACATGATGATGTCCTTCGCCCGGGCCGGTCCGACCAGCCGTGGCAGGCGCTGTGTGCCGCCCGCGCCGGGGATGAGGCCGAGGTTGATTTCGGGCTGTCCGAGCCGCGCGTCGGCCGACGCGACTCGCCAGTCGCACGCGAGCGCGAGTTCGCAGCCGCCACCGAGCGCGTACCCAGTGATTGCCGCCACGACCGGCTTCGGTATCCGCGCGATGGCATCGAACGCCGACGTCAGCGCCGTCGCACGGTTCGCCATCGCGACGTAGGACATGCCGGCCATTTCCTTGATGTCAGCGCCGGCCGCAAACACCTTCTCGCCGCCGTAGACAACGACGGCTCGTACGTTCTCGTCGGATGTCGCGGCAGCCGCGGCGGCGCGCAACTCCTCTTGGATGGCAGCGTTCAGGGCGTTCATCGGCGGCCGGTCCAACCGGATCGTCCCGATGCCGTCCGCCACCGTCAATCCGATGAACTCGCCCACCGCACGCCTCCGCTCGTTGGCAATCGGCGCTCGGGGGGAACGCCGCTAGGAGCCTACGACGGGATTGTCTTTGTCGACGATGCGGACGCCGAGCGGGAACAGCGAGATCGGAACGAGCTTGAAGTTCGCGAGCCCGAGCGGGATGCCGATGATCGTGACGCACTGCGCGATGCCCAAGGCGATGTGGCTGAGCGCGAGCCACCAGCCGGCGAAGATCAACCAGATGATGTTGCCGATCGCGGACCCGACACCGGCCGTTGGCGCACGGACGGTGGTCCGACCGAATGGCCACAGCGCGTAGACAGCGATCCGGAACGCCGCGATCCCGAACGGGATCGTGATGATCAGGATGCACAAGATGATGCCGGCGACAGCGTATTCGAGCGCCAGGATCAGCCCGCCGAAGAT
Source organism: Micromonosporaceae bacterium (assembly GCA_035263025.1). Classification (GTDB taxonomy): domain Bacteria; phylum Actinomycetota; class Actinomycetes; order Mycobacteriales; family Micromonosporaceae; genus DASQPR01. Next base: position 23,097 of record DATFRR010000031.1, read on the forward strand.
CAACCAGACAATGTTGAGAATGAGGCGCATGCCGTCATCGTTGCCGACCCGGTCGGACGACGAGCGGGATTGGCGATTTGTCCGACCATGCGTGCGCTGATCTGTCCTGCGTGCCTTGACCGCGTCGTGCGTCCGCTGACCGGTCATGCCATCCGTGCGCTGAACCGACCCCGTGAGTAGGTCACTCGCAGCGGCATTCCAAATGTCGCGCTGAGGTTGGCGCTGCTGATCGTGTCGCGGAGCAGGCCCGCAGCAACGACGCCACCGTCGCGCATCAGCAGCGCGTGCGAGAAGCCCTCCGGGATCTCCTCCACGTGGTGTGTCACCACGACGAGAGCCGGTGCGTCCGGGTCCTGAGCCAGCACCCCGAGCCGAGCGACCAGGTCCTCGCGGCCGCCAAGGTCGAGGCCGGCCGCCGGCTCGTCGAGGAGCAACAGCTCCGGGTCGGTCATCAGGGCGCGCGCGATCTGCACGCGCTTCCGCTCGCCCTCGGACAGCGTGCCGTAGGACCGGTCCGCCATCGGCGCCATGCCGACCTGGGTCAGCAACAGCCAGGCCCGGGCCTCGTCGGTGGCGTCGTACCGCTCGCGGAAGCGGCCGACCACCGCGTACGACGCCGTGACGACCACGTTGAATACCCGTTCGTCGGGCGGGATCCGGTCGTGGAGGCTGACCGTGGACAGGCCAATGCGGGTACGCAACTCCGACACGTCCACTCGACCGAGCTGTTCGCCGAGCACGTGGACGACGCCTGCGGACGGATGCAGGCGTGCCGCGGCGATGTTCAGCAACGTCGTCTTGCCCGCGCCGTTCGGCCCGAGCACGACCCAGCGCTCGTCCAGCTCAACGCGCCACGACACGTCGCGGATCAGGAACGTACCGCCCCGGACGACACTGACACCGGCGACATCGATCACGACATCCGGATCGACGCTGTCGGCAAGGTGCCGCGGCGCATTGTCGACGCCGCCAGTGTCTGGCGACGGTGAGGCGGCGTGCACGCCGCCCATCAAATCACGGACCAAGCGACACCAACGCAACGCCTACGTGGCGGTAAGCCGTCGCGACCGTCGCCGTCATATTGCGGATTGATCAGCACCGATAGACCGGTGAGCGCCCGCGCCGGCCTGGAAGACTCGGTGTCGTCGAGAGACGGGCCTTGTCAGCGGAATGTCGGATCAACGCAGCATGGACGCGGTACGCAGTCAGGCGGCCGAAATCGCGGCCGGCTGGTCGGCGCCGGGCGCCCCGCCGTCGTGGGCACTGACCGCAGGCATCTTCAACGCGCTCGCCCGGGACGATGACCTGCTGGCAATCGCGGCGCGGATGCCGCCCGACCGGATGCCCGCGCTGCTGTTCTGCGCGGCAACCTGCTATCTCGTCGCCCAACACGAGCCGTCCGACCTCGTGGACTACTTTCCGGATACCGGGCCGCGGCGGAGTGTCGATCCGGCGTTCCGATCGGCGCTGCGGTCGTTCTGCCTGCCGAGGCGCGCGGAGATCCTGGCCGTGAGCGCGCGACACCGCTACCAGATGACCGAGGTGGCCCGGTCGACCCAGGTCGCGCTCGCGCTCGGAATCATCGCGCGAGCGCATCCGACCGCCGCGATCGCGCTCATCGACATCGGCGCCAGCGCGGGATTCGGTCTGTGGCCGGACCGGTACGACCACCGCTTGAGCGACGGTCGACGCCTCGGTGACCCGACGTCACCACTCGTGCTCCGCTGCACCGTGTCCGGGACGGCGCCGCCGATGCCGGACGTCCTGCCAACGATTACGCAGCGCATCGGCGTCGACGTCGATCCGATCGACCTCGGCCGCGACGACGACCGCCGCTGGGTGCGCGCATGCATTCCGCCCGAGCAGGAGTCGCTCCGACGATTCGACACGGCCGCTCGGCTGCTCGACGAACGGTCGACGACGATCCTGCGTGCCGACGGCGTGGTTGCGCTGCCCGACATCCTCCGGGCGACCCCAGCGGACGTCATGCCGGTAGTGGTCGATACGTACACCGCCGTGTTCTTCTCCGATCAGCAGCGCCAGCGTCTTTACGAGGTGCTCGGGCGCTACGGCAGATCCCGTGACCTCGCCTGGGTGTCGCTCGACCCGCTGATCCCACTGGGCACCGAGGGACGGCACAGCGTGCAGGGCATCGACGTACCCGACGAGCTCGTAGCGGACTATCGGCGCCACGGCGTCTTCGCGCTGCTGGGCCTGGTCACCTTCACGAGCGGGCATCGGCACGGCGAGCTGCTCGCCCGCGCGCATCCCTCCGGCACCACATTGGCCTGGCTGCCCCAATAAGCCACGCACCGCGCCGCGGAACCAAACCATCGACGCACCGCGCCAAGGCTCGAAGGGCGCGGCTATGCCGCGGAACCAAACATGTCGTCACGCACCTCATCAAGCGCGGTCCGCAGAGCGCCGTCCACGACCGGCTCTTCCGGTCCGGACGAGATGACTACCCGCGGCGACACCGGCGCGATCGCGGCGACCTCGTGCTCGACGCGTTGCGCGAGCGCCGGTCCGCCCGCGACGTTGACCTCGCCGGCGAGCACCACGAGCGGCGGGTCCAGCACCACGCAGACCGCGGCGAGACCCAGCGCAAGACGGCTCGCCAACTCGTCGAGGAATGCTCCTCCCGCGCTGCCGACCTGTACCGCTGCGGTCACCGCCCCGGCACCCGTTCCCGCCTTGAAGCCGAACTCGCGCGCGATGGTTCGCACTCCGTCGGCGCCGACGAGTTGCTGGAATCCGCCTCGCAGGCCACCCTTCGCGCGGTGCGTCGGATCGCGCGAGACGTTGCCGCCGGGCACCGGAATCCAGCCGGCCTCACCCGCCGCACCGCTGTGTCCGCGATGCAGCTTGCCACCGATCATGATGCCGAGACCGACGCCCCGACTGACCCAGAGCAGCACGAAGTCGTCGACGCCTTGGGCGGCGCCGGAGTGCGCCTCGGCGACCGCGACGAGGTTCACGTCATTTTCGAAACTCACCGGCCGGTGGAGATCGTCGCGCAGCTGCGCCAGCAGACCGCGCTGCCACCGCGGCAGGTCGAACGCGAACGCGACATCGCCGGTGTTCGGATCGACCAGACCCGGCGTACCGAGCACGACACGGCGTACGTCGTCGAACGGCGCGCCCGCCTTGTCGGCCGCGGCCATCACGGCGCTGTGAACGACTCCGACCGGATCGTCGGTGTCCTTCGTCGACAGTTCGATCCGGCTGCGTACCGCTCCGGAAATGTCGGCGCACGCGGCCACCACATGCTCCGGCCCGACGTCCACCCCGACGACGTACGCGCTTTCCGGCCGTACCGCGTAAAGCTGTGCGTTCGGTCCCCGGCCGCCGGCCTGTTCGCCCACGCCGGCCACCAGGCCACGGCCGATGAGCCGCTCGACGAGCTGGGACGCGGTCACCTTCGACAGCCCGGTCAGCTCGCCGATCTGCGAACGGGTCAGCGGCCCACGGGACAGCAGCAGCTCGAGGGCCGCCCGGTCATTGATCGCGCGCAGTAACCGGGGCGTACCGGGGAGCGGTGTCGTCGGGCTCATCGGGTACACACCTCGTCGAGGGCATATAGTAAACTTTGTTACACGTTTTCGGAGCGTAAAAGGCACGACGGCACACGGTCAAGGGCTCCCGACCGGACGCTGTGCCATCGTTACCGTGATTACCAGCATGTCCCGAGGGCATTGTGCGCGGGGTACCGGGAATCCGAGAGCGGACACGCCAATGATCCGACCCGGGGTGGAGGTACGTACCGTGACTGTGCGCCGACTCGTGCTCGGCACGCTACTCGCCGCGTTCCGCGGCCCGGTCGCGCCCCGCTGGGCGGTCGACCTGGTCGCCGAGGGTCTCGCGGGGCACGTCTTGTTCGGATTCAACGTGGTGGACGGCGACCAGCTCGCGCTGCTCAGCGCGACGTTGCGCGACGCGCGGTCCGACGTCCTGATCGGCATCGACGAAGAGGGTGGCGACGTCACCCGGCTCGGCCACCTCGACGGCAGCCCCTACCCCGGCAACGGAGCGCTCGGCGCGATCGGTGACACGGAGCTGACCGAGCGCATTTACGCAGCGATCGGGAGGGACCTGGCACGAGTCGGCATCAACCTGAATCTCGCACCGAGCGTCGACGTCAACGCGGTCGCGGACAACCCGATCATCGGTACGCGCAGCTTCGGCACCGACCCGGCGTGCGTCGCGTTGCACAGTGCCGCGGCGGTCCGTGGGCTGCAGGGCGTTGGGATCGCGGCGTGCGCGAAGCACTTTCCTGGTCACGGCGCCACCCGCGTCGACTCGCATGTCGACCTGCCGACCGTCGACGCGAGCCTGGACGTGCTTCGGTCGCGTGACCTCCCACCATTTGCGGCGGCCATCGCGGCTGGCGCCAAGTCGGTGATGACCGCACACATCCGGTTGCCGGAGCTGACCGGCTCCGACCCGGCCACGTTCAGCTCCGCGGCGCTCGGCACACTGCTCCGCGGCGAACTCGGCTTCACCGGCGCGATCATCACCGACGCGCTGGAAATGCAGGGTGCGGCACGGGTCGCCGGTGGCACCGCGCCCGGTGCCGCGCTCGCGCTCGCCGCCGGCGCCGATCTGCTGTGCATCGGCGCGGATGTGGACGAGGCACTGGTCGAGGCGATCGTGGCCGACGTCGTCACCGCCGTTGAGGACGGCCGGTTGTCCCTGACGCGACTCGAAGAGGCGGCGGCACGCGCGGCCGAACTCGCCGCGTGGGCCGCGCCGCCGGCCGCGGTCACACACGCCGTTACGGGTACCGGTCTCGGCCTGATGGCGGCCCGGCGCGCGATCACCGTCGAGGGCGTGTTGCCACCGCTCGCCGGTGCGCTCGTCGTGCAGCTCGAATCCGCCTCGACGATCGCGGAGGGTCCGGTGCCGTGGGGCGTCCATCCACATGTCGCGCCGAATGTGACGCCGATCCGCGCGACGGCCACGGCGACGTCGGCCGCGCAGTTGCGTGCCGCCGCCGCCGGTCGCCCGATCGTGGTGGCCGGCCGCAACCTGCACCGGCTCGCTGGCGCGGCCGCATTGATCGACGCATTGGCTGAAACGGACTGCGTCGTGGTCGTCGAGATGGGTTGGCCGTCGACGTGGCGCCCGGCCGGAGTCGCCGCGTTCTTGACCACGTACGGCGCCAGCCGGGCGAACGGTCGCGCGGCGGCGGAGGCGCTCGGTCTCGTCGCCTAACCGACGAAACGCGCCGCCGCGGCCACGATGCACGGCCGCGATGCGCACCGTCAGGCGGCCGCGGTGCTGGCGAGCGTACGGATCTGCCGCAGCATCACGGACAGCACGGCGAGATCGGCGCGCGACTCGTCGAAGTCGGCCATCGCGTTGCGTGCCCGCGCGATCGCGGCCGCGTTGGCCTCCTCCCAGGCGTGGACTCGTTGCGCCGGCGGCAACTCGTCGATCGTCGACTCAAGTTCCGACCGCTCGCCGGAGCGCTCGGATCCCTCGCCGACGCGCTCCGGGTTGAAGCTCAGCACCTCGCGGGTGAGCGCGGCGAGTGCCGCGTAGAGGTCGTAGCGCAATGCCATCCGGGCCAAGGTCTGCCACCGGTCCTCGCGCGGCAACTCGGAGATCCTCGACAGCAGTGCGTCGACCTGGAAGTGCTCGGACAGCGCAAAGTAGACGCCCGCGACGTCGACCAGGTCGTAGCCGGTGGTGGCGGCCAGTGACACGACATCGAGCAGCCCGAAGCTATACGCAAGCCTCGTCGACCATGCCGCTAAACCTTGCGGGATGCCCAGCGCAGTGACCTGCTTCGTGTGTGCGCGCAGCGCGTCGGCCTCCGCGCCGTGCACCAGGTCGTCAAGCTGGGGCAGCAACGCGGCCACGCCCGGGCGCGCGAGTTCGATTTCGGTCGGTACGTCGATCGGGGCGCGGCGGCTCGTCAACAGCCACCGCACCGCGCGGTCCATCAGGCGCCGGATCTCCAAGTAGATCGAAGTCTGCGCGGCCGTCGGCACGTCGTGGTCCGAGTCGAGGTCCTCGACGGCCTGCCACAACGCGTCGAGCCCGAACACGTCCCGCACGATCACGTACGCGCGGATGACGTCTGCCGCGGTCGCACCGGTCTCCTCGATGGCACGGAACACGAACGTCGTACCGCCGCGGTTGACCACTTCGTTGACGAGCAGCGTGGTGATGATTTCGCGGCGCAGCTGATGTCCGGCCATCCGGTCGGCGTACTTCTCGCGCAGCGGCGTCGGGAAGTAGCCGGTCAGTACGTCGGGCGTCCACGCATCGTCCGGCAACGTGGATGCGACGATCTCGTTTTCCAGGTCGATCTTCACGTACGCGAGGAGCACGGCGAACTCCGGCGCGGTGAGGCCACGGCCGGACTCGGCTCGTACGGTGAGCTCGTCGTCGGTCGGCATCGCCTCGATCGTGCGGTCGAGCAGGCCGATGCGCTCGAGTTCATTGAGCAGCCGGCGATGCACCGGCAGCAGCGAGCGCGCCTGTGCCCGCGCATTGCCCAGCGCCGAAGCCTGCTCGTAGTTGTCTCGGAGCACGAGCCCCGCGACCTCGTCGGTCATCTCGGCGAGCAGCGCGTCGCGGTCGGACATCGCGAGGTCGCCGTCGCTGACCGCGCTGCCGAGCAGAATCTTGATGTTCACTTCGTGGTCGGAGCAGTCGACGCCGGCCGAGTTGTCGATGAAGTCGGTGTAGATCCGGCCACCGTTTTGCGCGTATTCGATCCGGCCGCGTTGCGTGAAGCCGAGGTTGCCGCCCTCGCCGACGACCTTGCACCGCAACTGCCGGCCGTCCACTCGGATCCCGTCGTTCGCCTTGTCGCCGACGTCCATGTGCGACTCGGCGGCCGCCTTCACGTACGTGCCGATGCCGCCGTTCCACAGCAAGTCGACCGGCGCGAGAAGGATCGCACGCATGAGCTCGACCGGTGCCATCTTGGTCATCGTGTCGGGCAGGCCCAGCGCGCTGCGCGCCTCCGCCGACAACGGCACCGCCTTCGCGGTCCGCGGCCAGACACCGCCACCGGCCGAGATGAGCGATGCGTCATAGTCCGCCCAGGACGAACGCGGCAACCGGAACAGCCGCTCGCGCTCGGCGAACGACGTTGCCGCGTCCGGTGTCGGGTCGATGAAGATGTGCCGGTGGTCGAATGCGGCTACCAGACCGATGTGCGGCGAGAGCAGCATGCCGTTGCCGAACACGTCGCCGGACATGTCGCCGATGCCCACCACGCTGAAGTCACGCGCTTGCGTGTCGTGGTCGAGGTCCCGGAAGTGCCGCTTGACCGACTCCCATGCGCCGCGCGCGGTGATGCCCATGGCCTTGTGGTCGTAGCCCGCCGACCCGCCGGACGCGAACGCGTCACCGAGCCAGAAGCCGTACGCCATCGAGATGCTGTTCGCGATGTCGGAGAACGTCGCGGTCCCCTTGTCGGCGGCGACCACGAGATAGGGATCGTCGCCGTCGTGGCGCACCACATCCGGCGGCGGCACGATCTCGCCAGCCACCAGGTTGTCGGTCACGTCTAGCAGTGCCGAGATGAACAGCCGATAGCACGCCACACCCTCGGCCTGGTAGGCGTCGCGATCTGAACTGATTTTGGTCGCGAGTGCGGGGCTCGCAAGCTCACTCCTCCCGCTCCCGGGCTGCGACGGCGAACTCTTCAGCACAAACCCGCCCTTCGCACCGACCGGCACGATCACGGTGTTCTTGACCATCTGCGCCTTGACCAGCCCGAGAATCTCGGTACGGAAGTCGTCGCGCCGGTCGGACCAACGCAACCCGCCGCGCGCGACCGGCCCGAAGCGCAGGTGTACGCCCTCGAAGCGAGCCGAGTAGACGAAGATCTCGTAGCGCGGGCGGGGCGCGGGCAGATCCGGCACCGCCATCGGGTCGAGCTTGACCGACACGTACGGCTTCGGCCGGCCGTCCGCAGCGCGCTGGAAGTAGGACGTGCGCAACGTCGCCTGGATCAATGTGAGGTAGCTGCGCAGGATGCGGTCCTGATCGAGGCTCGCGACGTCGTCGAGTTGCCGGCCGATCGTGACGATGAGCTCGTCGCAGAACTGCTCGCGCTCGTCTTCGCGACCCGGCTCGGCCGGCGAGAACCGCGTCTCGAACAGCGCGACGAGATTCGCCGCGATGTCCGGGTACGCGATGAACGCCGACTCCATCGTCTCCTGCGCGAACACCGTGCCGGTCTGGCGGAGGTATTTCGCATACGTACGCAGAATCACCGCCTGCCGCCAGGTGAGGCCGCAGCGCACCACGAGTTCGTTGAAGCCATCGGTCTCGGCCTCGCCGCGCCAGGTCGCCGCGAACGCGTTCTCCAGATGCGGGCGTACGTCGTCGATATCGCGCGCGCCGTCCGGCAGCACCAGACCGAAGTCGTAGATGTGCATGGTCGCGTCGGCACGCGTGACCTCGTACGGCCGCTCGTCGGAGACTCGTACGCCGAGCGAGTGCAGCACCGGCAACACGGTGGACAACATCATCGGGTCGCCGAGCCGGTAGACCTTGAAACGTACACTCTGGCCGGCGGTACGCCGACGGTAGACGTGCATCTCCAGCTGTCCGGGCTCCTCGAGGAGCTCCAGCTTCGCGATGTCCATCCACGCCTCGCCGGGTGAGTGGACGTCCTTGTATGCCTCCGGCAGCGCGTTCACGTAGCGCTGGTAGAGATCCTTCGACTGCTCGTCGCCGAGCTTGCGTTCCAGCAGCACGCGGAAGTCGTCATCCCAGTTGCGGGTGGCCGCGGCAAGCTGCGCCTGAATCGCGTCGACATCGAGATCCTTGGCCGGCGCGGTCGGATCCATCCGCACGATGTAGTGGATGCGCGCCAGCAGGGACTCGCCGAGCCGGGTAGTGAAGTCGAGCCCGACGCCGTTCAGCTCGCGGAGCAGGATCGCCTGGATGGCCAGCCGGTTCGCGGTGGTGAAGCGGTCGCGCGGCAGGTAGACCAGGCAGGAGATGAAGCGGCCGTACGTGTCGCGGCGCAGGAACAGGCGCAACTGGCGGCGGCCGGCCAACCGCAGCACACCCATCACGATGTCGAACAGCTCGTCGGTCCTGATCTGGAACAGCTCGTCGCGCGGGTAGTTCTCCAGGATCGTCATCAGGTCCTTGCCGGAGTGGCCGCGCAGCGACAAGCCGGAGCGCTCCACGACGGCGGCCACCTTGCGCCTGACGACCGGCAGTTCACGGACCGAATGCAGGTAGGCCGCGGAGGCGAGCAGTCCGAGGAAGCGCTTCTCGCCCACCACATTGCCGTCCGCGTCGAACGTCTTGATGCCGATGTAGTCGAGATACGCGTTGCGGTGCACGGTCGAGCGCGAATTCGCCTTCGTGATGACGAGCAGCCGCTTCTCCTTCACGGCGGCGTACGCCTCCGGGGGCAGTGACGAGAGCAGGCGCGGGCCGGGCTGATCCTGCCGCAGAATGCCGAGTCCGGTGCCCATCACGGCGGCCAGCACCGGCTCGCCGGACTCGTTCTCGCTCAGCACGTATTCGCGGTAGCCGAGGAAGGTGAACTGGTCATCGGCGAGCCACCGCAACAGCTCCACACCATCGGTGATGTCGCGATCCGGCACCGGTAGCTGCGCGCTGGCCAGGTCGTCGGCGATCTCCAGCGCGCAGGTGCGCATCTTCTGCCAGTCCTCGACCGCCTCGCGGACGTCGGTCAGCACCCGGATCAGGTCGCGCTGCACATCCTCGGTGAGGCTCGCATCGCGTACCCGGTCGATCTCCAGATGCATCCAGCTCTCTACGAGCTGTGCCGGAGTGGCGTCGTCGCACTCGACATCGGCGTGCACCTCGACAAGCCGGCCGAGCGGTTCGCGGCTGACCACGATGAGTGGGTGAACGAGCAGGTGGACGTCGAGCCCACGGGCGGCGAGCGCCGCGTTGACCGAGTCCACCAGAAACGGCATGTCGTCGACGACGATCTGAATGATCGTGGTGTCACCATCGGCGGCCGGACCGACATCGAGCTTCAGCTCGCCGGGCAGGCGCTGCTCGGCGAGGCGCCGGTGCGCTCGTACCGCGGCGAGCATGGCACCCGGGCTGAGGTCCACGAGTTCCTCGTCCGGAGCAAATCGCCAGTACGTCGCGACGAGGTTGGCGAGGTCCTGGTCGTCACCGGCGAGTCGGACGGCCTCCGCGGCGAGCGTCGCGCCGTCCGGAACGGTGGCGATCGCGCTGTCGTCGCTCGAACCGCTTGCGTCGCTGGCGGTCTCGACGTCTACGGTCTTCGCGTGTGCGGCCATTCCATCTGCTGCGCGCGCGCTCTTGCCTCGGCCAGAACCGGCCTTGCCACGACCGGAAAGCGCTGGATCAGTCTCGTCGTCGGTCACGTCGACACCGGTCGCCGGACGGTGCACCATGAGCTTGCACTCCCCTCGGGCCCACCGCGCTGTGAGCCCTGTTCGCACGACAGCCTAGGGCCGGCCCGCGACGTCCGCAGCCGGCCAAAAGGCGCACCTTTCGGCAGGTCTGGGCGCCCGCTGTGACGCTATGCGGCGCATCTGACCCATCAGCCCTCACACTAGTCTCGACGCCGTCGTACGCACACGGCCGTGTCCCTCGCGGACGCGTCGGACCCCCGACAGCGCGGCGGACAAATCTCGCGTGCAGCGGCTACCCTTCGGGCGGACTCGGGGGATCGGGAGGGTACGACCAATGGGGCAACGGACGCGGCTGGTGGCGGCGACGGCAGCGGTGGTCATCGCGCTCGGCACGGTGGCCGGATGCAGCAGCAAGCCGAAGACTCCGGACGCGGGCGACGCGGTCGGCGCATTTCTGGCCGGCTGGCGAGCGCACGGCTTCGGTTCCTCGGTGACGTTCATCGACACAACCGGCGCAACCGTTCCACCAAACGTGGTGGCGGCGCAGATCACCAAGCTGTCCGGTGACCTCGCCAGCAAGACTCCGACGTTCAATCCGGCAAAGCCTAAGGTCAACGGCACGTCGGCGACCGAGTCGGTCACCGTCGGTTGGCCAGTGACAGCGGGCGTGACCTGGACCTATCAGACGACCGTGTCGACGAAGCTGGTCTCCGACCAGACCAGCAAGAAAAAGGCCTGGCGCGTTATCTGGTCGCCGGCAGTCATCAACCCGCGCCTGAAGGCGACCGACACGTTGCGGGTCAACACGCTGCAGCCGGATCGCGGCGAGATCCTCGACACCACCGGCGCAGCGATCGTGACCGCGCACGACGTGGTCACCGTCGGCGTCGAGCCCAGCCGTGTGAAGGACATCACGTCGCTGGTCGCCGCGCTCAACGCGGCGTTCAAGTCGGTCAACGTCACCCTCGACCTGTCCGGCCTGCCGGCACAGGTGGCCGCCGCGAAGCCGGACGCGTTCGTCACCGTTGTGACCCTCCGCAAAGAGGTGTACGAGCAGATTCGCGCGCAGATCCACGACCTACCCGGCACGGTGTTCCAGGACGGCACCCAACAGTTGGCGCCGACGCCCACCTTCGCTCGCGCACTGCTGGGTACGGTCGGGCCGGTTACCAAGGAGCGGATGGACGCCGACCCGGGCAAGTACTCGATCACCGACCAGGTCGGCTTCGGCGGCATCCAGCAGCAGTACGACGACATGTTGCGTGGCACCGCCGGCGTGGATGTGGTGATACCAGGTCAGGGACTGGCCGCGGACGGTACGCCATATCCGGATACCGTGATGTACAAGGTCGACCCGATCGCCGGCAAGCCGGTGCAGACGACCATCGACGTCAAGGTGCAGAACGCCGCGGACAAGGCGCTCGCCCACGAGACGAAGCCGGCCGCGATCATCGCGATGAGCATCAGCACCGGGCACATCCTCGCGGTCGCGAACGGGCCGGGCGCCGCGGGCTATGACCTCGCGTTGCAAGCGCAGGTGCCGCCCGGCTCGACGTTCAAGACGATCACCGCGACGAACGTGCTGGATGCCGGCAAGGTGACGCCGAGCACGATCGTGAACTGCCCGAAGCAGCTTGTCGTCAACGGCCGGGTGTTCATGAACGACGGCGGCGAAGCGTTCGGCAGGGTGCCGCTGCTGCAGGATTACGCGCGGTCCTGCAACACCGCGTTCGCCTCGCTCGCGCCCAAGCTCGGGCCGAACGGGTTGCAGAAGACCGCAGCGCAGCTCGGCATCGGCGGCAAGTGGTCGGTCGGGGTGGACACGTTCACCGGATCGGTCGCGGCCGACGGCACACCGGTCGACCAGGCGGCCGCCGCGTTCGGCCAGGGCAAGACGCTCGTCAGTCCGGTTGCGCTGGTCAGCGCCGTTGGCTCGGTGGCCCGCGGGCACTGGATCGCACCGACCGTCATCATGAACCCGGCGGTAACCGGTAACGCCGCCACGGGTACGCCACTGAAGGCCACTACCGTCGCGGCGATGAAGACGATGATGCGCGCGGTCGTGACGTCGGGCACCGGCCGGGCGTGCAACGGCATCGCCGGCGGCCCGGTCTACGGCAAGACGGGCACCGCCGAATACAACAGCGACCCGCACGACTCGCACTCGTGGTTCATGGGATACCAGGGCGACCTCGCGTTCGCCGTGTTCGTGGAGAACGGTGGCAAGTCCACCGCCGCGGCCGTACCGATCGCGAAGAACTTCCTGGTCTCGCTGCACTGAGTCGCAGCCGCCCGCGTCGGTGACAGCGCGTCAACGCTTGCGGCGGGCGCCTGCCTCGGTCTCGGCGGCCGCGCGCTGCGTGGGCATCACGACCGCGCCGTCCCGCTCGGCCTTTCCGAGGTCGTCGTGTCCGAGGTCGTCGTGTCCGAGGTCGTCGTGTACGAGCGGAGCGAGGCCGGCGACCACGGTGTCGACGATGTCGCGCGCGTAGACGCCATCCGGGTCGTAGTCCGGGTCGAACACCGTGATCTCGATGCCGACACACGTCGGTGCGGTGGCGAGTCCGGCGATCAGCAGTTCCAGCTCGGTATACGCGATGCCTCCCGGGCTCGGCGCGTCCACTGCCGGCATCACGGCCGGATCGAGCACGTCGACGTCCACGTGCACCCAGAAGCCGGCGCACTCAGCGAGTTGCTCGCGTGCCCACGCCGCCGTACGGCCCGCGCCCTCGCCCCGTAGTTGCGGTACGGCGCGCATCGTCACACCAGCCGCCTGCAGGTCGAGTCGGTAGTCGTCCTGCGGCCGGACGCCGAGCAGCACGATGTCGCTATCGCGCACGTACGGGCGCAAGTTGTCGATGTCAGTAAGGTCGGGCTGGCCGCGCCCGGTGGCGAGGGCCAGATCCTCGCCGGCCGCCGCGCCGACGTAGGACGCGTTGCCGGGATGCCGGAAGTCCGAGTGACCGTCGATGTAGACCAAGCCGTAGGGCAGATCGTCGAGCACCGAGCGCCGGCGCATCGCAAGTGCCGAACCGATCAGGATCGAGCAATCACCGCCGAGCACCACCGGAAACTCACCGGCGTCGACGATCTCGCCGATCCGATCGGCGAGACGTCGCGAGTATTCGGCGATCTCGGACGCGTGGCACACCCCATCGCCCGGTCGCCAGTCGCCCGGGTCGAAGCGCGGCGGCGTGAGGCAGCCGGCATCGCGCGCATGTAGCCGTGCCACGAGACCGTGATCGCGCAACGCGCCGGGCGCCTTCGCACAACCCGGCACCGACGTCGTCGTCGGCGGACGCAGGCCGAGATTGGACGGCGCGTCGAGCACTGCGATCCGGCCCATCGCCGCGACCGTCAGAACAGCGCGCTGGCCAGGGCGCGGCGCGCCGTGACCACCGCCGGATCGTCCGGGCCGGCGACGGTGAAGAGCGAAATCAGGTGTGCGCGGGCGGCGTCGCGCTCGGGGCCTGCGGTCCGGCGTACGAGATCCACCAGCCGTGCGTACGCGTTCGGCGCGTCGCCGGACAGCACCTCGACGTCGGCGGCCAGCGTCTGAGCGGCGATGTCGTCGGGCGCCGCGTCAGCGGCGGCGAGCACCGCCGTTGGGTCCTGACCCTCGACGCGACGCAACAACTCGACCTGTGCCAGGCCGGCCTCGGCGCCCGCGTCGGCTGGCGCATCGGCGAGGATCTTCCGGTACGCCGCCTCGGCAGTGGCCAGGTCACCGGCGACCAAAGCATCGTCCGCCTCGGCAAAGCGCGGGTCGTCCGGCTGTTCGACGGCGACACCGCCGGCCTGCATGACGGCCGCGATCCACTGGCGCAATTGGGCCTCGGGGATCACACCGTTGAACGCGTCGACCGGCTGGCCGCCCACCACCGCGTACACGGTGGGAATGCTCTGGATCCGGAAGGTCGCGGCGAGCCGAGGATTCGCGTCGACGTCGACCTTGGCCAGCACCCAGCTGCCACCGCCCTCCTGTGCCAGGCGTTCCAGCACGGGGGACAGCTGTTTGCACGGTCCGCACCACTCCGCCCAGAAGTCGATCACGACCGGGGTGGTCATCGACCGCGTCAGGACCTCGTCCGCGAACGTCGCCTCGGTGACGTCGATGACCATCACCTGACCGCCGCCGTTCGAGAAGCTCGGTGCGCCACCCGAGGACGCACTCGCGCCGGGCGCCGCGGAGGCGTCGCCGGCCGGGGCGCCGGAATCCGCGCCGGCGCCGGCGTTCGACGCGGTTGGCGGCGGCACGGACCGCAGTGCTCCGAGGTCGACGGCGCCCCGGGTCAGGATCGACGGGGCGTTACGCGGATCGCTCATGGTTACCTAGTCTGGCACGCCGGTCCGGCGTCGGCCTCGCCCGCTGTCGGGTGGTTCACCGGCCGCGGCTCACCGGCGGCCTCGCTCCCGCTGTCGGGTGGCTCACCGGCCGCGGCTCACCGTCCATGGTCCGGCAGCCGGCTGGTCGCCACGGGGGTCGACCGCTGGGCGCGTAGGGGTCGTGTCGGGCGGCCGTACGACCCGGGCGGGTCCACGCGAACCGAACGCCCCAACCGCCACCGCGATGCCGAACAAGGCCGCCGAGACGATGGCGAATGCCACGAACGCACCGGCGCTCACCTGCGCCGGTGGGCCGAGCAGGTGCCAGCCGTCCGGGAACCGCATCGCGGCATCCGGCGCCGCATGCCGCGCGATGACCGCGCCGACCAGGCCGGTGAGCCAGCCGACACCGGCGAGCCCGATGCCCCGCACCGGCCCGCGTGCCCCGCGGTGTGCGCGGGTGACGGAACCGACCAGCAGCAGCGCACAGCACAGCGCGATGATCGACGCGACGAGTTGGAACCGCGCGACGACGACTTCGGGTTGGTTGGCGTACGCGTCGGTGCGCTCGGCGAGAGTGACGCTGTGGACCGAGACCACTCCCTGGTGCTCCAGCGCGGTGAGCACGCTGTGCGGCGCATCGGCGGCGAGTCGCACCTGGTTCGCGCCGACCGTCGCGGACTCGCCGCCGTCGCGGAGGAGCGCGTCGAGGTCCACGAGCAGTCCGCCAGCCGGCACACCGGGCACCGGTGATGTCGACTGGATGATCCGCACCGGCACGGCGCCGCCGATGAACCCGCCTCGCGCGCCCAGCGGACCCGCGACCGCGGGCACCGAAATGCCGTCGTCCAGCGAGATCGTGGCACCGCCGGACCGGCCCGCCGGGATGTCCACGGTGACCGCCAGTCCGACCTCCGAACCGGCGATCGCGGCATGAACTGGCGTCGCGCCCGACTCGAGTCGCCACCGGCTGCCGTCACCGAACGAGTTCGTCGCGAGCACTGTCAGGTCCGGCGAGTTCTGGCGCAGTTCGCGCAGTACGAGCGACGCGCTGACGGCAACCGGTAGGCCGTTATCGTGCGCGTCCGCGGTGACCGCGAACCCGCGCAACGTGCAGCCGGCCGCACACGGCGCCTCGGAGGTGTACACATGCTCGCCCGTACGCACCGGCCCGAACGCGGCGCCGCGCGTCACGCCGTCCGGCGTGTCCAGCACCGCGACGACCCGCACCGGCGAACCGAGATCGCCCGCGGCCGCCAGATTGAGTTGCAGCGCGGTGCCGGTGACGGTGGTCGGCACCAAACGCTTCGGACGGATCAGACTCGCCAGCGCGGCGCCGTCCGGTCCACCACGCACGCCAGTGGGTTGGATGTGCGCGAGACGCGCGGAGTCGACAGCGAGCACCGCCGGCGCGAAGGGCGTGCTCGGTATGTCCACCGCGGCCATCGCGTAGCGCCCGCTCGGATCGGCGCTGCGCACCGCGGACAGGAGCTGGCTGGCGGGCACCGACGTCACGGTCAGCACTCGCGCCGCACCGAGTTCCATCGCGGCTCGATCCTGGCGCATCTGAGAACCCGACGCCCACGAGAAACTCGCCGCGCCGGCCAGCGCTACGGCCACGGCGACGAGTGCGGCCGCGTGGCCGACACCCGGACGCCGACCCAGGTACGCGGCCACTGCGATCGCGTCGCGCCCGCGTCGCCTGCGGTCGTCCGACGCGCGATCACCCTTCGACGCGCACTCGGCGCCGATCACCACGACGTCTCGCCGCAACGATGAATCGGCCACGCCGTCGCGCGGCATCTCCGCCTCTCGCACCAGCTGCCGACCGAACCACCGGGCGACCGGTCCGACCGCGGCCGAGAGGCCGAACGCGATCGCGAGCGCGACAGCAACCGGCACGGCGACCGCGGCGACACCGTCGGCGTGACTCGCGGCGACGGCAAGTGCGCCGAACGCGATACACAGGCTGATCGATGCCGGCCACGTGCGTCGCCGCGTCGTACTGGCAAGCCACCGACCCGTACCCCGATTGCCCGCGTACGCCGCCGCTGCACAGGCCACGCCGGCCGTGAGTGCCGCGACCACGCCGAACCGGATCGCGCCCACCGATGCCGGACTTTGAGCGAGACTGCCCGTCAGCCCGAGGATGCCGCCAACACACGCGCCGGACGCCGCGAGCACCGCGCGCGCTGTCGGTCTCGGCGTGGACCGGAGCCGGCAGATGTGAAACACGATCGCGGACGCCAGCACGACGATCACCCCGACGCCGAGCGCGATCGAAACGCTGATGTCGTGGGCGTCGCCCACCGGGCCCGCGCGAGCATATGTCGGCGCGACGGCGCCGGTCGCGCCAGCCAGCGCCGCGACCGCCGGCACCGTCCATCGCCCGGCGTACCTGGACCGCGCCAGGAGTCGGCGCGACGATGACGGCCGCCCCCGCCTCCGCGCCGTCAGAACCACCGAGCGCATGCGACCTCCGCGTTGGGCCGCCCCTTCACGGCCCGACGTTAGTGATGACGCACGGTGCGCCGACCTGGTTGCGTCGCCGCTGCTACGCCGCCGTGCCGCGCGTCACGATCGCGGCCACGCGGCACTGATGTCGACACCGGTAACAACCGCTGTCATCAGAATCGCGCAGGCTCCCGGTAGACGCCCCACTCCGCGCGCAGCGCGTCGCAGATCTCGCCCAGCGTCGCCTCGACACGGCAGGCGTCCAACATCGCCGGGATCATGTTCTCGTCGGTCTTTGACGCCGCCACCAGGCGCGCGATTGCCGCTGCTACGAGAGCCTCGTCGCGACCGGCGCGGCGCGCCGCCAGCGCGCGCTTCTGCTCGATTTCGACCTCGTGGGAGATGCGCAGGATCTCCAGATCCTTGGCGACCGTTCCGGTGTGGACGTTGACGCCGACGATCTTTTTGTCGCCGGCCTCCAGCGCCTTCTGGTAGACAAACGCCGCCTCGGCGATCTCCGCGGTGAACCAGCCGTCCTCGATGCCGCGCAGGATGCCGGCCGTGATGAAGTTCTGGTCTTGAGTGCCGCCGATTTCCTCGGTGGATCCCGGCAGCCGACCGAGTTCGCGGATCCGGCCGAAGATCCGCTCGGCCTCCGCCTCGATCTTGTCGGTCAGTGCCTCGACGTACCACGAGCCGCCGAGCGGGTCCGCGACGTTCGTGACACCGGTCTCCTCCATGAGCACCTGCTGGGTACGCAGTGCGATCTCGGCCGTCTCGTCGGTCGGCAACGCGAGCGTCTCGTCGAGCGCGTTGGTGTGCAACGAATTCGTGCCGCCGAGCACCGCCGCGAGCGCTTCGACGGCGGTACGCACGACGTTGTTGACCGGCTGCTGTGCAGTGAGCGACACGCCCGCGGTCTGCGTGTGGAAACGCAGCCACAGTGCCTTTTCGTCGGTGGCTCCGTAGACGTCGCGCAGCCAGCGCGCCCAGATCCGGCGCGCGGCACGGAACTTCGCGATCTCCTCGAAGAAGTCGACGTGCGCGTCGAAGAAGAACGACAGCCCCGGCGCGAACTTGTTCACATCCAGCCCGCGCGACAGCCCCAGCTCCACGTACCCAAAGCCGTCCGCGAGCGTATACGCCAACTCCTGCGCGGCCGTCGAGCCCGCTTCGCGGATGTGGTAGCCGGACACGGACAGCGGCTTGTAGCGCGGGATGCGGTGCGCGCAATATTCCATCAGGTCGCCGATGAGACGAAGGTGCGGCTCCGGCGCGAAGAGCCACTCCTTCTGCGCGATGTATTCCTTGAAGATGTCGGTCTGCAGCGTGCCGTCGAGCGTGGACAGGTCGGCACCCTGCCGCTCCGCCGCCACAAGATACATACAGAACACGGGTACGGCCGGGCCGCTGATCGTCATGCTTGTGGTGACCGCGGCGAGATCGATGCCACCGAAGAGCACATCCATGTCGGCCGCCGAGTCGATCGCGACGCCGCAGTGTCCGACCTCGCCGAGCGACTGCGGATCGTCCGAGTCGCGACCCATTAGCGTCGGCATGTCGAACGCGACGGACAGTCCGCCGCCGCCGGCACCCAGGATCAACTTGTACCGCTCGTTGGTCTGCTGCGCGTTGCCGAAGCCGGCGAACTGGCGGATGGTCCAGGTCCGCCCGCGGTAGCCCGTCGGGTAGAGCCCTCGGGTGTACGGATATTCGCCCGGCCAGCCGATCCGCTCGAAGCCCGGCACGCTGACGCCCTCCGCTGGCCCGTAGACCGGCTCGACCGCAAGGCCGGACAGCGTGGTGAAGTCGGCATCCCGCTTGCGGGCCGCGTCATAACGCGCCTGCCAACGCTCGCGTCCCGCGGCGATGTCACGTGCATCCATCCGGAACCCTCCCGGGCCAGCCTCGACGGCGATGTCCTACCCACCTGAGTCTATGGCAGCACTGAACGATCGCTAAGTCGGTGGCAGCAGCCCGCGGACCCGCTCGATGTACGCCGCCCGTCTCCGCTGGCGATCCGCGTCGTAGGGCTGGCCGGACTCGGTTGGCGACACGCTCGCCGAGTCGCCGGACGATGTGCGCCGCAGCGCCGCGATCAGCGCCTGTGGTGTCAACGCGGCGAGCCGAGGCAGCCCGGCCAGCCAGCGCGGCACGGTGGTCAGCGTCGGGCCGCCGTTGCGAACGATGCGCAGGATCGCACGCGCCACGTCGGTCGCCTCGACGACCGGAATGCCGCTGAGGTCGATACCGTCGGTCATCTCGGTACGCACGAACGTCGGCAACACCGCCGACACGCGTACCCCCGAACCGCGCAACTCGGCCGCGACTGCTTCGGTGAGCCCGACCACCGCGAACTTCGTGGCTGTATAGGTCGCGGCCTGCGGCAGCGCGAGCCGCCCGGCCAGCGACGCGACGTTGACGACGTGGCCGCGACCACGCGCGACCATGCCGGGCAGGGCTGCACCGAGACCGTTGACGACACCGCGCAGGTTCACGTCGATCTGCAGGTCGCGAAGTTCCGGCGGGGTGTCGAGAAACGAGCCGGCGTGCGCGACGCCCGCGTTGTTCACCAACACGTCCGGCTCGCCCGCCGCAACGATGAACGCGGCGAACGAATCACGATCGCGCACGTCGAGAACGTGCGCGGTCGCGCCGATCTGCACCGCGGCCGCCTTGGCCGCCTCGTCATCCACATCGCCGATCGCGACCTTGGCACCGGCACTGGCGAAAGCACGGGCGGTCGCGAGACCGATGCCCCGTGCTCCCCCAGTGATCGCGACCGTGAATGCCATCGTCTGTCGGCCGGCGTCAGCCGCCGACCGTGATGCCCGTCGTGTCGCTCGAGTAACCGGCGGCGCGGGACACGTCGTCGCCGACGCGGCCCTCGTTGTCGACATGAATGTCATCGACGAGGATGTCGACGTTCGTGACGTCGAGGCCGAGCAGTGTCTCAACCGAGCTGATCGCCTTCTCGCGCACCTTGTCGGTGACCGACGAGACAACGAAGCCGTACTCCAGCACGATCGTGATGGACAGGTCGGCCTGCTTGCCTTCCAACTTCACGGATACGCCCTGCGCCTTGCTCTCTTCGCCGAGGTGCAGCCGTTCGCGTACCGCGGACAGCACTCGTACGGTGTCGCCGCCGAGGTCGTAGACGCCTGGTACGTCGCGCGCGGCGATGCCAGCGATCTTTTCGACTACCTCGTTCGCGATCGTCGTCGTGCCACGCTCGGCCGGCAGGGTCGCGTTGTTGCGGATGCGCGTGATCGCGGCCTGTGTCGCGTCGACGATCCGGTCGGCTGCCTCGTCGGCTGCCTTCGAGAGCGCGTCGCCGGCGCGGTCGGCCATCTCGTGCAGTTTCTCGTTCGCGCTGTCGGCGGCCGGGGCAGACGAGTCGCTCGCCTCGTGTCCGCCGGTCGCGGCGGCCGCCGCCGGTTGCTCCTGCGCGGTGGACGTCTCGGCGTCCGCGGCGGTCTCCGGATTCGCCTGCGCCGGAATGTCGGTCATGAAAGTCTCCTTGGCTATTGCGGGCGGCGTCCCGCGTGAATGTCCGGGGGGAGCCTATCCAAGCCGCGCTCGCCGAAACAGACCACTGATCCGGGCGAATTACACCGACCGTTCGGGCGGGTCACGCGTTTGCTCATAGCGTTTGCACAACAAATACGTGCTGCGCTGCGCCGCTATTGCTCCAGATCGGCGAGCACTTCGTCGGCCGCGGCGTACGGGTCGAGTTCGCTTCCGGCCACGCGCGCCGCGAGCGATCGCAGTGCCTCGCCATGGCGCAACGTACCGATCCGGCCGCGCAGCACACCGAGTGCGATCGCCTCGATCTCGGCGGCGGCGCGCGCTTGGCGGCGTACCCGCAATTGGTCATGCTCGGCGAGCCAGGTCGTGTGCTTCGCAATCGCGGTCATCACGTCGTCGATGCCCGTGCCGCGAACGGCGGACGCCTTGACGACCTGGGGACGCCACTGGCCCGCCGCGCGGTCGCCGAGCGCGATCATGCCCTGGATGTCGGTGTACGTAGCATCGGCTCCGTCGCGATCCGCCTTGTTCACCACGAAGATGTCGGCGACCTCGAGGATGCCGGCCTTGACTGCCTGGATCGCGTCGCCCATGCCCGGCGCCAGCAGCACCATCACCGTGTCGGCGAGGCTCGCGACCTCGACCTCGGCCTGTCCGACGCCGACCGTCTCAACGAGGACGACATCACAGCCGGCGCCATCGAGCACGCGTACCGCCTGTGGCGTTGCGGCGGCAAGCCCGCCGAGGTGCCCGCGCGACGACATCGACCGGATGTAGACGCCGGAGTCGGTTGCGTGGTCCTGCATCCTTACCCGGTCGCCGAGGATCGCGCCGCCGGTGAACGGGCTCGATGGATCGACAGCCAGCACGCCGACCCGCTTGCCGGCCGCGCGCAGCACGCGTACCACCTCGTTGGTGGTCGTCGACTTGCCGACGCCCGGCGCGCCCGTCATGCCGATGACCTGGGCGTTGCCGGTGTAGGGCGCGAGCGCGGCGGCCACCTCGCGCAGCGTCGGATCATCGTTCTCGATCAGGCTGATGAGCCGTGCCACCGCGCGATGGTCGCCGTCGCGCGCCGCGGCGACCAGCGCCGGAACGTCCTTGCTGCGTCGAATGCTCAGCGCCGGGGCGCTCACGACTTCGATACGGTGCTGCTCGGCACTCTCACGATGAGCGCGTCGCCCTGCCCGCCGCCGCCGCACAGCGCGGCCGCGCCGGTGCCACCACCGCGACGCTTCAGTTCCATGGCGAGCGTCAGGACGAGCCGAGCACCGGACATGCCGATCGGGTGCCCGAGCGCAATCGCGCCGCCGTTCACGTTCACGATCGACGGATCCACGCCAAGTTGATTCGTCGACGCGATGCCCACCGCCGCGAACGCCTCGTTGATCTCGATCAGGTCCAGGTCGGCGACCGTCATGCCGGCCTTGCGCAGGGCGTGTTCGATCGCGTTCGCGGGCTGCGACTGCAACGAGTTGTCCGGACCTGCGACGTTGCCGTGCGCGCCGATCTCGGCGAGCCAGTCAAGACCCAGCTCCTCGGCCTTCGCCTTGCTCATCACGACAACCGCGCATGCGCCGTCGGAGATCGGCGAGGACGTGCCGGCGGTGATGGTGCCGTCCGCCACGAATGCCGGCTTGAGCCGGGCGAGCAACTCGACGGTCGTCTCCGGCCGGATGCCTTCGTCTTCGAGGATGAGCAGCGGATCGCCCTTGCGCTGGGGGATCTCGACCGGCGTGATCTCCTCGGCGAAGACGCCGCTCTTCTGCGCCGCGGCGGCGCGCTGGTGGCTCGCCGCGCCGAACTCATCCTGCTGCTCGCGGCTGATGTGGTAGCGGCCGTTGTGTCGCTCGGTCGACTCGCCCATCGAGCACACGTCGTAGACGTCGGTGAGGCCGTCGAGCGCCATGTGGTCCTTGATGACGACGTCGCCGTACTTATATCCCTGCCGCTGGTTGGACAGCAGATGCGGCGCGTTCGTCATCGACTCCATGCCGCCAGCCACCACGATGTCGAATTCGCCGGCGCGGATCAACTGGTCGGCAAGCGCGATCGCGTCGAGCCCGGACAGGCACACCTTGTTGATGGTGAGGGACGGCGTGCTCATCGGGATGCCGGCGTGCACGGCGGCCTGGCGAGCTGGGATCTGGCCGGCGCCGGCCTGCAGGACCTGGCCCATGATCACGTACTGCACCTGTTCCGGCGCAACTCCCGCCCGCTCGAGCGCGCCCTTGATCGCTACGCCGCCGAGCTTGGTCGCCGGAAAGTCCTTGAGGTTGCCGAGCAGCTTGCCCATCGGGGTGCGGGCGCCGCTAACGATCACGGAACTCATGGGTACGCCTCCGCCGCTCGCCGGTCGTCACCCTTGATCGACCGGGGTACCTGAACGCTTGCTCACCTCTATGGTGCGTCAGACTATCGCCATGGCAGCCGCGGAGAGCGTGTCGCCCTCGTCACCGGGCGGTTCGGTGTCGGGTGGCGCCGGCGCGGACGGTGCCGCCTCGGGCGGTGCCGCCTCGGGCGGTGCCGCCTCGGGCGGTCCGGTCGGCATTGTCCGGATCGACCACGTCGGGATCGCCGTCGCGGATCTTGACGAAGCCATCGCGTTCTATGCGCGCGTGTTCGGCATGACCTGCGTCCATGTTGAGGAAAACGTCGAACAAGGGGTACGCGAGGCGATGCTGCAGGTCGGCACGGCGCCGGACGGCGGCCGACTCCAGCTGCTCGCGCCACTGACATCCGAGTCGACCATCGCGAAGTTCCTCGACCGGAACGGTCCCGGCATGCAGCAGCTCGCGTACACGGTGACGGACATCGACGCGACGTGTGCGGCACTGCGATCGCGCGGCGTACGCCTGCTCTACGACTCACCGCGCCATGGCACGGCCGGCTCGCGTATCAACTTCGTACATCCGAAAGATGCCGGCGGTGTGCTCGTCGAGTTGGTCGAGCCGGCGGGTGGGTAGGCATCAGGCGAGGCTCCAGTAGCTCGCCAGCGAGACCCCCTCGCACTTCACGTCGAGGGTGAACGACGGCACGGCCACACGCGCTGTACCCACCCGGACCGAGAGGTGGCGGTAGAGCGCCGGATGCGCGCACGCCGCGTCGCCAGGCGCATATCCGCCGTACCCGTCCGGGATGTGTACGACCATCGCCGCGGTCTTGCCGTGCGGGACCACGAGCGCGGACGGGCTGCTCGACTCATCGACGCGTACGAACGGCACGCGCGCGACCGACCCGTCGGGCCGCGTGTCGAAGAGCGCCGGCAGACCCGGCACGATGCAGGCGTTCCCTTGGTTCGTCATCTCGATGCTGAAATACGAGGTGCTCGGTGCGCCATCGTCGCGCAGCCCAATCGCGGTGAAGTTACGCGCTTCGCACGCCGGAGTCGGTGCTTTAGCGGTGATCGTTGGCGTCGGCACAGACGGCGGACTTGTCGTCCTCGCAGACGGCGGGGTTGTCGTTGTCGTGGAAGGGCTCGCGCTACCGCTCGGCGCCGTGGCAACGTTGCCGTTCGCCAACGCGCCTGCGCCGGACGCCGGCAGCGCCCTCGTCGTCGGCGTGGCAGCACAGGCACCCACGGCCACCGCGGTTGCCATCGCCGCGACGCCCACCGCGACGGTTCTGATCACGGTTGTCTTCGAAATCAACTCATGCACCGTCGCCAACTCCCCCGGTAATTCTTTGCTGGACACACCGGAAGACGCCTGCGCCGGCGGGCATGGTTGTCGCCAGCATCGACGAGTCTCAGTCGGCTGGGCGACCGAACCGCTGACCATACGGCGAGGTCCACACCAGCGCACCCGGTCGCGGTTGCTGAACGTGCCAGCCCGCTTCGTGCTTGAGCCGGTGATGGTGGCGGCACAACAAGGCCAGGTTGTCGTGTGTGGTCAGGCCACCACTGAAGTGATCGACGGTGTGGTCGATGTCGCAAACCGACGCCGGCACCCGGCAGCCCGGCGCCCGACACGTGCCGTCCCGTGCCCGGATCCATCGGGACAGCGCCGGACCCGGCGTGCGTCGACGAGGACCCGCTTCGACCGGCGGACCGGACTTTGCGAGGGCAGTGTGGCGGATCTGCTCAAGGCACCGTCTGAGATCGTCGCGATCTCGCGGCCGCGGCAGGACGCCGATCCGGTGTAGTTCACCGTCTGCGCCGTCGACCCGGAATCGCCATTGCACATCGTGGCGTCCGATCATCCCGGCGACCAGGTCGTGTCCCAACGGCGCCTCGATCGGCCCGAACCCCGCCAGCACCGCGGGTTCGGCACTTGGCTCGGCTCGTCCGTCGCGGACCCCATCGTGCGCCACGTCGGAGCCCGGGCACTCGCCCGGGTCGAGACCGAGGGCGAGAGTCGACCACGGCAC
>DATFRR010000032.1:0-17431 GCA_035263025.1 Micromonosporaceae bacterium
GTGCCCGATCCGGGCCCGGGCCAGGTGCTCGTACGGAACACGTACATGTCCGTCGACCCGTACATGCGCGGCCGGATGAACGATGTGCGCAGCTATGTGCCGCCGTTCCAGGTCGGCAAGGCGCTGGACGGCGGCGCGATCGGCGAGGTGATCGCGTCCGGAAGCGACACGATCCCGGTCGGTGCAACGGTGCTGCACTCGCTCGGCTGGCGCGATCTCGCGCTACTCGAGGCGAAGCATGCCCGGATCGTCGATCCACTTGCCGCGCCGACCCCGGCGACCCACCTGGGTGCGCTTGGTACCACCGGATTCACCGCGTACGTCGGCTTGCTCGACATCGCCGGCCTGCGCGAGGGCGATGTCGTGTTTGTGTCCGGCGCGGCCGGCGCGGTCGGCAGCGTCGCCGGCCAGATCGCGAAGCTGCGTGGCGCCTCCCGCGTGATCGGCAGCGCCGGCTCAGCGGCGAAGGTCAACCATCTCGTCGACAAGCTTGGGTTCGATGCCGCGTTCAACTACCACGACGGTCCGGTGCACCGCCAACTCGCCACCGCTGCGCCGGACGGCATCGACGTCTACTTCGACAACGTCGGCGGCGACCATTTGACGGCGGCCATCTATGCGCTGCATAACTTCGGCAGGGTGGCGCTGTGCGGCGCGATCGACGCGTACAACGCAACGGAGGCGCGTCCCGGGCCGCCGAACCTTGGCCTCGCTGTGTCGAAGCGGCTCACCCTGCGCGGCTTCATCGTGATCGACCACCACGACCGCATGCCAGCGTTTCTGGCCGAGGTCGCACCGTGGATCCGCGATGGTCGGGTGGTCGCGGACGAGACCGTCGTTCATGGGCTCGAGCACGCGCCCGACGCGTTCATCGGGCTGCTGCGCGGCGAGAACGTCGGCAAGATGGTGGTGGCGATCTGACTCGGCGCATCGCGTGAGCCCGACCGGCACCGCCGCGTACCTCGCGTGGGGCGACCTGCCACCCGCCGTCGCCAAGGCCGTGGATCTCGCGCGCCGCCTGGATTTCGCGAACTCGAGCCTGCCAGCACACGGCGAACTGTTGCGGCTCCTGGCGCGCGGCGTCGGCGCGGGCATCATCGGCGAGACCGGCACCGGGTGCGGCGTCGGGCTCGCCTGGCTCGCCACCGGAGCCCACCCGGGCGCGCGCCTCGTGTCGATCGAGCGCGACGCGGAGCGCGCGGCCGCCGCCGCGCTTCTGTTCGAGGACGATCCGCGGGTACGGGTGTGCCAGGGCGACTGGCGCGAGCTTGCCGCGTACGCGCGATTTGACTTGCTGGTGCTCGACGGCGGCGGAACCGGCAAGCGCGGCGCCGGCCACCGCGAGCCGCCGCTCGATCCGCTGGCCTGGGTGCGGCCCGGAGGCCTCATCGTGATCGACGACTTCACACCGTCCGTCGAGTGGCCGCCGACCCACGAGGGTGTCGTCGACACGGTCCGGCTGTTCTGGCTCGAGCATCCGAATCTCCGATCGGCGCAACTGACGCTCGCGCCGGGCGCCGCGACCATCGTGGCGACCGTGGTCGGCTAGCAGCATCGCCGGCCCTTTGGTGGCCAGGATCAGCGTTGCAGGCCATCGACGCTTCACCTGTGCGTTGCATATGCTGCGGCGCGTGACGATCGCCCCCGGAGCCTCGGAGCCGCCAGTCATTCCGAGCGACGTCGCGCCACTGCGGATCCGTACGAGTCACGGCGTCCAGACGTTCGGGCCGGCATCGCCGGTGGTGATCGGGCGCGACTTCGGCGTTGACGTGCTCGTCACGCACGAGAAGGTGTCGCGCCGGCATCTGACGGTCGGCTACGAACCCGGCGTTGGCTGGGTCGCCACCGACGCAAGCTCGAACGGTACGTTCTACGACGCCACGCGGATGGGTCGGTTCGTGGTCACCGGCACGATGCGGTTGATGCTCGGCAATCCGACCACCGGCGAGCCGATCGAACTCGCGGTCGGCGCACTGGTGCCGGAGCAGGCCGGGCCGAGCGGCCAGCCACCGGCGCGCAGCGGCCAACCACGTCCGATGAACCCGACGCTCGGCCAATTCAGCGTGGTGTACCAGCCGGAACGGCGCACCCGGATCGGCCGCGCCACCGACAACGACATCGTGGTCGGCGACCTGCTCGCGTCGCGCCACCATGCGGAGCTCACCAGCGACGGACGCGGCAACTGGTTCATCGAGGATCTCGGCAGCTTCAACGGCACGTTCGTGAACGGCCAGCGCATCACGCGGCGGGTACGGGTGACTGACGGCGCGATCATCAGCGTCGCGCATCACCTCTACGTCCTCGCGAACGGCAAGCTCGAGGAATACATCGACGACGGTCGCGTGAACCTCACCGCGCTCGGCATCATGGTCTCGGTCGACCAGCAGCGGCTGCTCGACGACATCAGCTTCGCGCTCGACGCCTGCTCGCTGCTCGCGATCCTCGGACCGACCGGCGCCGGCAAGTCCACCGTGATGCGCGCGCTGACCGGCACCCGGCCGCCGGACGCCGGTGCGGTGCTCTACAACGGCCGTAGCCTCTATCACGCGTACGACGAGCTGCGCCACCGCATCGGGTACGTGCCGCAGGACGACATCCTGCACAGCCAACTGCCGGTGCGGCGGGCGCTCGGCTATGCGGCCGAGTTGCGTTTCCCGCCGGACGTGTCGGCCGACGATCGCGAACAACGCGTCGACGAGGTGATGGCCGAACTCGGTCTGACCGCACGCGCGGGTCTGCCGGTCGCCAAGCTGTCCGGCGGGCAACGCAAGCGCACCAGCGTCGCGTTGGAGCTGTTGACGCGACCGTCGTTGCTGTCGCTGGACGAGCCGACGTCCGGGCTCGATCCCGGGTACGAGCGACAGGTCATGACGCTGCTGCGCGATCTCAGCCGCGCCGGCCGTACGGTCATCACCGTCACGCACAACACCGAGAGCCTCGACCTGTGCGACCGGCTGCTGTTCCTTGCGCCCGGTGGCCAGGTCGCCTACTTCGGGCCGCCGTCGGAGGCACGCGAACACTTCGGCACCGAGCACTATCCCGAGGTGTTCACGCATCTCGAGGAGGCGCCGGCCGGCGTCGCGAAGCAGGCGTTCACCGCGTCGCCGAAGGCGCAGGCCTACCGCGACGAACCGGTGCGGCGCGCGATCGCCGCCGCACCAGCGTTGGCGCCGGCCGTCGCGACGACGAATCCGGCGCGGGTGCCGAGCCCGGTCCGCCAGCTCACCACGCTGACCCGGCGGTACGTGGACATCATCGCCAGCGACGCACGGAACCTGGCGTTATTGCTTGTCCAAGCGCCGATCCTCGGGTTGCTGATGCTGCTGGCGCTCGGACACGACGGCCTCAACACGCATCTCACCGCGGCACAGGCGCGCGCTGCATCGGCCAGCGGTGGCGGCGGCACGGTTTTGCTCGCGCTGGTGCTCGGCGCGAGCTACCTCGGCGCCGGCAACGCGGTCCGGGAGATCGTGAAGGAGCGTGCAATCCTGGCCCGGGAACGGGCGGCGGGCCTGTCCAGCGGCGCGTACCTCGTTTCCAAGGCCGTCGTGCTCGGGCTTCTCACGATCGTGCAGGCCGCGATCCTGACTTTGCTGGGTACGGCACGCCAAGGCGGCCCGACGCATGGCGCGCTGCTCGGCTCCGGCAAGCTCGAACTGATCGTGGTCGCGGCGCTTGCAGGTCTGGCCGCGATGGCGCTCGGGCTGATGATTTCGGCGCTGGTGAACAACCCCGACAAGGCGTTGACCATCCTGCCCGTCGTGCTGCTTGCGCAATTCTTGTTGTCCGGCGCGTTCTTCAACGTCGGCAACGCGGTCCTGAAGCCGTTGAGCTACGTGACGAGCGCGCATTGGGGCTTCGCGGCCGCGGCGTCGACGTCGAGCCTGCAGACCATGCCGGTGACCACGTGCGGCAAGCCCGCGACCGACTTCCCGGCCGGTACCCGCATCACCACCGCCGACGACCCGGTCTGCGACGCATTCCGTAAGCACAGCGGGCCGACGTGGTTCTTCGACTGCTTCATGATGGGATTGCTGACCGTCATCCCGATGTTCGGCGCGTGGATCTGGATCCGACGCATCGGCCGCCCGCGACATTAGCCTGGCAGACCGTGGGCGGCATGCTCTGAAGCTAGGGGATGCGTATCTCGCCGGTCGTTTCGCCGAAATCCACCGTCGCGCCGCGAATCGCCAGCCACTGCCCGGGTTCGACCGTGGCCGCAGATCCGTCAGTGGCCTGTGCCAGCCATCGCGTCGTGCTCACGTTGCGCAGCGCGAGGCGACCCGTTGCTGGATCGGTTGCTACCACACCGATGGAAGTGTCGTAGTCGCGATCGTTGCTGACGTGGTGCCGACTGAGTCGTGCACCGTCGACGAGCACCAGCGTGCAACGGCTCCGCGGCACGTCGAGGACGTTCGGTCGGCGCGGCACGTGACCGCAGTGCCAACACGGCCGGTCCGGGTTATCCGTGTCGAACACGAGCGCCGCCCGACAGTGCTCGCAGACCATGCAAAGGTCGTACATGCGCGCGAGGGTGTCGCGCCACGTACCGGCCAGCACGCGCCCGGACAGTGACGCGTCACGCAGACCGACGGTGAACGCGTGCTCGAAGCGTCGTCGTACGAAGCCGGCGTAAACCGGCCACCAGCTTGCCGGTCCGGCCTCGATGGTCGGGCGGTTCGACACGTCGGCGGGGTCGAACACGAAGACCGGTTCGTCGCCGTAGTGCCGCCGGGCGAGCTCTTCGTCGGTGCGGTGCCGACCGGTCTCCCACGACATGCTCGCCTCGACCCGTGCGCCGTCCAGCGGATGGCCATGCATGAGGAGGTAGAACAGCAGCACGGCAAGCGAGTGGAGATCGCTGACCGTGGACGGTCGCGCCTGGCGGCGGATCACCTCCGGCGCCATGAAGCGCAGCGCGCCGAGCACCGTGACCGGCCCGTCGTCCGTACCCACGTTGTCGTTGTCAATGACCGCAACGTCCGCGCGGACCGGGTCCACCCACAGGTTTCCGAAGTTGATGTCGCGATAGCACAGCCCGGATGTGTGCAACGCGCTGAACGCCTCGGCGAGCTTGCGACCGATGGTCGCCTTGGCCTTCAGCCCCGGTGCGCGGGGTTCGTTGAGGTAGCTCGCGAACGACACGTACGTCGGGTCGAGCCATGGCATCACGTAGCCGAACGCAGTGAGATGCGTGGCCCGGACGGTGTCGAGCGGGAACAGGAACGACGGATGCGGCGCCGGTCGCGATGCCAGACGCTCGATCGATTCGTACTGCGCGCGGCTGTGCGTGTGCGGCCGATACCACTTGAGCGCGAGCTGCTCGCCGCCGGACATCGTGGCCCGGTGCACGACGCCCTGGCCGCCCTCGCCGACGCGTTCGCGGACCAGCAACGGCTCGTTGGTACGACTCAGATGCAGCACATCGCCCGGCTGTGGCAACTCGCGAACCGGACCGCTGCCTTGCATCACGGCCCGCGCCGATGGCGTGCGGGTGCGGATTGCGGTGGCACCGCGGGCGTGATGGCGTGATTCGGTGGCGTCGTGGCGGCATGGTGTGCCGGCGTCATCGCGGCGTGTTGCGGGGACGACGTCGCGGCGTGCTGCGGCCCTGAGGAGCCGGCCGGCGGTTCCGATGCGGCCACGAGCACATCTGATCCCATCCGGAGATCGTCGGCGTGGTTGCCCTGCCACGTGGTGCCAGTGGCCATCAGGAGCACCGCCGTCGCGTCGTCGCCGCTGCCGTTCGCGGACGCGCATTCGCGTACCCACTCGGGCAGGTGCTCGACGACCCATTCGACGCCACGTTGCGCGGACAGGTTGGCGAGATCGGTGCCGAACGTCGACTCCCAGTCGTTGTTGGCGTGCGCGTTGCCGAATCCGTCGGTGGCAAGCAGCACCGCACCAATCGGTTGCGCTCGTACGTCGACGACGCCGAACCGGACCGACTCGAGCGCGTCGGGCTGGCAGAGGCTGGTGGTACGAAGGCCGTCCAGCCGCGGGTCGTACGGGACCGGATGCCCAACCGACCCGTCCGGCGCGACGACGATAAGGTCGCCGTCGCCGAGTTGGAGAAATCCGAGCCACGCCCCAGCGGCCACCGCGACGAGCAGTGTCGTGCCGTAGCCGTAGAGCAGATCCTCCGCGGTCGGCGCCGCACTGAGACCGGCGGCCGCGAGTTCCGGCAAGGTGACCGGGCGCTCCGCGATGTCGTGATGCACGTCTTCGCGCCACGCATCCACGATGGCCGGCGCGAGAACGTTCCGCAGCGTCAGCTCGACATGGCCGATGTCGGTCGCGGTCTCGAGGTCGCTGGCCGCCACCACCCCGCGCCGTGCGGCGAGCGCGACCGCGAGTTCGGCGCCGCGCGCACTGCGGAAATGCCGGGCGTGACCATGGCCGTCCGCCACCGCGACGACCACCGGGGAACCGTCACGGTGCAGCGCGTACGCCGGCGCGACCGCCCACGCGTCCTCGTAACGCATCTGCTTGGCAACGTGCACCGCGCCGGTCGCGTCGGCGGCGGCGACCCGCCACGCCGGCCGAGACGGGTACCCCTGCGATCGGATCACGACCACGGCCTCTCACTGGTCGTGGTACGGAGTCCGGCAACCAGCGCGCCGTCGTCCGCGCGTACCTCAGACATGCGGCCGACCGCGATCGACACCGCGAGCAACAGATCCGGGATCTGATCGGCGCGATCGGCGCGCAGGACCTCGACGCCCGGATCGCTGAACGCGGCGAGTTGCTCGCGGCGCGCATCCGGTCCGATGGCCACCGCGATGCGCATTGCCATCGAACCGCCCGGCGTGGCGAGTAGCGCGGCGAGGCCGGCCTCGAAGTCGTCGGTCGCGATCCCGTCGGTCACCAGCAAGAGAGTAGGACGCAGCGCTCGGCGTTCCAGCCGGTCCGCGGTGAGCACGCTGGCCATCAAACGCATCGCGGCGCCCATGTGCGTGAGCGCTCGCGGTTCGCATCGCAGCGGGGTCCACCGCACATCGGCGACCGGCGTGGGCGTCTCGATGTGCCAGGTCGCCTGATTGTCGAACTTGATGGCGCGGACGAGCACGCGGACGTTTTCTTGCGCGCGCTCCCACTCGACGAGTTGCGGCAGCATCGTGGCGATCGCGAAGTTGAGCGCCTGCATCTTCTCGCCGTTCATCGAGTAAGAGCCGTCGGCGGCGATGATGAAGTGCATCGGCCGCTTCGCGATGCCGCCACCCGGGAGGACGACGCGCGTGTCGTCGTCTGGATCCGTGCCGTACGGTGCCACTCGCGCCCTCCCTCCGATCTGCTTGTGTTGGCGTGAAAGCAATTGGCGCGACGGGTGCGCCGTCGCCCATCGAGTGCCGTCAGTCCGCGTTGCCGCTGTCCTGGCGCCACCAGTCCTGCAGGTCGGCGCATGTCTGGTGGCCGGTCGTGCCGGCATAGAACAGTGTGCGGTCGGCCGTGTCGGTCCAGATGTAAACGCACGTGTCCGACTTGCTGATGTAGCACTCCAGCGTGCCGCGGTTGTGCTTGTCGCCGACGCCCCATTGCAGCTTGCCGTCGTGGTCGGAGGTCGGCGGACAGGAGTCGTCGTTGGTGCTCGCGTTGGGATCGAAGCCACGCGCGGTGTTGAACGCGGCAAGGCTCTTGGTCAGCGAGTCGGGGCTGCCGAACTGGTACGCGTCGATGAACGCGCCGGGCAGGTCAGACGTACTCGGTTCGGTGCACTGATATTCGGTCAGCACACCGGTCACGCCCGTGTCGCGCCCGGTCGTCGTGACGTCGCAGTCCAAGTCCACGTCGAGGTCGGTGGGCATGAGCGTGTCGAGCGTCGGGATGGAACCGGCCGGCGTCGAGGTCGCTGGCGATGGTCCGCTACTAGGTGTCGACGCGGTGGCCCCGGGCGAGTGCGACGCTCCGGCGTTCGGGTGCGAGGGATGGTTCGTCAGCGCCAGGATGCCGGCGCCGGCCGCGACGATCAGTACGAGAATCACGATGCCGACAATGAGCGGTGCCTTGCTCCGCTTCGGTGTCGGGTACGGATATCCGGCGCCGGGCGGGAACTGACCCGGCAGGTATTCACTGGGCTGGTATCCACTGGGCGGGTAGCCGCCCACCGGGTACTGCCCGGGTGCGTACTGGCCGGGTGGTGGCTGACCGGGCTCGGGGTGCAAACCGCCGGCCGGCGAGGCCGGCGCACCAAACGGGGCCGTCGGCATGGCAGCGGTGCCGCCCGGTGCCGACTCATTCGATGGAGAGACATTCTGCGGCGAGACATTCGGCGACACGTTCGGCGACACCGGCGGCGAAGCTGCGTCCGGCAGCGACACGTTCGGCGAGACGGGCTGGGCGCTCGTGCGCCACGGGTCCACCGGCAGCGGCGGCCACGAGGCCGGTGGCGTGACGGCCGGCGCGACGGGCGTACCCGCTGGGTCTGCCGGTCGTGGATTCGGTGCCGCCGGCGCCGCAAACGGCCCCGCGCCCGGCGCTAGATCGGCGACCGTCCCGGCGGCCGCCAGCCCACCGCCTACATTGATCGGGCCGCCGACCGGCGGCGACAACGTGGCCGGCGCGGGGTAACCGAGGACGGTCGCATACTCCCCAACGACCCAAACACACGCGGTCGGATCGAGCGCGCTCCGCGCGGCGAGCACCGCGGCGACGTCGCGGACCGCCGCGTCGGTCGGCATCCGCCCGAGGCGGTCACGCAGCAGCCCGGCCACGCCAGATCCGGCCGCGGCGCGCAACAGGTTGGCCTCCCGCGGTTGACCCGGGAGCAGGTCGGGCAACAGTTGATCGAGCAGCTTGACGTTGTCCAGTCCGGCGGCGCCGTGGCCGGCGTTCACGTCTCGCAGCGCCTGGCGCGCGAGTCCGCTTGCGTCGAATCCCGAGTCGTTCGTCACCTATTCGGCCCCTGTCGGATCTGGCCCCTGTCGGATCTGGCCCCTGTCGGTCTGTCCTTGTCGACTGCGGTCGTCGCCGCCGATCGCACCGACCCAGTGTGCCGGTCGACCGCTCGGCGACGCCGCGTCAGGTGTTCCGGTTGTTGTCATGCCACCACGCGTCCAGCTGGGCAAATGCCTGCTCAGGACCGGACTCGGCCACGATGATGGTGTATTCGCTGTCGTCCGTCCATACGTAGTAGTGGTTCTCTGAGCTGTCCGAATAGCACTCCAGCGTGCCCGATTCGACGTCCGGGGTGGCGAGCGTATGCCAGCGCACACTGCCGTACGTCGCGACCGGCGGGCACCTGCCCTCCGCCGCGGTCGGATCGAACTTCACGAACGCGTTGAACGCGTCGATGCCCCGCGCGTAGGTCGCCTGGTCCTGGAACTGGTATCCCCAGACGTGCAGGTAGGGCAGCCGCGCGGTGGCGCCTGCCTGGCAGGCGTAATAGGCGATCACGTTGTCCAGGAACGGATCGTCGTCGGTGGTACGGCAGGTGGGCAGGTCGACGTCGGCGGGCATCACGGCCGACAGCGGGGGTACGTTCGCGGCGACCGCCTGCGTCGGTGCGGGCGTGGTCGGGGTGGCCGTCGCGGCGCTCCGGGTGGGCGACGGCGGGGCGTCCGCGGCACAGATCCCGCCACGGCAGGGCGTACCGGTGCTGACGTACACGATCACGGTGACCGCCGCGGCGATCACGACCGCGATCGCGATGCCGACGATCAGCGGCGTCGCAATGCTGCGCCGACGTGGTGCGTAATCCAGTGGCGGCAGGCCGGCCGCGATGTCGAAGGCCGTCGTGTCGTCGAGCACTCGACCCCGGTTGGGCTGGGTCCGGGGCGTCGCGCGGCCGTGGAACGTTGGCCTCGCGGTGATCGGGTGGCCGAGCAGGCGCGCGTACTCCTCGACGACGAAACGCCACTCGTCGCCGTCGATGTCGGCCGGCTTGCCCGCAACCACTTCCCGGACGGCATCCTCAGCCGAGGCGTCGGCCGAGGCGTCGGCAAACCGGCCGGCAAGCGCGTCGCCAACCCGTGCGGTGGCGGCGGCCCGCAACAGCACCCGATCGGGACCATCGTCGATGGCGTTGTCGATAACGGCCGTGCTGTCCAGCCCGGTCGCGCCGTAGTCGCGGTGGATTGCCTCGAGCGCGGCGCGCACACGTGCGGCCCGATCGGGCGCGACATCGGGCACGGAACCCCCCTGACCGAGGCTGACCGAGGCGGGCCGCCGACGTCGCGGCTCGCGGGCCGGTTGACGCATCTGGCGCTGACCTACGGTGCATTGTTCCGCTCGGCCATCGGGCGGACAACCCCCGGTGGCGTGCGCGGCTGTTAACTCGGTAGTCATTCGGAGCGACGACCGCGGTGGCTTGCCCCGGGATGCGCTGCGATCAGGCGACCGGGCGACTCGGCGACCCGGCGATCAGTGCGCGAGCGCGGCGGCCGGCTGTTCGCTGCTCGGTCCGACGCCAGCGAGCAGCTCGGCGACGGCTCGCGCACACGCGGACGACGCGCCATAGGTGCAGATCTGGGTGGCCGCGAGCGGACCGGCCGGCAGGCCCATCTCCACCACGACGGCGTCCGGCCGCGTGGCCAGCACGTGCTTGAGCGCGTTGCGCATCCACTCGTGACGGTGCGCGTCACGGACGACCACGACAATCGACCGACCGGCGGCGCGGTCGAGCTGCGCGTCGATAGCCTCCGCGATCGCCGCGTCGCCGTCGAGGTCCGCGTCGGTCAGACGGATGCCGGTGGTCGCGGGTACGAGTGCCGACAGCGGCGCCAGGACACCCCAGGGCGTACCCGGTGCGATCGCCATGTTCATCGGCGGTGACAACTCCACGACATGCGGAGCGGCCGGGAACGGCCAGGGGACGCCGTCCGGGGCGGCCGTGATGCGGATCGCGCGACGCGCGGCGGTGAGCCCCGGATGAGGTGATCCGGTGCCGACGCGGTGCGACACGAGTCTCGCGGCACGCGACCACGAGGCGAGCGTCGCGACCCGCTCGGCCGCGTCGACCAAACGCTCCTCGGTCAACGCGCCGTCGAGCACCGCGCGCACGATCGCCTCGCGGAGGCCGACCGCGGTCGCCTCGTCCCAGAGTTCGCCGCCGACGCACACCGCGTCCGCGCCAGCGGCGAGCGCGGCCACCGTGGCGCCGCCGAGTCCATAGCGGCGGGCTACCGCGTCCATTTCGATGGCGTCCGTGACGATCAGCCCGTCGAAGCCGAGGTCGACGCGCAGCAGGTCGGTGAGGACCGGTTTGCTCAACGTGGCGGGTCGATGGGGATCAACGGCGGGCACCACCAGGTGACCGGTCATGACGGCGCGGACGCCCGCGTCGATCGCGGCCCGAAACGGTACGAGCTCGCAGGCGTCCAGCGATGCGCGATCGGCGGCGATCACGGGTACGTCGTGATGCGAGTCGACGCCGGTGTCGCCGTGTCCCGGGAAGTGCTTCGCGCACGACGCAACGCCGGCCAACTGAAGTCCGCGTACCCACGCCACGGTGTGCCGTGCGACGAGCTGCGGGTCAGCGCCGAAGGCTCGTACGCCGATCACCGGATTGTCTGGGTTGGAGTTCACGTCGGCGTCCGGCGCGTAGTCGAGCGTGATGCCGAGCCCGGCGAGTTCCCGGCCGAGATGGTGGGCGACGGCCTCGGTCAGCTCGACGTCGTCGGCGGCACCGAGCGCCAGATTGCCGGGGCGCGAGCTGCCGGTCCGCGCCTCTAACCGGGTCACGTCACCGGCTTCCTCGTCGATCGCGACGATGACGTCGGGCCGCTCGGCCCGTAGCGCGGCGGTGAGCGAGGCGACCTGCTCGGCGTGCCCGATGTTGCGGGCGTAGAGAACCACCGACCGCAGGCCGTCGGCGAGCCGGCGTCGAATCCAGTCGGGCGGCGAGGTGCCGTCGAAGCCGGGCTGCAGCACCGCGTCGGCGAGCCCGGCGAGACGACGGTCCATCGCAGGGTCCTCCATGCGGCTCGGTGTGAGGGGTGCTCGCGGCCGGGTGCCTTCGGCCGGCTTCAGGAAACATTGTTGACAGTGGTGTTCGTAATAGTCAAGAAACCTTTCAGTTAATCTAGGGAGGGTGCCATAACCGACCGTCCGGACCTGCGGATTGTCGGTCCGTTGGGGTGCCAATCGCTCGTACGTGTGTTCGAATAGCGTCATGGAGCGGCGCAAGTTCTGGTGGAACGGCAAGTGGGGGCGGCTCGCACGGCGCGACGTCGTGCTTTACGAAGACGGTGGCGTGTGGTGGGTCGAGGCGCGTGAGGGCGGCGCCGAGGGGCGCAGCCGCTGGTTCGAGTTCCGCGACGAGGATCACGCGTTCGACTGCGTACGAACGTTGATCGCCGGTCAGGAGCGTTGGCGCGAGATCTGACCCGGCCGCGAGCGTGCCGCCCGGGTGTGCCGTCGGCGGCCCAATCGCTCCCGATGATGCGCAACGGATCGCCGCATCCGACCGCAACGACGCAATGAAACGCCGCAGACACGCAAGATCCGGCCATGTCACCGGGTACCCGGCCCGAATACCGTCAGAAGCGACAACGACGTCGGGCTCACGGAGGGCGCATGCGCCGGCATTACTTGATGTGCCGACCCACCCACTTCGCGGTGGATTACGCGATCAATCCATGGATGGATCCGGCCGAGCCGGTGGACGTTGCCCGCGCGATCGACCAGTGGACACGTCTCGTCGGGACCTACCGCGACCTCGGGCACGAGGTCGACTTCATCGAGCCATTGCCCGGCCTGCCCGACATGGTGTTCACCGCCAACGGCGCGACCGTCATCGACGGCACCGTGCTCGGGGTGTCGTTCAAATACGCGGAGCGGGCGGCCGAGGGACCGGCGTTCCTCGACTGGTTCACCCGCGCCGGCTTTCCGACACAGGCGGCGAAGGCGACCAACGAGGGCGAGGGCGACGTGCTGCTTGCCGGCGACATGATCCTGGCGGGCACCGGTTTCCGGACCGACCACGCCGCGCACGCCGAGGTGCAGGAGCTGTTCGGCCGACCAGTGATCACGCTCCAGCTCGTCGACCCGCGCTTCTACCATCTCGACACGGCGCTGTGCGTGCTGCATCCCACGCCCGGCAGCGGCCGGCCGGAGATTGCCTACCTGCCCGAGGCGTTTTCGCCGGGGAGCCGGCGAGTGCTCGAGCGGCTCTACCCGACGGCGATCAAGGCGACCGCGCGTGACGCCGCGGTGCTCGGGCTCAACGCGGTCAGCGACGGCGAGCGCGTCGTGCTGCCCGTACAGGCGTCTGACCTGGCCCGACGGTTAGCGTCGGAGGGGTACCAGCCGGTTGGCGTCGACATGTCGGAACTGCGGCGGGCCGGCGGCGGTCCGAAGTGTTGCACGTTGGAGGTGCGGCGATGACTACGTTCGCGGGTCACCCGCCGACCGGCGAGATTGGTCACGTGCCGGGTCGGCTCGGCGACCGTACGACGCTCGCGTTGGCCGAGGCGGATACCTGGACCGCGCACAACTATCACCCGCTGCCGGTGGTCATCGCCGATGCGGAGGGTGCCTGGGTCACCGACGTGGACGGCCGGCGCTACCTGGACTGCCTGGCCGGCTATTCGGCACTCAACTTCGGCCACCGCCATCCCGAGCTCGTGCGGGCCGCGCACGCTCAACTCGACCGCGTCACGCTCACCAGCCGCGCGTTCGTGCACGACCAGTTCGGGCCGTTTTGCCACGAGCTGGCCGAGCTGTGTGGCACCGATCTCGTGCTGCCGATGAACACCGGTGCCGAGGCGGTGGAGACCGCGATAAAGCTCGCCCGCAAATGGGGCTACCAGGTCAAGGGCGTGCCGGACAACCAGGCAAAGATCATCGTGGCGGCCGGCAACTTCCACGGGCGCACCACGACCATCATCAGCTTCTCCACCGATCCGGACGCGCGCGCCGACTTCGGTCCGTACACACCCGGATTCGTCGTCGTGCCGTACGGCGACCTCGACGCGATTACCAGCGCGATCGACGACACGACGGTTGCCGTGATGCTCGAACCGATCCAAGGCGAGGCCGGCGTCATCGTGCCGCCGACCGGCTACCTCGCCGGGGTACGCGACGCCACCGCCGCCCGAGGCGTCCTGTTCATCGCGGACGAGATCCAGTCCGGCCTGGGTCGCACCGGAACGACGTTCGCGGTCGAGCACGACGGCGTCGTACCCGACATGTACGTGCTCGGCAAGGCGCTCGGCGGCGGCATCGTGCCGGTGTCGGCGGTTGCCGGTTCGCGCGACGTGCTCGGCACGCTCAAACCGGGCGAACACGGCTCGACGTTCGGCGGCAACCCGTTGGCCTGCGCCGTGGCCCGGACCGTGATCCGGATGCTCAATACCGGCGAGTTCCAAGCACGCGCCATCGAACTCGGCGCCCGCCTGCGGGCGCGGCTCGACGAGTTGGTCGGCCACGGCATCACCGAGGTGCGTAGCCGTGGTCTATGGGCCGGCATCGACATCGACCCGGCGCTGATAACCGGGCGAGCCGCGAGCCAGCGCCTGATGGAGCGCGGCGTGCTGGTGAAGGACACGCACGGCTCGACGATCCGCCTCGCACCGCCGTTGTGCATCACCGCCGACGAGGTCGACTGGGCGGTCGAGCAGCTGGCCCGGGTGCTCTGAGCCGAGCGGCGGTCAGACGTCTTCGCCGGGCGCGAGCTCGGCACGCGTGACGAGCCGTCGCGGCCCGGTGTCGTCGTCCGTCGGCGGTGGGACATGGCCCGGCCAGTGAGCGTCGGCCGATTGCACATGTCCTGACCAGCTGTGTGCCGGCGGGTAGCTCCGGCCGTCGGCGGACGATGTGTGCCCGCCGTCGACCGGTTGCGCCGGCATCCGACCGTCCACGGGTTGCGGCGGCATCCGACCGTCCACGGCTCGCGGCGGCCTCCGACCGTCGAGCGAGCCGCGCATCAGCCGCTCGCGATCCGCGCCGAGCAGTCGCAGCTCGCTCGTGCTTGTCCCGATCGCCCGCAGCGACTGCGCGCGATCCGGTCGCGGGCCGGCACCTCCGGGGCGGACCGGCGGCCCTGGTGGCGCGGGCCGGCCGGTGCGGGCCTGGTTCGCGCGCGTTCCCCAAAGCGGGCGCGACGCGTTCGGTCCGCGATAGACCATTGGACCCCGCCCGGCCAGGATGTCCGGGTTCACGCGCAGCGCGAACTGGTCGTCGCCGATCACGTTGAGTCCGGCGAACAGCAGGCAGACCAGCGCGGCGATGGCTAGCAGCAGGATCGGGATCACGAATGCGGTGGACTGCACGCCGGCGACGTCGTGTGGTGTCTCGTCCACGTGAACGCCGAGCGCTGCCATCGCGGAGTAGTGCGTGCCGGTGGCCGCGACCGCCATCACAAGTGCGGCGGCGAGGAAGTGCGCGCCGTGCCGCGCGGCGAGCGTGAACCACAGCGCGGTCGTCGACGCGACGAGCGAGATCGCTAGTGACAATGCAACGAAGTGGGGGTCGAACGAGAACGAGCCGTTGATGTGGACCGCCGACATGGCGACGTAGTGCTGCCCGGAATCACCGATCCCGGTCAGGATGCCACCGACAAGGAGGCGCGGCACGGACCGCTTTCCGTACGCCACCAGGAAGATCCCGCCGCTGATGACCGCGATCGCGAGGGCCAGGCTGCCGAGGATGAGCCAGACATTGAAGCCGATCGGCGTGTCTTCGACGTCGAAACCGAGCATCGCCATCATGTGCATCAGCCAGATGCCGCCGCCGCCGATCGCGGCAGCGCCGGCGAACAGCCACGTCGCGCGCTGACGGCCGCGTGGCAGGGTGCGCCCGTGCGCCGCGCAGATGAGGCCGAGCAGACAGCCGACGTACGCCATCGCACAGGCGAGAACGGGGTTCGTGATGCCGTAGGAGAATTGCTCCACTTCGGCCATCGGCATGAAGCGCTCCGCTGGGTTGGAGGCATGTGCGCCTAGTGAGCCATTTGCGCACCCCGCGTCGTCGCACACCATGTGCGTCATCGGATCGGTCAAGGGTGCTACAGACCGACTCAAGCCACCGCAGAACGGACGCCAGTTGCGTTCAGTGACGTGTCGCCCAGCGGATCCGCGGGGTTGGCGGATCGGGGGTTTGATCAAGGGCACGGTCG
The DNA here is from genome assembly GCA_035263025.1 of Micromonosporaceae bacterium. Lineage (GTDB taxonomy): Bacteria > Actinomycetota > Actinomycetes > Mycobacteriales > Micromonosporaceae > DASQPR01. The sequence goes on from DATFRR010000032.1 coordinate 16,055, forward strand.
GGTGCGAAGCGAGGGACCGGTACGGCAGCATGGGCCTATGCGACTGCTGATCCTCGGTGGCAACGTGTTCCTGGGCAAGGCCACGGCCCGTGCCGCGCTCGACGCCGGTGACGACGTGACATGCGCCGCCCGTGGCCGAGCCGGACAGGCTCCGGACGACGCGCGCTTCGTCACGATCGATCGCAACGATCCGGCGTCGTACGCGGCGATCGACGGCTCGTACGACGCGGTCGTCGACGTGTCCAGCCGGCCCTCGCATGTGCGCGGGGCACTTGCCGCGCTCGCGGACCGCGTCGACCACTGGGTCTACGTGTCGTCCGGTTCGGTCTACACCGACTCGGCGACGCCACATCAGCGAGCCGCGAACGCTCCAGTGCACGATCCCGCGCCGCCCGAGGTCGACGATCCGTTCGCCGACGGGTTCGTGAACTACGGCCCGTGCAAGGTCGCCTGCGAGCAGGCAGTGACCTCGACAGTCGGCGTCGACCGGTCGTTCGTGTGTCGCGCCGGGCTGATCGTCGGGCCGGAGGATCGCAGCGACCGGTTCACCTACTGGCCGGACCGCCTCGCCCGGCACGGCGAGGTGCTGGCGCCTGGTACACCGGAGGATCTCGTGCAGTGGGTCGACGTACGGGATCTCGGCACCTGGCTGGCACTGGCCGGCCGTAATCGCATCGCCGGCACGTACGACGGGGTCGGCGTACCCGTGACCCGCGCGCAGTTCCTCGTCGACGTCGCGACCGGGGTCGGCGCCGGGGCGCCGCGGTTCACGTGGGTCGACGACGCGTTCCTCATCGACCATGGCGTGAATCCGTGGGCCGGCCCACGGTCGCTGCCGCTGTGGCTGCCGTTGCCGGACTACGGCGGCTTCCTCACGCACGACGGCACCGCGCCGCAAGCCGCCGGGCTGGTCGCCAGGCCCCTTGTGGACACTGCTCGCGACACCTTGGAGTGGCTGCGATCCGCGCGACCGGCGAGCGCGCGATCGGCCGGCACCGAGGCCGCCAGTGGCGCCGGCACCGAGGCCATCAATCGCGACGGCAGCGAGGCCGTCGGTGGCGACGCGGCCGAAGCGCCGGCGCGCAAGGCGGGTCTGAATTCGGACGAAGAAGCCGAAGTGCTGGCGGCGTGGCGAGAAGCACGCCCCTGACGACAACACGCCCCTGACGACGACACGCCCTTACGACAAGACGGCACAAGGCCGCATCCGCTGTGGTGGCGCTGTGGCAAGCTCGGCAACCCGCTGGACGAAACCGGGAAGTTGCTGGGCGTCCGCGGTGGGCGAGCGGTGGGCGAAAGTTGCACGTACCAGCGCATTTGCGGTGACGTTCGTCACGACGTTGGGGTGTTTTGTGCCTTTCACGGCGGGTAACTCAG
>DATFRR010000033.1:0-28217 GCA_035263025.1 Micromonosporaceae bacterium
CAGCGCGGACGGTGGACAATATGCGAGCCTGCGGTGCGGGATCACGCGCTCGCCCCCGGTGGCCGGGTCGCGGGGCGGGTGCGCCCCCAAACGCACCCGCCCGTGCTACCCAACGGTCCGAACGCGTGCATCCGGCACCGCATGCACGGCTCGCACCACGGCACCAGCGCGGCGACACTGGTCCAGTGCCCTGCGAAGCAGCGCGGGACTCGCTAACTCCGCGCGCCATGCATAACGGTTAGACGACCGGTCGTTGGAGGGCGGTTGCACCTAGGCCACGAACTAATTCTTTTGGTCAGCACATCGAACCAATGGGTGCGCGACGATGCGCCGGACGGTCCGTCGGAGCGTGCAAGACTTGGATTTCGTGGCCGCGCAGGAGGCCACCATCGGGGGCCGCTCGCCTTGACGCGCGGTCCGCGTCCACTCACGTAGAGCGAGGGAACGTGTGACCAACGGGCCGCTGATCGTCCAGTCCGACAAGACACTCCTGCTCGAGGTCGATCACCCTGATGCGCGCGCATGCCGGATGGCGATCGCGCCGTTCGCGGAACTCGAGCGCTCGCCAGAACACGTACACACATATCGCCTGACCCCGCTCGGCCTGTGGAATGCCCGCGCCGCCGGCCACGACGCGGAGTCCGTCGTGGACGCGCTGCTGACGTATTCGCGCTACCCGGTGCCGCATGCACTGCTCGTCGACGTCGCGGAGACGATGGACCGCTACGGTCGCCTGCAACTCGTCCACGATCCGGCGCACGGTCTGGTGCTGCGCGGTCTCGACCGTGCGGTGCTCGTCGAGGTCGCGAAGTCGAAGAAGCTGGCCGGGATGCTCGGCGCACACGTCGACTCGGACACCATCGCCGTGCACCCGTCCGAACGCGGCCGGCTCAAGCAGGCGCTGCTGAAGCTCGGCTGGCCGGCCGAAGACCTCGCCGGGTACGTCGACGGCGAGGCACACCCGATCGACTTGAAGGAAGACGGCTGGTCGCTTCGCTCGTACCAACACGAGGCGGTCGATCATTTCTGGGCCGGCGGTTCGGGTGTCGTCGTGCTCCCATGCGGCGCCGGCAAGACCCTGGTCGGTGCGGCCGCGATGGCCGAAGCGAAAGCAACGACGCTCATCCTCGTCACGAACACGGTCGCCGGCCGCCAATGGAAGCGTGAGCTGATCGCACGCACTTCGCTGACCGCCGACGAGATCGGCGAATACTCCGGCGAGCGCAAGGAGATCCGCCCGGTGACGATCGCCACGTACCAGGTGCTGACGACCCGCCGCGGCGGCGCGTTCGCGCACCTCGACGTGTTCGGCGCGCGCGATTGGGGTCTGGTCATCTACGACGAGGTGCACCTGCTGCCCGCGCCGATCTTCCGGTTCACCGCCGATCTGCAGGCGCGGCGCCGTCTCGGTTTGACCGCAACGCTCGTCCGCGAGGACGGTCGCGAGGGCGACGTGTTCTCGCTGATCGGTCCGAAGCGCTACGACGCACCGTGGAAGGACATCGAGGCACAGGGCTGGATCGCGCCGGCCGACTGCACTGAGGTCCGCGTGACGCTCACTGATGCGGAACGCATGGCGTACGCGACATCGGAGCCCGAGGAGCGCTACCGCGTCGCGGCCACCGCCCGGACGAAGCTGCCGTTGGTACGCAAGCTCGTCGAGCGGCACCGCGGCGATCAGGTGCTGGTGATCGGCGCGTACATCGACCAGTTGCACGCGCTCAGCGAATTCCTCGACGCGCCGATCGTGCAGGGCTCCACGACGACGAAGGAGCGCGAGCGCCTCTTCGACGCGTTCCGCAACGGCGAGGTGCCGACGCTCGTCATCTCGAAGGTCGGCAACTTCTCCATCGACCTGCCCGAGGCAGCGGTCGCGATCCAGGTCTCGGGTACGTTCGGCTCCCGCCAGGAGGAGGCACAGCGGCTCGGTCGCATCCTTCGGCCGAAGGCGGACGGCCGGCAGGCGCACTTCTACACGGTCGTCGCCCGCGACACGATCGACACCGAATACGCGGCGCACCGCCAGCGGTTCCTCGCCGAGCAGGGTTACGCGTACACGATCGTCGACGCGGACGACGTGCTCGCGTCGTAGGTCGGATGGCTCGTGCGACCGTGGCGCTGACTCCGGCGGAACGTATGACGCTTCTTGCGCGATGGCGGGCGGCTCTGCCGGCCGCGGCGTCGACTTCCGGGGTGTCGGCTTCGGCCGCGGCCAGCGCGGCCGCGGATGCGGCCGGAGCGGATCTGCTCGACCGCTGGTCGGAACCGGTGCGCCGCTATCACACCGTCGACCACCTGACATTCATGCTCGACGTCGTCGACGCGGCCGAGTCGTTTGCCAGTGCCGATCTGTCGGCCGTACGGCTCGCGACGTGGTTCCACGACGCGGTTTACGATCCGGCCGCGCTCGCCGCCGGTGCGAACGAGCGCGCGAGCGCCGATCTCGCCGCGACCATGCTGCCGCGCCTTGCGGTCAACGGCGATCAGACCGCAGAGGTGGTACGTCTTGTGCTGCTGACCGCCGATCACCACGTCGGTCCGGCCGACCCGAACGGCGCGCTGCTCGCCGATGCGGATCTCGCGATCCTCGGCACCGAGCCGGACCGATACCGCCACTACACCGAACAAATCCGCGCCGAATACGCCCACGTTCCCGACTACGCGTTTCGGGCCGGGCGGTTGACCGTACTGGCGAATCTCCTGGCTCTTGATCCGATCTATCACCTCGCGCCGCATCGCGATGCGTGGGAGGCGCGGGCGCGCGCGAACCTGCGCAACGAGTTGCGCGAGCTGTCCGTCGGACCGATGCCTTAGGCTGCCGGCGGGAGGCAGCCATGGCAGTGCGCATCGTCCTCGAGCGAGGGCCCAAGGGAAAGCGATTCGTGGCGTATGCCCTCGACTGGTCCGGCTGGAGCCGCGGCGCGAAGACCGTGGACGAGGCGCTGTCGACGCTCGAGGCATATCGCGAGCGCTACCAACCGGTCGCCGCAGCAGCGGGCTTCGGCAGGCAGTTCGATCGTGCCGGCAGCTTCGACATCGTCGAGGACAGGGTCGGGCCCGGCTCGACCGATTTCTGGGGCATCTCGTTCGCACCGAGTTCCTTTGAGGACGGACCGATGACGGATGCCGAACTCGAACGCAGGATCGCTTTGCTGCAGGCGTGCTGGGCATATTTTGACGCGGTCGGCGCGCGGGTGTCCCCGGAGATGGCCAAGGGCCCGCGCGGTGGCGGCCGCGACCGTGACCACATCATCAGGCACGTGATCCGCAACGAGAGCGAGGAATTCGCGAAGCGGGTCGGGCTGGCCATTCCCGAGTACGGCGCCATGGGGGACGCCCTGCCGGCCTACCGGGCTTCGTATCTGGAAGCGATCAGGGCATACCACCGCGGTGAAATCAACCGGCCGATGCGGTCGTGGTCGTTGCCGTTCCTGCTCCGGCACTCCGCGTTCCACGTGATGGACCACGCGTGGGAGATGGAGGACAAGGACCTCACTGTTGCGCCGGCCGCCGATGTTTCGGACGGCGCAGCCCGGCGGCGGTGAGCCGCCGGACGAGTTCCTTCGACGTGACGTGAGCCGCGCCAAGCGACAGCGCGCGCGGCACCATCTCGGCCGGGATGTCGTAATGGTCGCGCTCGAATCCGCGCCGCGGCGCGCCCAGCATCTCCGCGAACGCGTGCAGCTCGTGGTAGGACACGTCGCTGACGAGGTGGGCCCATAGCCGCCCGGCGGCCCGACCGCGCCCGGGCCACACCGCGTCGTCCACGAGGATCATGCGTTCACGCTAGCGTGACGGGCATGACGCGATACGGACACATGTACGGCCCGGACTTCACGTTCAACGGCGTGCCGGCGTGCGACTGGCAGGATCCGGAGACGTACGCCGACGCCGACGTGGTGATCATCGGCGCGCCGTTCGACGGCGGCACGTCCCACCGGCCCGGCACCCGTTTCGGCCCGGCCGCCATCCGAGGCTGCGACTACCTCGGATATGACGGCAAGCGTCCGCACATGTCGATGCGCGTCGAGCCGCTGTCCACAGATCTCGTCGTCAAGGACGCCGGAGATGTCGAGACCTATAGCGGCGAGATCCTTCGCAGTTGTACGGCGATCGAAGACGCCGTCGCGTTCGTGGCGACGCACGGCGCAGTCCCGGTGATCCTCGGCGGCGACCACACGATCACCTGGCCGGACGTGACCGGCGTGTCACGGCACACCGGTGCCGGCAAGGTTTCCGTCATCCACTTCGACGCGCACGCCGACACCGGCGACATCACGTATGGCTCGCTCTACGGCCACGGCCACCCGATGCGGTTGCTCATCGAGTCGGGCGCTGTCCGCGGCGACCGGTTCCTGCAACTCGGACTGCGCGGCTACTGGCCGGGACCGGAGATCCTCGACTGGATGGCCGACCACGGCATGAACTCCTATCACATGAGCGAGATCGTGGACCGCGGCCTCGATGCCGTGCTCGACGAGGCGTTCGCGATCGCGCTCGATGGCTGCGATTCGGTGTTCCTCTCGGTCGACGTGGACGTCTGCGACCCCGGTCACGCGCCCGGCACGGGTACGCCGGAGCCGGGCGGAATGACCGCACGGCAGCTGCTCGATGCCGTGTCGCGCATCTGCCACGAGTTGCCGGTGGCCGGGATGGACGTGGTGGAGGTCTCGCCGCCGTACGACCACGCAGAGATCACTGCGTTGCTCGGCAACCGGATCGTGCTGGAAGCGCTCGCCGGGATCGCCCGACGACGACGCGACGAAGCAGACGGCATCCGCTGGCGTCGAACGACGCCGCTGCTCGAGGGCCGCGGCACGCAACCCACTCCGGACAGTCGCGGCTAGGCTGTCGACGCATGACGCTCTCCCCCGGAGTCCTCGCCGAATTGGCCGAAGTCACCGCTGTGGTGACCGATCCGGATCTGATGCGCGGCTATCGACGTGACGAGGCCGATCTGTGCGAGGCCGGTACGCCGCTCGCAGTCGTACGGCCGCGAAGCACCGCCGAAGTCAGCGCGATCGTCCGGATCGCGGCGGCACACCGGATTCCACTCGTCCCGCAAGGCGCTCGTACCGGGCTCGCCGGCGCGGCGAACGCAATCGACGGCGCGATCGTGGTCTCCATGACCGCGATGGATCGCGTACTCGAAATCGACGCGGTCAACCGACTCGCGGTCGTGCAGCCCGGTGTCGTTAACGCCCGACTCGCCGCCGCGGTCGCCGAGGAGGGGCTCCGCTACCCGCCAGATCCCGGCTCGTGGGACTCGTCGACCATCGGCGGCAACGTATCCACCAACGCCGGTGGCATGTGTTGCGTCAAGTACGGCGTGACGAGTGCGTTCGTGCTCGGGCTGGAGATCGTGCTCGCGGACGGCGAGGTGCTGCGCTGCGGTCGACGCACCGCGAAGGGCGTGGCCGGCTATGACCTCACGCATCTGTTCGTCGGCGCGGAGGGCACGCTCGGCATCATCACCGAGATCACCGTCGCGTTGCGACCCATCGCCGACCAGGGGCTGACGCTCGCCGCCACATTCCCCAGCGTTGCCGCCGCCGGTGCCGCGGTGACCGCGATCGTGACGAGCGGCGCGACACCGAGCATGTTGGAGCTGATCGACCGTACGCATCTCGGCGCCATCGAGGCGCTGCGACCGATGGGGCTAAACCAGCCGGACAGCGCGCCGCCGATCGCACTGCTGCTCGCCGCTGTTGACACCGGCGAGCGTGCACCGGCCGACATCGCAAACCTCGCGGCGCTCTGCGATGCGGCCGGCGCGACCGAGACGTTCACCGCGTCGGATGCGGACGAGGCGGCCGCGCTGCTTGCCGCTCGGCGACTTGCGCATCCAGCGATGGAACGACTGGCCCACACCACGTACGGAGACGGCGGCGCACTGATCATCGACGACGTTGCGGTGCCGGTGTCCCGGCTCACCGAGATGATCGAGGGCGTCGACAAGATCAGCGCCGAGTCGGGCGTACCGGTCGGGATGATCGGTCACGCCGGCGACGGCAACCTCCACCCGATCATCGTCGTCGACCGGCGCGACGAGTCGAGCGTTGAGGCGGGACGGCGAGTGTTCAACGCGATCCTCGCGCTCGGGCTGTCGCTTGGCGGCACGGTCACTGGCGAGCACGGAATCGGCACGCTCAAGCGCGACTGGCTCGCCACCGAGCTGGGGCCGGTCGGTCTCCGCGTGCACCGCGCCATCAAGGAAGCACTCGACCCGGCGAACCTGATGAACCCCGGCAAGGTAATCGCCGCCCACGCCGTGACACCGGATGCCGCGCCGGACACCACCGCGCCGGACACCACCGCGCCGGCGGCGCGCTAGCCGCCCACCGGTGCGGACCGGCGCGGCAACCCGAGGCGGACCTCCGCTGCGCCGAGCCGCGCGGCGTCGGCCGTCAAGTCGTCCGGCATCTGCTGCGATTCGCGCTCCGCGGCCACCCTGGCTAGGTAGTTGGCCACCTCCCGGTCGCGTGCCGCCCCGTCCCAGCCGAGCAGCGGAGCCATCAATTCCGCGGCCGCCTCGGCGCTTTCCGCGCCGCGGTGAGCGGTCTCGATCGAGATGCGGGTACGCCGGGTCAACACGTCCTCCACGTGCAGCGCACCTTCGGCGGTGACCGCGTAGACGACCTCGGCGGCCAGATACTCCGGGGCGCCGGCGAGCGGGCGCCCGAGCCGAGGATCCGCGTCGACGAGCGTAAGCACGTCCGTGGCGAGCGTGCCGTAGCGCTCGAGCAGGTGCTCGAACACGCCGACCGCGATGCCGCGGCGGCGCGCTATGTCGGCGCGGTTTTGCCACATCGCCGGAAACCCGTCCGCTCCGAGCAATGGCAGACGATCGGTGTGCGACGCGGGCGGGCCGTCCAACCCGAACGTTCCCAGCCGGCGTACCACCCGGTCGATCACGTCCGCGGCCATCACGCGGTATGTCGTGTATTTCCCGCCGGCCACCACCATGATGCCGAGCATCGGCTCGACGACCGCGTGCTCGCGGGACAGCGCGGACGTCTGCTCGTCCTCGCCCGACAGCAGCGGGCGCAGCCCGGCGTAGACGCCCTCGATGTCATCCGGTGTCACCGGCCGATCCAGCCAGCCGTTCACCTGGTCGAGCAGGTAGACGATGTCGCGAGCGGACGCGGCCGGATGGCTGCGGTCCAGCGACCAGTCCGTGTCGGTGGTACCGATGATCCAGTGGCCGCCCCACGGCAACACGAACAGCACCGACGTCGCGGTGCGCAGGATCAAACCGGCGTCGCCGGAAATCGCCGACCGTGGCACCACCAGGTGTACGCCCTTGCTGGCTCGTACCCGCAGACCGGCGCGGGTCGGCGCGCTCGGTCCACTCAGGAGCCCCGCGATGTCGTCGCTCCACACGCCGGCGGCCGCCACCACGGTTCGCGCCGCCACGTCGAACTCCTCGCCGGTCTCCATGTCTCGGACCCGTGCGCCGGTCACCTCGCGCGCATCGCGGAGCAACGAGACGGCGGCGGCCGACGTCACGATCGCCGCACCGAGGCTTGCCGCCGTCCGGGCCATGGTGGCCACATAGCGTGCGTCGTCGACCTGTCCGTCGTAGTACCGGATCGCGCCGGCGAGGGTGTCCTCCCGCAGCGACGGGAACAGCCGTCGCGCGCTGGACTTGGACAGATGGCGGTGCGGCGGCATACCGCGCTGGCCACCGAGGAGACCGGCGAACACGTCGTAAAGCGCTACTCCGGCGCCGAGGTAACCGCGCTGCCACAACCGGTATGCGATCTCGCGCCCCTGGCCGGCCAGGCGTCGCGCTGGCGTCGCAGCCGCGTGCGCCCCGCCAACCATGTGTACGGGTGACATGCCGGTCATCGGACTCGTGGTCAGTGGTACGAGGATCGGCACCGGCCGGACCAGATGCGGGGCGAGCCGGGTGGCGAGCAGTCCGCGCTCGCGCAATGCCTCGTGCACCAGCCCGAACTCAAGTTGCTCGAGATATCGCAGACCGCCGTGGATGAGCTTGCTGGACCGGCTGGACGTGCCGGACGCGAGGTCCCGTGCCTCGACCAGTGCCACGGACAGGCCGCGCGACGCGGCATCCAGCGCGGCGCCCACTCCGGTCACCCCACCGCCGATGATCAGAACATCGAAGCGTTCGCTCCGCAGCCGGGCGAGGTCGGTTGTGCGTCGGGCCGGCGACAGTGCGCCGGCGGCAAAGCGTGATACGGCGGGATCTCGTCGCACGCCGTCCACGGTAACGCCCGCTCGCCTCGCCGCGGCGTGGATGCACGCGGTTCGGTGGCCGGCTCGGGTCGTCGACGCGCGGTGTCACACCTCGGCGGGCGCCTGGTCCAACGTCGCCAACGACGGCCCGCGGGTGACCTGCGCCGCCCGCGCCGCGGCCTCGGTATCGCGCAGCACACGGACGGCGTTGCGCCACGTGAGCTTGCCAAGGTCGTCGTCGGACCAGCCACGGTCGGCCAGCTCGGCAAGCAGATTCGGGTAGGCCGACACGTCGGCGAGCCCGTCCGGCGGCCCAGTGAAGCCGTCGAAGTCGCTGCCGAGCCCGACCGCGTCCACGCCGGCCACATCGCGGACGTGTTCGACGTGGTCCGCGACGTCGGTGACCGAGCACGCCGGGCGTGGATGTTCGGCGACGTAGGCTTCGATCGCTTCGCGGGCGCTCGTTCCGTCGTCGTCGTGCTCGTCGGCCATCCCGCGCTGGAACACCAGGAGCGTGTCCATCCATTCGTGACATGCCGCGTTCACGAAGCCGGAGACGAACGTGACCATCACCACACCATTCGTGTCCCGTACCCGAGTCAGCACGTCGTCGGGCACGTTGCGCGGATGATCGGTCACGGCGCGTGCGCTCGAGTGCGAGAAAAACGCCGGCGCGGTAGACACATCCAGCGCGGCGTGCATTGTGGTCGGTGCGACATGCGACAGATCCGCCATCACGCCGAGGCGGTTGCATTCGCGTACCACCTCTTGCCCGAAGGCCGACAACCCACCCACCGCTGGCTCATCCGTGGCGCTGTCCGCCCACGCGGTGTTGTTCGAATGGGTCAGGGTCATGTAGCGAGTGCCCAGCGAGGCGAGCATGCGCAATGCGCCGAGCGAGTTCGCGATCGAATGCCCGCCCTCCACGCCGATGAGCGATGCGATGCGGCCCGCGGCGTATGCGGCTTCGACCTCATCCGCGGTACGCGCAACCACGAAGTCCTTCGGATAGCGGGCGGCAAGCTGGTAAACGAAGTCGATCTGCTCGAGCGTCGCGGTGACGGCTGACTCACCCGACAACGTGCACGGCACGAAGACGGACCAGAATTGGGCACCGACCCCGCCGGCCCGCAGCCGAGGGATGTCGGTGTGCAAACCCGTCGCGGTCAGATCCGTCGACACGTCCAGGCCAGACAGGTCATAACGGGTACGGCCTCGGACCGACCACGGTAGGTCGTTGTGCCCGTCGATGATTGGTGTGGTGGCGAGAAGAGTGCGAATGCGCTCGATCTGCATGTCTTGCGCGACGACGGTCCCATCGGCCATGCGACGACCCTACCCGCGAAACGTCGTGCGCTACATTCGCGAGGTGACGGCGCGCGTGCGGGAGACGGAGCCTCGGCACGCGGCGATTCTTGCGACGTGACTGTCGCGAGCTCGTACCACTCTGCCGTCGTGGGCGACGGCAGAGTGATACGAGCGGCGCTGTGATAGGAACAGCCGGGACGCGAACAGTGGGCGGGCCGCCGAAGCGACCCGCCCACTGACTGGATGGTGTTGCTGGTTGGCGCTGGTACGCCGGACTTCGTCAGAAGTCCATGTCACCGCCGCCCGGAGCACCGACCGGGGCGGCCGCCTTCTCCGGCTTGTCCGCGACGACTGCCTCGGTCGTCAGGAACAGCGCCGCGATCGACGCGGCGTTCTGCAGTGCCGAGCGCACGACCTTCGTCGGGTCGGGGATGCCGGCCGCGAGCATGTCGACGTACTCACCGGTCGCGGCGTTCAGGCCGTGACCGATCTGCAGGTTGCGCACCTTCTCCACCACGACACCGCCCTCGAGGCCGGCGTTGACGGCGATCTGGCGCAGCGGCGCGTCCAGCGCCACCTTGACGATGGTCGCCCCAGTCGCCTCGTCGCCGACCAGGTCCAGCTTGTCGAACGCGGTCTTGCCGGCCTGCACGAGCGCGACGCCGCCACCGGCGACGATGCCCTCCTCGACGGCCGCCTTCGCATTGCGTACGGCGTCCTCGATGCGGTGCTTGCGCTCCTTCAACTCGACCTCGGTGGCCGCGCCGACCTTGATGACGGCCACGCCGCCGGCCAGCTTCGCGAGGCGCTCCTGGAGCTTCTCGCGGTCATAGTCGGAGTCGCTCTTTTCGATCTCGGCACGGATCTGGTTGACGCGGCCGGAGATCTGGTCAGCCTCGCCGCCGCCGTCGACGATCGTCGTCTCGTCCTTGGTGACGACGACCTTGCGCGCCTTGCCGAGCAGGTCGAGCGACGCGTTCTCCAGCTTGAGGCCGATCTCCTCGCTGATGACCTGGCCACCGGTGAGGATCGCCATGTCCTGCAGCATCGCCTTGCGGCGGTCGCCGAAGCCCGGTGCCTTGACGGCGACCGACTTGAACGTGCCGCGCACCTTGTTGACGATCAGGGTGGCAAGCGCCTCGCCCTCGACGTCCTCGGCGATGATGACTAGCGGCTTGCCGCCCTGCATGACCTTCTCCAGCAGTGGCAGAAGGTCCTTGACCGACGAGATCTTGCTGTTGGCGATCAGGATGTACGGGTCGTCGAAGACGGCCTCCATACGCTCCGGATCGGTCATGAAATACGCGGAGATGTAGCCCTTGTCGAAGCGCATACCCTCGGTGAGCTCGAGGTCGAGCCCGAAGGTGTTGCTCTCCTCGACGGTGATGACGCCTTCCTTGCCGACCTTGTCCATCGCCTCGGCGATGATCTCGCCGACCGTCGGGTCAGCAGCGGAGATCGAAGCGGTCGAGGCGATCTGCTCCTTGGTCTCCACGTCCTTGGAAAGCTGCGCGAGACCTTCGGCAACCGCGGCCACCGCCTGCTCGATGCCGCGCTTGAGCGCCATCGGGTTCGCGCCGGCCGCGACGTTGCGCAGGCCCTCGCGGACCAGCGCCTGGGCGAGGACGGTCGCCGTCGTCGTGCCGTCGCCGGCCACGTCGTCGGTCTTCTTCGCGACCTCCTTGACCAGCTCCGCACCGATCTTCTCGTACGGGTCCTCGAGCTCGATCTCCTTGGCGATGCTCACGCCATCGTTGGTGATGGTCGGCGCACCCCACTTCTTCTCGAGCACGACGTTGCGGCCCTTGGGGCCCAGCGTCACCTTGACGGCGTCGGCGAGGACGTTCATGCCCCGCTCGAGACCGCGGCGCGCCTCCTCGTCGAACGCAATAATCTTGGCCATTCGGCGTTGTCCTCCTGGACACTCGCGGGCGCCCCGCCAAGCGCGGCGCGCTGTTCGCATACGTACGCGTGGAAACCCGCGAAGCCAAGACGGCGCCGCAGGCCGGCCAGCCCGGACGAGCCCGCGACGACCCGCCCCGACGATCTTGCGATCCGGAGCGTCACCGGACCGACCGCTGGCACTCAGATGCTCCGAGTGCCAACGTCCTGTTTAGCACTCGCACCCAGCGAGTGCAAGCTGACCGACCGCGGACCGCCGCGCCGTCCGGCGCTGGCATGGTGACCTAGCGGTCCAGCGCGGCGCTGAGGTCGGCGACCGTCGTCCACCCGTCGCGCGAACGCATCTGGGCGTACGTCGCGAGGGTTGCCACGATCATGAACATCGTCGTCGGCACGCTGAGGACCTGTGAAATCACCGTCGACCCTATCGAGTGGGACGTCGACGTGGACGACGTACTCAAGTCAGCGAATGCGTTGAAGGCCAGCCCGCCGGTACCTATGGTGGTGAAGCCGCCGATGCACAACGACACGACCGCGGGCACACTTCCCACCAGCCACGTCAGCAACACGCGGCCAAGCACCGAGCCGAAGTATCGGTTGACGAGCGCGAACGAGCTGACGATCGCGCTGGTGCCGCGTTCGAACACGGCGAACGGGACGACGAGGCTCGCGGCGACGATGACGTAGAGGCCGGGAATTACGCAGGCAACGAGGCCGAGCAAGGTCATGATCGCGACCACGATCAGGATGCCGCCGAGGCGCCCGAAGCGGTATAGGCCGTATCCCAATGCCGCGCCGAGTTTTGCCGGAGCGCCAGCCGCCTGCCGGACGATCGTCCAGACGGCCGCGGCCGACCCGAGCGCGCCGACGAATGTCGTGACGATGCCGGCCGCGAGCCCGGTCACCACAATGACCCAGACCGCGTGCCAATGCATGATCAGCGTTGACGTGCCGTTGGCATGTTGGACGACCGTGTACGGCGGGTCCCATACGTTGGCGAGGAGCACGTCATACACGAGCGCTGGCAAGAGCGAGGTGATCACCGCGATCAACGCGAGCGCACGCCAGTTGCGCCCGAACGCCGCCCATAGCCTGCTCCACCAGGCGCCGACGCCGCCGTACGGATGCGGAACGAGCAGATCCGCCGGATATTCACCGGGCCCAGGAGGCCCATAGGCGCCAACCGGTGGGGTCCAGCCGCGGTAGTGCCCGCCGGGATAGTCGCCGCCCGGCCCGTATGCCCCAACCGGATAGGTCCAGCCTGGGTATGCCGCACCGGGGGAGGCACCGCCGGCCGGATCGCTCGGATTCGGCGGATACGGCGGTGGGTATCCCGGTGGGACGTCGTCCGGCTGTGACCCGGGATTGTGCGACCAGGGATTGTTGGGGTCGGGCGGTGTCGTCATGAGGGACCTCCGGCCTGCGGGCTGATGATCTGCAGGCTGATGGTCTGCAGGCTAGCGGTCGGTTGCCAGCCTGGTCGACCCCGTTAGCGGGCGGTGCGCGACGATGGCGCGTGCCACAAACAAAATGCCTGGCAGTCGCGTAGTCGAGAAGGTAGGACTGTCGAGATGGACGGCGTGACGATCCGGCGGGTGACGGCCGACGACGCCGGTGCGGCGCGGGCGCTCCGCATCGAAATGCTGGCCGACGCCCCACTCGCGTTCGTCACCACCCTCGCGGAGGTTGCCGCGCACCCGCACGACGAGTACGTCGGCCGGTGCGTACGAGCCGCGGAAGGCAACCGGCAGGCCATGTACGTCGCCGATGCGGGCGGCCGCTTCGTCGGTCAGATCGGGGCGTACGAGCACCCGCATGAGCCCGACATCACGATGCTCTACTCGATCTACGTGACACCGTCGCACCGCGGCAACGGGGCGCTCGGTGCACTCCTCGACGCGGTGTCCACCTGGTCGCTTGCGAGCGGCCGGTCGACACTGGAGCTCGAAGTGGTAACGACGAATGGGCGCGCAATCCGGGCGTACCAGAAACTGGGTTTCGTTCGGGTGGGCAACACGGTGGCGCATCCGACCATCCCGGTGCTGCGCGAACAGCGGATGGTCCGGAGGGCCTGAGCGACTCAGACAGTCGGCGTCGTGTGTCGGCGCGACTGGACGACGCGGAACCGGTTCGCGACGTAGGCACCGTCCGTAAGCGAAGCGTTCGCGGCCCGGTTTGCGCCGGTGGCGTGGAAGTCCGAGAACGCCGCCGACTGATTCACGAACACGCCACCGGTCAAGTTCGACGACAGATGGACGCCCACATCGATCGCGGCATTCTCCATCGCGTCCAACACACCGGGATCGGTCGAGTAGACCGCCGCGGTGAGCGCACCCTTGCGTCCCACGATTCGCCGGAACACGTCCAGGCTCTGCGCCGTCGAGTCGGTCGCGACGATGAACGTGATCGGGCCGAACCACTCGCTGTCGAACATGCCCTCGTTCGCGGCGTCCTGGGTGAGCAACAGTGGCGTCCTGACCACCGCGTCCGGATAGACCGGATGCTTGATCTCGCGCGAGTCGAGCAGCACCGTGCCGTGTGAGCGCGCTGCGTCGATGCGCGAAACCACCGCCTCGCTGACGATCGCGCCGGTCAGTTCGACGGCTCGCGCGTCGTCGCCGGTTAGCTTGGCCACCGCGCCCGCGATGCCGGCGGCCACGTCATCGAAGCTCACGTGCCCGGACTCGGTGTCGATGCCGTCGCGCGGCACCAGGATGTTCTGCGGCGTGGTGCACATCTGACCGCTGTAGAGCGTGAGCGAAAACGCGATGTTGCCGCACATGCCGGCGAAGTTGTCGGTCGAGTCGACCACGATCGTGTTGACGCCGGCCTTCTCCGTGTAGACAGCCGCCTGCCGGGCGTTCTGCTCGAGCCATTCGCCGTACGCGGTCGATCCAGTGAAGTCGATGATCTTGACCTCGGAGTGCGTCGCAAACGTGGATGCGATCTTCTCGCCGGCGCTCTCCGGCGCAAGCAGCACGAGGTTCGGGTCGAAGCCGGCCTCGTCGAGGACCTCGCGCGCGTACTTCACGGTGATCGCCAGCGGCAGTACGGCGCCCGGGTGCGGCTTGACGATCACCGCGTTGCCGGTCGCCAGCGACGCGAACAGACCGGGGTAGGAGTTCCACGTCGGGAACGTGTTGCAGCCGATCACCAGCCCTACGCCGCGCGGCACGACGTGGAACTTCTTGTTCATGCGCAGCAGCTCGCCTTTGCCGGCCGGCTTCTCCCAATCCGCCGACGCGGGATGGCGGGTCATCTCGGCGTGGGCGTACGCGATCGACTCCAACGCCCGGTCCAGCGCGTGCGCCCCGCCGGCCTGAAACGCCATGACGAACGCCTGTCCGGTGGTCATCTGTACGGCGTTGGCCAGCTCGAAGATGTGCGCGTGCAGGCGAGCGAGGATCTCGATGCACACCGCAGTGCGTACGTTCGGTCCGGCCCCCCGCCAGTCGGGCATGGCGGCACGGGCAGCCGAGATGAGCGCGTCCACGTCACCGCGTGGGTACGTGACGCCGAGCTCGACGCCGTACGGCGACACCTCGGTAGCCACTGGGCCCGTGGTACCCGGTTGCTCGAGTGGAAAGGCGCTACCCAGGTATGCCTCGAACGCCGCCTTTCCTTCGGCGGCGGCGTTCTCCCCGTACACCCGAGGGCTCGGCGACTCGGGATATGCGGACCAGTAGCCGCGTGCCGCGATGGCGGCGCGAGCGTTGGCCAGGGTGTCGGCGTGGGTGTCGACGAGTGGGTGCGCGGGTGCAGTCATGGCCTCATTGTGCCTCGGCTGGCGCCCCGCGCTCTCGTTGGCGGCTCGGTCCGTCGTCGCCGCGGCTCGCTCGCGCGCCGTCGGCGGGCCGGCTCGGGCCGGCGGGTTGCACGGGCCAGACAGAGACGACCGGCCGGCCGTGGGTGCACGCACGGCCGACCGGTCGCTGGAGGAGACCACGAGCTCGCCCGTTGCCGGGCCGGCATCTCGCGTCTCAGCGCGCCAACGGTTCTTCCTCTGGTTCATCGGTGCGCTCTTCGCCGGCGGCGCCGTGGGATTCCAGGCCCACGGTCGCGCCGACCGAAGCGTTCGCGGCCGCAAGGACCGCCGTACCCGCGATGTCTGTGATGTTTGTGGCATCCGCGCCGGCCGGCTCGGTTGCCGCGTCACCGCCTGGCAACTCGCGGGCCCACCGGGCCGGCGAGAAGAACACGAACAGGAACGAGAAGAGGCCGCCGATCGCGCCGACCCAGATCGTGTTGCGTACCCCGATCGTCGCGCCGAGGATGCCGCCGATGAACCCGCCCAGCGGAAGCGTGCCCCAGACGAGGAATCGCATCGTCGCGTTCATCCGACCGAGCAACCGATCGGGCGTGATCGCCTGCCGGAAGCTGACCTGGTTGACGTTGTAGACCACCGCGCCCAGCCAGTACATCGCGTTGCCGAATGCCATCGTCCAGAGGCGCCAGTCGTTGTGCACGAACGGCGTGAGCAGCGCGAACGGGGCAGTGAGCCCGATCGAGAGCCAGATCGCCGGGCCCTGGCCGACCCACGCGGCGAACCGCCGCGCGGTGAGTGCGCCGACCAGCCCGCCGATGCTCATGAACGTAAACACGACGCCGATCAGACCGGCCTTGATGTGCAGGTGACCGGCGAGCAGCAGGATCAGCATCGCGCCGGAGATCGCAGAGAACAGGTTCGACGATCCGGTGCACGCCGCGATCGACCGCAGGATCTTGTTGCGAACCACGAAGTTGAAGCCCTCCGCGATCTCCCGGCCGAAGTGCGCGTCCGGACCGCGCTCCGGCTTGGCCTCGCGGCTACGGATGCGGCTCACGAACAGCGCCGATCCGACGAAGCTCACCGCGTCGACCACGATCGCGTAGGGCGCCGTCATGGCCTGGATTAGGAAGCCGGCCGCGGTCGGGCCGGCCAGCTGGCTGACGCTTTGCACACCTTGCAACTTCGCATTGCCCTCGACGAGGTTCTCGCGCCCGACGAGGTGCGGCAGGTAGCTCTGATACGCGACGTCGAAGAACACCGTCGCCAGCCCGGTGCCGAGTCCGACGACGTAGAGCTGCGCCATCGACAGCCAGCCCATCCACCATGCGAACGGCACGCTGCCAAGCAGGATCGCGCGGGCGAGGTCGCCGCTGATCATGACGCTGCGACGCCGCAGCCGGTCCACCCACGCACCGGCCGGGAGCCCGACGAGGAGGAACGCCGCAGTGTCCGCGGCTGCCAGCAGACCGACCTCGAACGGGGTGGCGTGCAGCGCAAGGACCGCGACAAGCGGCAGGGCGAGTTGCGTCACCATGGTGCCCAGCTGGCTCACCGTGTCTGCGACGAAAAGCTGCCGGAAGTCGAACTCGGTGAGGATGCCGAGCCGCGCGCGGAGGGACATGGAGACAGAGTCCTCGACTGATTGGGAAAAGTCAACCACTGATGTTGCGCCGCTTTGGCGCGCCGTAGACTGTGCGCACCATGGCACAGCAGCGATCCCGTACCGACACCGTGGCCACCACGGCGGCGGCGTCCGACCTGCGCACACCGCGGGTTCCGACGCCGGGCGAGGCCGAGCGTGCCGAGCCTGTGCGTCCGGTCGGAGCCGTTGACCGTGGCGGTCCCCGTCGGTCCGCGACCGAAGCCGAGGCTCGCGCGCTCGCGTCCGCCGTACGGCTGCGGATCATGCGCCTCTGTCTCGACCGGCCACTTACCAACAAGGAGATCGCCGAGCGTCTCGGTGTCAATCCGGCCACGACACTGCATCACGTACGTACGCTCGTCGCCACCGAATTTCTTGCGGCGCAACCGGAGCGGCGCGGCCCGCGCGGCGCACGAGAGGTTCCCTACCTCGCCACCGGCAAGTCGTGGACGCTCGACGTTTACGACGGCCGCGTGAACGGGACGGGGCGCGCGCTCCTCGACGCATTCCTCGAAGAGATCGCGCATCTGGACCTGGACGAGTTCGACCGCGCCACCAACCACGACGACCCGTCCGGTTTCACGCGGCTCGGCCTGCGCCTGCCATTCGCCGACCTGCAAGAGCTGTCGCATCGCATGGCCGAGCTGTTGAACGAATTCGCGCTGCGCCCCGCCGACATGGATCAAGGCGTGCCGTACTCGATCTTCCTGGCCCAGTACCGAGACGTCACCCGCCCCTGATCGGACACCGTGTCCGTGGGTGGGTCGCGCGGTGCCCGCATGATTCGACGGGTACGGGTCGGTGTCTCTTGAGGACGGGCCCAAAGGACGGTCCGCAAAGCCTGAGTTTGCTCGAGTTGATCGGTGACCCGGTTGGTCGATAACCCGGGTTGATCGCTGATGCCCTCGTGTCGATGGAGGCTGCTCGACTGCCCCGAACATGGTCGAGAGGACGAATCGCACGACGCCACCGGCGCCGGGTCACTCGATGTCGGATACCCGACTCCGAGCGGCGATACGTCCTCCCGCAACGAGCATCCTGCGCGGTCGGCCGCAGGTCGTCAAGGGCTCCAAGCACCTTCGATTTGAACTCAAAGCAATTTACCAGTCACTCCCTGCTCACAGTGACGTCACTTCGGTAATCACAACTGGCATGTTTGTTCGTTCATCTGCAACCACATCCAAAATGGATCAATAACCGCGTCAAGGACGGTCACGCACGGTGACTGTGCCGGAATAGAAAATCTAGCGACACGCCGTCCACCGAGGAGCTGGCCCGGATCGTGCGTTCGGCCGAGCGCGTGTGCCGTTTTTCCTGGTGAACGGCAAAGTTGGCACATCGTGGCCGGAGATTTCACGCCCACTGTCGCAATTGGACGGTCGCCACAGCGCACCTACCCATGATCACCCCGTGTCGTCGCAGCGCCGCATTGAGTCGCTGTGGCCGGTTCGATGATCGATTGAGGACGATCGCCTCCGCTGTGTGACGGAACGCGCGCGTCAGTCAGTCCCAATGTCTTCGGTCAGCTCAGTCGGTCTCGGTCAGTCGAGGAGGCCGGCCTCGCGGGCGGCCCGCAGGGTGGGCGCCACCGTGTGCGTCGGCTTCGCCTGATCCGCGACCGCGTCGAGCGTCTTCAGCCCTTCTCCGGTGTTGAAGACGACCGTGTCCAGCGTCGGGTCGAGCCGTCCGCTTGCCACGAGCTTCCGGAGCACCGCGATGGTCACGCCACCGGCGGTCTCCGCGAAGATGCCGGTCGTCGCGGCGAGCAACGCAATCCCCTCACGGATCTCGTCGTCGGTCGCGTCGTCCATCCAGCCACCGGTCCGCCGAACCGTCTCGAGGGCGAACGGACCCGATGCCGGATCGCCAATGTTCAACGACTTCGCTATCCCGGTCGGCTTGACCGGTGTGATGTCGGAGGTGCCGTCGCGCAGCGCCGTCGCGATCGGGTTGCAGCCGACTGACTGAGCGCCGAACACGCGCCATCCGCCGGCCGGCGCGACCGCGAGTCCGGTCGCAACGAGTTCGCTGAACGCCTTGTCCACCTTGGTCAACAGTTCGCCGGACGCCATCGGGATCACCACTTGCGCGGGGATGCGCCAGCCGAGCTGTTCGGCGACCTCATATCCGAGCGTCTTGGAGCCCTCGGCGTAGAACGGCCGAAGGTTCACGTTCACGAACGCGGTCTTCTCGAACTCGTCGGTGTCGGCCAGTTGCGCGCACAACCGGTTGACATCGTCGTACGAGCCATCCACGGCGATGACGTCCCCGCCGTACACGGCGGTCGTAATGATCTTCCCCGGTTCAAGATCGGCCGGGATGAAGACCATGGACGGTACGCCGGCGCGAGCGGCGTGGGCGGCGACCGAGTTCGCCAGGTTGCCGGTCGACGCGCAGGCGAATCGAGTGAAGCCGAACTGCGATGCGGCGGTCAACGCGATCGACACCACCCGGTCCTTGAACGAGTGCGTCGGGTTCGCCGAATCGTCCTTGACCCACAACGGTGCGTCGATGCCGATCGCTGCGGCCAACGCGCCGGCCGGCACCAGCGGCGTCCATCCGGGATTCACGCTGACTCGGCTCGCCGGAGCCTGGCCGACCGGCATCAGTGCGGCGTACCGCCAGATGTTTGCCGGGCCGGACTCGATCTGTTGCCGGGTAACCGCGGCTATGGCGCGCTCGTCGTAGGCGACCTCGAGCGGACCGAAGCATTCGATGCAGGCGTGCTGGGCGGCCAACGGATAGCGAGCCGAACACGACCGACAGACCAGGGCTCGGGCGGGGCTGCCGGCGAGCGTGGCATCGAGGGTCTGCGTCATGAACGTTGTCCTCTCATCTTCCCGGGGCGCACGCGTGCCACCGGACGGAATTGGCACCTGCCGCCTGTGCGGTGGTTGCCGGGGCGTCGTCGGGCCGTATCCCTCAGCCCCTCTGGATGAGGTATGCAGTTGTGCGCCTAGCGTATCGGGACGCTCAGCACCGCCGTGCCGGGGTCTCGCTTCGTGGACGTACGTGAGCGGCGTCACACGGTCTGGGGCCGGCATAACGTGGGGCTATGCATCACCGGCTAGGTGCTCATGAGCGGCTGCTGGACCACGACTGGACGGCCACGCACGACAGCAGCAGCGGCTGCGCCGAGCTAGTCGTCGTACGGCACGGCGAGAGCACCGCCAACGCCGCGTTCGCGGCCGGCCGACCGGGCGACGTGTCCGGACCGGATGCCGAGATTCCGTTGACCCGCCTTGGCGAGCGCCAATCCGTAGCGCTCGGCGAGGCCATCGCGTCGTGGCCTGCCGACCGGTGGCCCGAGGTCGTGCTGTGCTCGCCGTACGTCAGGGCACGGCGTACCCACGAAATCGCAGCGGCGGCCGCCGAAGCACGCGGCGTGACGCTACCCGCGGCGATCATCGACGACCGGTTGTCCGACCGGGACACGGGTGCGTTCGGATTGATGCCGTTGCCGGCGGTCGTCACGGCGGGCGGTGACGCGTTCCTCGACCGGCCGGCCGGCGGAGAGTCGCTCGCGGACGTCGCGGACCGTGTCGCGGCTGTCCTGGCGGACGTCGATAACGGGTGCTTCGAGCGCGTGCACCGCGGCAGTCGCGTGCTGTTCGTCGCGCACGACGCGATCGTCGCCGTACTGCATTACCTGATCGACCGGCCGTCGCACGCAGACTTCGTGCAACATCTTGGCGAGGATCCGGCCGGGAACGCATCGATCACGCGCTGGGTCAATGACGGCACCGCGTTGCGTCTGGTCGACGACAACCGCGTGGATCACCTGGCGGCTGTCACCGCGCCCCAACGCAGCAACCGCTAGCTCACGACGTCCTTGCGTACGAAGCGCCACCATGCGAAGCCGAAGAACACCGTCGCGTAGACCAGAGCCGAGATTGATCCCTTGATCATGTCGCTGTACTGCACCGGTGTCGACAACAGCCCGAGCCACGCGTCCTCGTAGTGCGTTGGCAGGTAGTCACGCAGCGAGCCCAACGCCGTGATCTGGTCCAGGATGTTCGACAGGATCTGCAACAGCACGGCGCCACCGACCGCACCGAGCGGCGCGTCCGTCGATACCGACAGCAGGAACGCGAGGCTCGCGACGACAAGCAAGGTGATCGCGAGGTACGCCACGATGCCGAGCAACCGCCACAGCGCCGGTACGGGAGCGGTGTCGTCGGCCACCGTGGAGCGCAGCGGATGCCAGCCGTAGCGAGCGGTACCGGCGCCGAGAGCGGTAGCAGTCAGCAACACCAACGCAATCGCGCTATACGTCAGCGCGACCAACAGCTTGCTGCCGAGCAACCGAGCGCGCGGCACCGGGATGGCGAGCAGATATCGCATGCTTCCCCACGACGCCTCGCTCGCGATCGTGTCGCCGCAGAACATCGCGACCACCACGATGAGCAGGAACGACGCGGACACGAGCAAGGTGAACAGCGCGAAGTTGAGCCCACCGCTCGTGGCGATGTCGGCCAGCGCTGCAAATTGCCCGCGATCACCGCCGCCGCCGTTGCCGTTGCCGCCGAACTCGAACGCCACCAGGATGATCAGCGGCAAGAGGAGCATGAAACCCAAACACAGCTGGGTACGGCGACGGGACAGTTGCCGCCGGAACTCGGTGGCGAAGGTCAGCGTGGCGGTCGAACGGTAGCCGGCCGCTCCGCCACGGCTCTCGTACGGTGGCTGGTTGTCGTTCGGTGGCTGGTTGTCGTTCGGTGGCGTGACCGTCGCTTGGGTGCTCATCGCTCACCACTCGCCTTCGTATCGCCGCCGACCAGTGCCAGGAAAGCGTCCTCCAGCCGGCGGCGTGGCGCGACGCGATCGACGCCGACGCCGGCTCGTACGAGTGCCGCGACAACCTCTGCGCGCGCGGTGCCGTCGAGGTTCACTACGAGAGCCGTACCGTTCGACTCGACCGTCTCCACGCCAGCAAACTCGGCGAGCACGCGTTGCGCCGCGGTCACGTCGGACACGTCAAGCTGTACGGTCGGCGAGTCCCCAACAATCTCCTCCACCGGGCCGTCGGCCACCTTTTCGCCCTTGTGCATGACGGCCACATGGGTGCACGTCTGCTCCACCTCGGCGAGCAGATGGCTGGACACCAGCACGGCGCGCCCGCCGGTGGCGTAGCGGCGAAGCACCCGGCGCATCTCGGCGATCTGCGGCGGGTCGAGCCCGTCGGTCGGCTCGTCGAGCACGAGCAACTCCGGCAATCCGAGCATCGCCTGTGCGATCGCGAGACGTTGCTTCATGCCGTGGCTATACGCCCTGACTCGTCGATCGATGCCGGCGCCCAACCCGGCGATGTCCAGCGCCTCCGCCATCCGCGCGTCGGCCAGCGGCCGGCCGGTAGAACGCCAGTAGAGGGCGAGGTTCTCGCGGCCGGTGAGGTGCGGCATGAATCCGGGACCCTCGACGAGCGCGCCCAGTCGTGACAGCACCGGCGAACCGGGCGCGAGCCGATGCCCGAATACGTAGATCTCGCCGAGTGTCGGTTGCGTGAGCCCCATCAGTACGCGCAGCGTCGTGGTCTTGCCGGCACCGTTCGGCCCGAGCAGTCCGAGCACCTGGCCGCGGCGTACCTCGAGATCGAGCGTCGCGACCGCGACGAAGCTGCCGTACTCCTTGCGGAGGCCGCGTACCACGAGAGGCACGTCCGCATACTCCGGGTGCACCGTACGGAGTCGGCTGCGGGTCCGGCGACGCGCGATCGCCACGACTGCGACCAGGCCGATCGCGATCGCGGCAACGACGATGCCGAGCGCCCACCACCACGGCGCATCCGCGCCGGACTGCTGCACGCCATGCACCGACGGCAGCGTTATCGAGCCGTCTACTGCGCTCGCGGTGCCGCTCGTCGAACCGGTGACGGTGCTCGGCGAGCCGGCGAGCGCGATCGTATAGACGGTGGGCGCCGCCGGCGTCGCGTACGCCTGATCCGACGCGGCGACCGTCAGCCGCAACGCGTGACCCGCCTCGAACCGATGCACGATCGCGGGCAACGTAACCGTGACCGGCCGTGCTTGCGCGATGTTCGCCGGCAATCCGGTGAGCCGAACCGGAGCCACGAGTCCGTCGGGGAGGGAAAGGCTGCCGTCCGGATCGACGTCGTAGAGCTTCACGAAGACGACCGCGGTGCCGGTCGCCGACGCGACCTTGATCGAGACGGTCGGCGACCCGACCACGTCGACGGTGTGCGTCAGCAGCGGCGAGTAGAAGTCGGCGTGCTGTCCGGGTACGTCGGTCACCACGCCGCGTACGAACGACGCGACGCCGCCGCCACGACCGGGCAGCGAACTGATCGCGGCCGGCGTGCCATTGGGCGGGTTCGCGGCGGTCTGCGGCGGCCCTTCGATGGTCACGCGCGACGAGGACTGGCCGCCGAGACCCGGGTACGTCGGCACGTCAAACGCGGTCGCCACCACGCCGTTGCTGGTGGCGTCGAGGCCGGCGATGCGCGAATAGCTGAAGCTGTCCGGTGGCGCGGCGTCGCTCGCGCTGCCGGTGCCAGATCCGGCGCGCTGCGCAGATCCGGCGTCGCGGAGGTAGTGGTCGAGCCATTGGTCGGTCAGCGCGTTGAGCCGGTCCTGATCGGATTGCGGGCCGTCGCCGCCGTCGTGACCGCCGGTGTACCACGCGACGCGCACCGGCGTGCCGTTGGCCGCCAGCTCTCGCGCATTAGCGTCCGCCTCGGACAGCGGGAAGAGCGAGTCCGCCTCACCCTGGATGAGCAACGTCGGCGCGGTGATCCGGTTGATGACGCTCGCCGGACTGGACCGTTCGAGGAGCGCGATGTCGGCCGGCGATGCCTGGCCGGTCGTGCCGATCGACAGGTAGACGTGGCAGATGTCCGGGGCAAATCGGCCGCACGCCGGATCTTCCGGCGGCGTCCCCGACGGATTACCGCCCGAGGAGTTACCGCCCGAGGAGTTACCGCCGGGGGTGTTACTGCCCGAGGGGTCTAAGTCCGACGGCACCTGCGTCGAGCCGCTGCTGCCGAAGAACAGTCCCGCCCAGGCCTTCTTGAAGACGCCGTCCGTCGGCGGCGCACCGATGCCCGACGGCAGGAACGCCTTTGCGAGGTCGTTCCAGGTGATCATGGGTACGATCGCGTCGACTCGCTTGTCGTACGCCGCGAGAAGCAACGCGAACGCCCCGCCGTACGAGCCGCCGACCGCCGCGACGCGTGGATCGTCCGAGTGATCCTTCTCGATCTCCGGCCGCGCCGCGAGCCAGTCGATCAACTGGGAGCCGTCCTTGATCTCCCAGTCCGGGCTGTCCACGTGGATCTGGCCGCCGCTGTTATCGAAGCCCTCCGCCGTCCACGTCATAACGGCGTACCCGCGATCTGCGAGGTCCTCCGCCTGCGTGGCGACCGAGTACTTCGTACCCCCGAAACCATGCGCAAGCAGGACGGCGGGCACCGGATGCGCGGCGCTTGCCGACCGCGGCTCGTAGTAGGTCGTGTCGAGTTCGATCGGCGTCGACCCGTTCGGCCCGGTGTGCACGGTGAGCATCTGCTCGTGCGTGGTGTAGCTCGCGCGACTCGGAAGCGCCGCCCAGACCAGCCCGGCGAAAAGCAGCGCAGCGACGATCGAGGTGACGATAACCCGCCGGCGCGTCCAGCGGATCCGCCGCCAGGGCAACGGCCGCCCCGGACGGCGCATCATGCGCCCGAGCGGAGACGACGCGGTCGACGGCATGGGGATCACGGTACGTCGCGCACCGATACGACCGCGTACTGCGCCGGGCGTAGCGGGTTCCGATGGTCGTTGCGCCACCGGCGGTACGCCCGCCAACGCGCCCGGTCTGGACGTCGTACTGGCCGGGTCACGCAGACGGTTCGACGGAGATCGCCGGGCGGGGCGGCGCTACTCTGGCGCCCGTGACCGGTCCGACGCTGACCCTGACCGCCACCCTGCGGGGTACCGGAGTGGATGCGCGGCGCGGGGTTGTCCGCTTGCATCCGGAAGTCCTGACGGCGCTCGGTCTGCGCGCCGGAGACGCGGTCACGCTTATCGGCAACCGGACCACCGCGGGCATCGCCGCGGTCGCTGCCGCCGGTGCCAGCCGCGCGCTGCTCTACGCGGATGATCTCCTGCTCGGCAACCTCGGCTGCCGTGACGGCGGCCAGGTGCAGGTCTCGCCGGCGCCACGGGTTGCCGCCGATCGCGTCATGGTCGCCGGCCCGGTGGAACTGCAGGCCGCGGTCTCGCCGGACATGTTGCGGCTCGCAATGCTCGGCAAGGTCATCAGCGCTGGCGACGACGTCTCACTGTTGCCGCAGGACGTTCTGCCCGACGCCTCGGCCGGTCGACTGATCGCGGCCGCCCGCGCGTCGTTGCGCAACACCGTCGGTTTCGCATGGACGTCCGCGCTGGTCACGGTGATCGCCGCCGACCCCGCGCACGCCGGGTTGGTGACCATGGACACCGTCGTGGGGTGGGCTGGTGGGCAGGTCACCCACTCCACCGCGACACCCTTGGGGGTACGCCCGTTGGCCGGCGCCATCGATCAGGGCGTCTTGGGCGCCATCCGTCCCGCCGGCGCGCAGCGGCCGGGCCATCGCAGCGCGGATGACGGCGTCGGCGCAGGTGACGATGCCGGCGCGGGTGATGACGACGGCACGGATGACATCAGCGCACATGACGCCAGCGCGGATGATGATGCCGGCGCAGCGCTGGCCCGCTCGGAGTCGGATGGTCCTGGAGTTCGCTCGGGAACGGCTGGGTCGCGGACCTTGCCGCACGGTGTCGTTCCTGCCGGCACCGAGCCGGCGCCGAGCCTCGACGACTTGCCAGGCCTGCGTACGCAGGCGAACCAGCTAATCGAGCTGCTGGACTTGGGCTTTCATCACGCGGAGGTGCTCGGCCGGCTCGGTACGTCGATCACGCTCGGTGCGCTGGTCACTGGGCCGTCCGGATCAGGCAAGTCCGCCATGGTACGGGCCGTCGCGGCCGACGTCGGCGCGACCGTATACGTGGTGTGGGCACCCGAGGTGGCCGCGCTGACCAACAACGACGCGGCGGCGCGCCTACGAGGCATGGCGAGCACCGTGGCGCAGCAAGTTGCCGCCGGCCAGCCGGCGGTGCTCCTGATCTCGGACGTTGAGTCTGTCGTGCCACGCAACGGCGACTCGTCCGGAGTCGAGGCGGCGCCCCTGGCCACCGTGTTTCGGCAGACAGTCGGCGACGTCCTTCGGTCCGGAGCAGCGGTGGTGTGCACAACGAGCCGACCGGAGTCCGTTGACCCGGCTCTGCGTACGCCAGGACTGCTCGACCACGAAATCGTGGTTCCGTTGCCGGACGCGGTCGGTCGGCGAGATCAGCTTGGTGTGCTGACTCGCCAGATGCCGCTCGCCGCCGACGTACGCCTCGATGACCTCGCCGCCCGTACGCCCGGCTTCGTCGCGGCAGACCTGGCGGCACTCGTACGCGAGGCCGGCGTACGGGCCGCACTCCGACACCGCGCCACGGTGGGCAGCAGCGCCGGCGGTACTGCCGTGACAAGCGAAGCAGTGGCGAACGAAGCAGTGGCGAACGAAGCCGCGACAATCGAAGCAGCGGCGAGTGTCGGGCTGGCGGACTTCATGGCGGCGTTGGAAGTCGTACGGCCGACGAGCATGGCCGAGTCCACACTGGAGCTCGCCAAGGTCACGCTCGAAGATGTCGGCGACATGGCCGACGTCAAACAAGTGCTTACCGAGGCAATCCTCTGGCCGCTGACGTACCCGGACACGTTCGCCCGACTGGGCATCGAGCCGCCGCGTGGCGTGTTGCTATACGGGCCACCGGGTTGCGGCAAGACGTACCTTGTCAAGGCGATCGCCGGCAGCGGCAAGTCGAACGTATTGTCCGTGAAGGGCGCCGAGTTGCTGTCGAAGTGGGTGGGCGACAGCGAGCGCGCGGTGCGCGAACTCTTCCGTCGAGCACGCGACGCCGCACCAACGCTCATCTTCTTCGACGAAGTTGACGCGCTCGCACCTTTGCGGGGCCAGTCGACAGACGGAGGCACGACTGATCGCGTTGTCGCCTCCCTGCTGACCGAACTCGATGGCGTCGAACCGATGCGAAACGTCGTCGTGATCGGCGCGACGAACCGTCCGGACCTGGTCGACTCGGCATTACTGCGGCCGGGTCGACTGGAACGGCTCGTGTACATACCGCCGCCCGACGCGGCCGCCCGCGCCGAGATCCTCCGCGCCGCCGCGAAGTCCGTACCGCTGGACGACGACGTCGACCTCGACGAACTCGGCGGCGAACTGGACGGGTTCTCCGCGGCCGACTGTACGGCCTTGATTCGTGAGGCCGCGCTGGCCGCGATGCGCGAGTCGCTCGACGCCGCTACCGTGACGGCGGCAAACGTCGCGACGGCGCGCACCCGCGTCCGCCCGTCATTGGATCCCGTGCAAGTCGCGGCCCTCGCCGCGTACGCCACCACGCACGCGCCGCGGAGCTGACCCCGCCGCAGAGCTGACCCCGCCGCAGGGCCGACCGCGCCGCAGGGCCGACCGCGCGCCTGTGCTGCGCTGCTACTCAGCGACTCACAGCGCCGCGGTTCACGACACGGGCGCGGATCGCTCGCCAGCGCTCCGGAGCACGCAGAACTCGTTGCCTTCCGGATCGGCGAGCACTACCCAGCCCGTACCGTCCGCGTTGCGACGGTCTGCCACAACGGACCCGCCGAGGCCGACGATCCGTGCCACGTCGGCGTCGCGCGTCGCCTCCGGCTCGAGGCAGATGTGCGTCCGGTTCTTGACCAACTTTGGCTCCGGCACGCGCTGAAAGTAGAGCGCTTGCGAGCCCGGCAGGCGAATCCCTACCTCCTCGTCGCCCGGTCCACAGCCCGCATCCATCGGCTGTCCCATCACCGCTGCCCAAAAGCGCGCCAACTCGTACGGGTTCGCGGCGTCAAAGGCAAAGTTACGAATCCTCGGCACATTCACTCCCTTGGACCAGCCATCTGGCGCGCGTGGCTCGTCACGACTCATGCCGCGCGACGCTCCAGTCAATCAGCCGCGCCCGTGCGCGTCATGTCCAATCTCGGCGCCGGCCCGCCGTCCGGGGACCGCCCCCGGCTCTCTCGCTGGCCGGAAGTGTGAACCATCAGGTCCGGCCCGAGCGACCCGTGTCATCTTCGCGGGTGGTAGGGATTGCGTCTGGGTTTGCGTTCGGGATCGATGTGAGCCGGCGGCACGAACTCGGGGTGCCGGTCGCTGGCAACCTGGACTGTCCAGTCGCCGCGGTGAACGACGCGATGATGGTGTCCGCACAGCGCGACGCCGTTGTCGCGGTCGGTCGGTCCGCCGTCGAGCCACGAAACGATGTGGTGGATGTGGCACCAGCGGCCTGGCCGATCGCAGCCTGGGAACGCGCAGCCGCCATCGCGCAG
>DATFRR010000034.1:0-52828 GCA_035263025.1 Micromonosporaceae bacterium
GTCTAGGTCCCTGGCCAGCCGCCGGGTCCTGGCGTACAGCCGGCGCCGCCCGGCGGTCTCGTTGAGCCGCGCGGCCCAGACGATCACCGAGGGCCGGTTGCGGTCGCGGACTACCATGTCCCGCATGTTCGCCGCGGCGATGTCCTGCCACGCCGCGCCTCCCAGGTAGGACCAGCCAGGCGGTTCCTCCCACACCATCAGCCCGAGCTCGTCGCAGGCGTCCAGGAAGTGGGGCGACTGCGGGTAGTGCGAGCAGCGCACCATGTTGCAGTTCAGCTCGCGCCGAACGATCTCCGCGTCGCGCCGCTGCAACCGCGCGGGCGCGGCCATGCCGAGATACGGGAACAGCTGGTGCCGGTTGACACCGAAGATCTGCAGGCGCGTGCCGTTGAGGAAGAAGCCGTCCGGCCGAAAGGACACCTCGCGAAAACCGATCCGGCGCTCCAGCGAATGCCTTTCGGCACCTCGTACGGCCAGCGTCACCCGTACGACATAGAGCTTCGCGTGATCCGGCGACCACAGCTCGATGGCGCCGAAGCCGTCGACGTGTACGGCCGCCGTGACGGTGCCGACCACCGGCCGGACCTGCTGTGTTCGTACCGCCAGCCGCCGCTCGCCGTCCAGTAGCTCGACGGTGAGCGCAGCGGGCGACGGCGGCGCGACCGCGACGTCGACGGTGCACTCGACATCGAGACTAGGTGCCGCGGTCAGCACATCGACCGGTCGCGCGAACACGTCGGCGACGTAGGCCTGCGGTACGACGCGGAGCGTGGCATCGCGGTAGATGCCACCCGGCTGCAGGAAGTCGATCGTCGACGGACCGTGGTCGCTCGCGATCGGCGGGACCGCCATGCACCGGGCGTCGACGATGATGGCGAGCAGGTTGTCGCCGGCCACGATGTGTCCGGTCAGCTCAACGGACCACGGCAGATATCCGCCGCGGTGTGCGCCGATCGGCGCATCGTTGAGGACCGCGATGGCGTTGACCATGATCCCGTCGAAGTCGACGAAGACACGGTTGCCGCGAAGCGGCGCGCCGTCGAAGTGTCGACGATAGATCCACACCCGCTGCCAGTCGCGAGGATCCCAGTCGCTCCACGACAGCGCGCAGACCGTGTGCGGCAACGTGATGGGCGTGAACGACCGATCGTCGCGGTCGGTGGCCTCGGCACCGGGGTCGTACTCGCCGCCGAACAGCCACCCGGTGTTGAACGCGTGGCTGCCGATCCGCGATGCCGACGCCCTCCTCGATCGCTCGGTATCGCGCGACAGCACGAGCATCGGTGCCAGCACGGCCGCCGCGACGGTCGCGAGGCTCGCCTTCACGACCGCACGTCGGGACGATCGCGCACCGCTCGTCGCATCGCTCGAACGGTGGGTTCGACGCCGGAACCACCGGACGACACGGCGCACGCGACGAGGCTCGGTGGTTGCCGATCCGACTCCGTCCACCGCGCCCCCCGACGCCGCCGCGATGCAGTTATCGAATGCGTACCTGCGACGACCACCGCGGCCGAACGTCGACCGGAGTCAGTGGCGTTGCCGTGTCTGGCGGGGGTCTAGCGCATCGCGCAGGCCATCGCCGATGAAGTTGACCGACAGGCAGATCAATAGAATCATCGCGCACGGCGCGTAGAACAGCCACGGTCGCGTCTGGATTGCATTCTGTGCCCGGTTGGCAAGCAACCCCAGAGACGTGTCCGGATCCTGGATGCCGAGCCCGAGGAATGAAAGGCCGGCCTCGGCGAGGATCGCGATCGCGACCGTCAGCGTGGTCTGGACGATGAGCGTGCCGGTCACGTTCGGCAGCAGGTGACGGAACATGATGCGCATGTCCGACGCGCCGAGCGCACGTGACGCCTCGACGAAGTCCTTGTTGCGCAAGGACAGCACGTCGCCGCGGATGACACGGGCGCTGAAGACCCACGTCAGGAGGCCGAGCATCAGCGCCACCGTGTACCACGTGCCGCTGTAGTGTTCGGCCAGCGCGCCGACCACGACGACGAACGGCAGCACCAGGATGATGTCGACGATGCGCATCATGATCGAGTCGACCTTGCCGCCGTAGAACGCCGACATGATGCCGTAGGGCGCACCAATGCCCGTGGAGATTATCGTCACCAGGAACGCGATGATGATCGACTGGTGTGCACCACGCAGCACCAGCGCGAGGTAGTTGTGGCCGAGCTCATCCGTACCGAACGGATAGGCGAGCGACGGTCCCGCCGAAATCGGGCTGGTCATCGACACGTAGCTCAGGCGCAGCACCAGCGGCACGACGAAGACCACCAAGACCAGCAGGGCGAAAAATGCCAGCGCGCCGATCGCGAGGCGGTGACGCAGAAAGCGCCGGGTGATGAGCGAAAGCTGCGAGCGTTGCTGGATGGTGAACTCGCGCTCGACGCGTTCGGCCGGCTCCGGCATGGTGTCGATCGCCGGTGGCTCGCCGGTCACGGCGATGGTCTCGATCGCAGGACGATACGTTCTCCCGCTCATGGCGAATCCTCCGGTGCGAAACGACGATTGGACAACCGCGTCCACGCGCTTCTGCTTGCCGACGACAGGGATGTGCGCGGTTATGGAGTAGGACCATCGACGGCGCGGGTACGGTTGCGACTCGATCCCCTCGATTCGTCGCCACGAATTCACGATGTCGTCCCGCTCCACCGGTGTGCCACTGCCCCGCCCGAGGTAGCCGGAAACGTTCGTGCAGCTCACGCGGGTTCGATCCGGCGATTGATTCGTTGGCCGCCGCTAGCACGTTTCGGCGCGAACTGACATTCACAGACTCCGTTCGCCTATTCGTTATCGTGGTGATATCGGCCCGCGACAGCACGCGACACGTTCCGGATTCACAAAGCGCCATCGGATCGGCAGCATCGTGTCGCGCCGCGACGAAAGGAGCCGCCGTGATCGTGCGCGAATGGACCGGCACGGTACGAGCCGACGACGCGCCTGCTTATCTCGCGCTGATGCGTCGACATGCGCTCGCCGACTACCAACGCGTACCCGGCAACCTGGGTGCGCAGGTGTGGCATCGTGCGGAGGCCGACGACACCGTGCGCTTCGTGACAGTGTCGTGGTGGGAGTCGCTTGCCGCGGTCGCCGCGTTCGCCGGTGACGACATCGACGCCGCGACCTACTACACGTTCGACGACGATTATCTGATCGACCGCGGTCCACGGGTGCGCCACTACCTGGCCCACACCGACTGAGAGCCCACCGGATCGACGGGCCACCGGATCGACGGGCCACCGGATCGACGGGGCACCGGCGTCGCCAGATACGCTTCGGCCGGTGAGCCAGTCAATCCAACCGCCGCATGGCGAGCAGCAGGTCGCCCGCCTGTACGCGCCCGGTGACATACGCCTCGTTCGCGAACCGATTCCGGTGCCGCTCGACGGCGAGAGCCTCGTCCGCGTCACGGCGGTCGGGCTCTGCGGCTCGGATCTGCACTGGTTCGGTGAAGGCCAGATCGGCGACGCCACGCTGACGCGGCCGCTCGTTCTGGGACACGAGTTCGCCGGAGTCGTCGTCGGCGGCGTGCTCGACGGCCGTCGCGTTGCCGTGGATCCGGCGATCCCGTGCGAGCGGTGTCCGGCCTGCCGACGGGGCCATCGGAACCTGTGCCCCGCCGTCATCTTCGCCGGCCACGGTCGACAGGACGGCGCACTGCGCGAGCACCTCACCTGGCCGACCCACTTGCTGCACGAGCTGCCGGAGCAGATCGACGACACCGGCGGCGCGATGCTCGAACCGCTCGGCGTCGCGATGCACGCGATGAACCTCGCGCATCTCCGGCCCGGCATGTCGGTCGCGGTAGTCGGCGCGGGCCCGCTCGGTCTCCTGCTGATCCAGCTCGCGCGCGCGACCGGAGCGGGCACGGTCATCGCGGTCGAACCGTTGGAACAACGGCGTGCCGCGGCGTTAGCTTGCGGTGCCGACCACGCCGTTACGCCCGACCAGGCACACGACGGCGCGATGGGCGCACTCGCGAGCGACTGGGGCGTGGACCTCGTGTTCGAGGTCGCCGGCAATGACGACGCGATCGGTATCGCTCTCGAGGCGGCATCTCCCGGCGCCCGGATTATGCTCGTCGGCATCCCGGATGACGACCGGAGCGCGTTCGTGGCGGCGACGGCGCGCCGTAAGGGTCTGACGCTCATGCTCGTACGGCGCATGCAGGACCACTACGATCGCGCGATCCAGCTGGCGAGCCGCAAGGCTGTCGATCTCGGCGCGGTGGTCTCCGACCATTTCGCGCTGGCCGACGTGACCGAGGCGTTCTCGTTTGCCGCGAGCCGACGCTCGCTCAAGGTCGTCATACACCCGTAGCGGCCGGTGCGACTGCAGGTGCCCGGTCCCCGCGACTGTTGCATACCGTGTTGGCATGCGTGCGACCTCCACCGACGCGGCCGTCGTGTTCGACATGGATGGCGTGATCGTTGACTCCGAACCGCTCTGGATGCGAGCGCGCCAGTCGCTCGTGGACGCGGCCGGCGGCCACTGGGTGCCGGAGGCCGCGACCGCGATGATGGGCGTGAGCTCGGCCGAGTGGTCCACGTACATGCGTGACCGCCTCGGCATCCCGATGACCGCGGACGAAATCCGTGACGACGTCGTCGGCCGGATGGCAGCGCTTTACCGGCAATCGCTGCCACTGCTGCCGGGTGCGGTCCGGGCCGTTCAACAGATCGCGCACTGGTGGCCGGTCGGCATCGCCTCCGGATCCGTACGCGTGCTCGTGGATGCCGTACTGGAGTCGAGCGGCCTGGATCGCTACGTCACCGCGACAGTGTCGAGCGACGAGGTCGCGGCGGGCAAGCCGTCACCGCTGGTCTACCTGGAGGTGTGCCGGCGGCTGCACGCCGAGCCGACGGCGTCCGTGGCGATCGAAGACTCCGGCAACGGCATCCGCTCGGCACTCGCGGCCGGCATGTCGGTGGTGGCCATCCCGCGACCGGGTTTCGAACCGGAAGCGGATGTGCTGCAGCGCGCGACGGCGGTGTTGCCAGACCTCACGCGGCTCGACGTCCACGTCATCACTCAGTTGCTCGCTCAACCGTGAACACCTCAACCGTGAACACCGTCGCCCGCACCGCGGCCGCGAGCCGATCCTGGTCGCATCGGCGTCGGCTACCGTGGTCCGCGTGATCAACGACGAGTTGGCGCGCAACGCCGTCGAGGCGTGGGGCGACGACGGTGCCCGATGGCTCGCCGCGTTGCCAACGGTGCTCCATGAGGTGGCGGCCGCCTGGGATCTGACGGTCGGCACGCCCTACGAGCTGTCGTACCACTACGTGACGGCGGTGACGTGTGGGGACGGTACGCCGGCGGTGCTGAAACTCGGCGTACCGAGCGGCGACTCGTTGCGCAGCGAGGTACCGGCACTGCGCGCGTGGGACGGCCGTGGCGCCGTCCGACTATTGCGCGCCGACCTCGATCGCGGCGCTCTTCTGCTGGAGCGCGCGGAGCCCGGCTCGCGGCTGACCGACCTCGTACCGAATCGGGACAGCGAGGCGACCGCGGTCGCGATCGAAGTCATGCGCCGGCTGGCCGTGCCGCCGCCACCGGACTCTACGATGCCGGACGCGCGGAGCCAGGGTGCGGCGTTCGACGACTACCTCGCGCTGCACGGCGACGGGGGCCCACTACCGCACGACCTCGTCGCGCTTGCCGGCGGGCTGATGCGCGAGTTGTGCGCGTCGACAACGCAGCGCGTCGTGCTGCACGGCGATCTGCACCACGACAACATCCTGCGTGCGACACGGGAACCGTGGTTGGCCATCGATCCGCACGGCATCGTCGGCGACCCCGGTTACGAAACTGCCTCGCTCCTGTTCAACCCCGATCCGGACAACCGCGCCGAGGCGCTGACCGCGCTCGTACCGGCACGGGTCGAGCAGCTGGCCGACGGACTGGCCATGCCCATCGAGCGCGTCGTCGCGTGGGGATTCGTGAAGGCCGTGATGTCCGACGTGTGGACCGCGGAGGGCTGGACGCCGGCCGCGCGTTCGCCGATCAGTCGGGCGCTCGACGTCGCCCGCCTCCTGGCGCCGATGCTGCCCGAGTAGCCGAGGCAGCCCGACTGGCGGATGCTGGCGGAGGACGCCGGGCGCCGCGCCGGCCCCACGAGGCTCCCGCGAGGCTCCCGCGAGGCTCCCGCGAGGCCCGCGCCGCCTGGACAAGCCGCGGAGGTGACATGGCCGACATCGTCGACACGCTGCTCGCGAGCAACGAACCCGCGATCCGTTGGAAGGTTCGCCGTCAGGTGCTGCTGGAGGACCCGGACTCCCGCGACATGCGGCAACTGCGACGCGAGGTCCGTGACTCGCCGTTGGTACGCGCCTTGCTTGCCGGCCAGTCCGAGCGGACCACGTACGCGAAATGGACCGGTCGTCACTGGGTGCTGATCACGCTCGCGGACATCGGATACCCACCGCACGATCCGGAGCTCGAACCGATCGTCGCGAAGACGATGGCCACCTGGCTCGCGCCGCACTACTTCGCCGAATACGAGACGCAACGCAAAACGAACGCGCGCGCGGTTCCGGTCATGAACGGGCGTCACCGCCGCTGCGGATCCCAACACGGCGGCGCGCTCTTCGCGGCGGTTCGGCTCGGACTCGCCGCGCCGGAATCGGAACAGCTCGTCGAGCGCCTGCTGCACTGGCAGTGGCCGGACGGCGGCTGGAACTGCAGCCTGAAGCCGGCGGCCGCGTCCTCGTCGGTCTACGAGACGCTGCTGCCGATGCGCGGGCTCGCCGCGTACGCGGCGGCTCGGCACGACGATGCCGCGCGCCGTGCATGCCACCGCGCCGCCGAGGTGCTGCTCACCCGCCGGCTGCTGTTCCGCCGCTCTAACGGCGCGATCATCCGCAGCGAATGGACCAAGCTCCACTACCCCGTCTACTGGTACTACGACGTGCTCGCGGCCGCGAAGGGCCTAATGGAGGCGGGCCGTCTCGCCGACGACCGCTGCAGTGACGGGCTCGACATGTTGGAGGCGAAGCGGCTCCCCGGTGGTGGTTGGGCCGCTGAGTCGCGTTATTACCGATCGCCCGGTACGACCGGCAACCAAGATGTGGTCGATTGGGGCGGCGCCAAGACTAAGCAGATGAACGAGTGGATCAGTGCCGACGCGCTCGCGGTGCTCCGCGCCGCCGGCCGGCTCTGACCGTCGCGCGCTATTTTCATTTCGTGCCGATCTGCTACCGTAGTTTCGTGCCGCAAACAGCACGAAATAGGTGGGTACGCGATGGCTGACGTGACCGAACCGACCGTGTGCGAGGCGTGTGGCCGGAGCCTGATCCCGCAGACCGGTCCCGGTCGACGCCGACGATTCTGCGACGCGACCTGCCGGAGCGCCGCTCGCCGGCGCCGTGTTTCCGGATCGTTCGTCAAGCAATCCTTGACAAGCAGGGAGCGTAAAGCAAAGCTTTACGGCATGGAAAGCCCACCGCCGGACAGCATGGCCTCGGCGTTGGCCAAACTCGGCAAGGCGCTCGCCTCCGCGCAAGATGCCGAGTTGCGGCTGCGCGAGGCGGTCGACGCGGCCCGTGACGCAGGTCGAACCTGGGCGGAGATCGGCGACATCCTCGGCACCACGCGGCAGGCGGCGTTCCAGCGGTTCGGCCGGCCGATCGATCCTCGCACCGGAGCGCCGATGAACGATTCGGTGCTTCCACAGGCCGCCGACACGGCGGTCGGACTCCTGGTCAATCTCGTCGAGGGCCGGTGGGACGACGTACGCCGCGACTTCGATAGCAAGGTCGCCGAGGCGTTGCCCGACGCCGACTCGGTTGCCGCCATGTGGGCCGCGGTGGCCGGCAGATTCGGACGGTACGAGCAACGCATGGGCGAGCCGCACGCGCATCAGCTCGGCGACTACACCGTCGTCGACGTTGCGCTGGAGTTCGAGGTCGGCACCCAGGTCGGCCGCGTCAGCTTCAACCGGGACGGCAAGGTCGCCGGCCTGTTCTTCCTACCGCCGGACGCCACCTGACACCACGCTCATCCGCACCGGAGGTGCGACACCGTGCACGCGGCCGCAGTCTGGATCCCGATCGTCGCGCTGGCGATCGGCTTCGAGGCGTTCTGCTACGTCGAGTTGGCACACCGGCCGGCGCGGACGCTGCCGAAGATCGTCTGGGCGCTGATCATCATCGCGCAGGTCCCGCTCGGCGGCATCTGCTATCTCGTGTTGGGCCGCGGTGAAGCCGACGGTCACGACGGCCTTCAGCACGCCGTCCCGACCCGCCCGAGCCATACAGCAGGGAACGCCGGAGCGATCGGCTTGGCACCACGCGATGCCGCCGACGCGACCCCTGGCGACCGACAGTCCGACGAGCCAGCGCTGCGTACCCGAGGACTGACCAGGGTGTACCGCGACGGTGTCGGACTGCACGACGTCGACGTGTGCGTACCAGCGCGCGGGGTGTACGGCCTCGTCGGGCCGAACGGCGCCGGCAAGACGACGCTCCTGTCGATCCTCGCCGGGGTACGCCGCCCGGACGCCGGCCGGATCGAGCTGGCCACCGGCCGTACCCGCGTGATGTTGTGTCCGGACGCCCCGGCGTTCGAACCGTGGCTGACCGCGACGGAGACGGTCGAGTTCTTCCGAACGGTCGACGCTCGCGGCGCATCCGCGACCGACCGCGCCGAACGACGTCTCGCGACCGTCGACGCCCTGTGGCACGTCGGCCTCGCCGATGCACGCGACCGGCGCGTCGGCGGCTTCTCCCGCGGCATGACGCAGCGACTCGGCCTGGCTGTGGCGCTGACGTCCGGCGCCGACGTGCTGCTGTTCGACGAACCGACGAGCGCGCTCGATCCGCAGGGCCGATCGGATGTTCTCGACCTGATCAACCACCTAGGTCACGATCGCGCGGTCGTGCTGTCCAGCCACATCCTCGCCGACGTCGAACGAGTCGCCGACACCGTTGGAATGCTGCGCGACGGTCGGTTGGTGTACGAGGGTCCGATGCGTGACCTGCTCGACGGGAACGTCCGGCCAAGCTGGCGGATCCATCTGCGGTCGGGTGCGGAGGCGCTCGCCGGCACGCTGCGTGACCTCGACTGGGTCACCGCCGTGGCACCCGACGCGAATGGCCTGCGCGTCGACACCACCAGCCGGTACGCCGGCGAAACGCTCCTGCCGGCACAGATCGCGGCAAGCGGCGCCGAACTCGTAGCGTTCAACCCGGTCGGCGCGGATCTCGAAGCGGTGTTTCTCGCGCTGTTGGGCGATGGCGCGAGCGCCGCGACGCGCACCACGGTGCAGCCGGGAGTCGCACGGTGACCGCGCAGCCGGCGGCAGAGACCTCGGCCGGCATCGGCCGGTGGCGGCTCGAGTGGCTGCGCCTGATGCGTACCCGACGGTGGATCGCGCTGGTGGTCGTGTTCGGACTCGTCGGCTTCGGCGACCCGCTGCTCACTCGCTATCTCGGGGCGCTGCTGACCGGCGCGTCGAACACGTCGTACATCCATATCACGGTCACGAAACCTCAGCCGTCCGACGGCATGATCAGCTACTTCAGCAACATCTCCACGGTCGGCACGCTCGTGGTCGTGGTTGTCGCGGGCCTGGCGTTCGCCGTCCGAGCGACTCCGCCGCTCGCGGTGCTCTACCTCACCCACATCCCGAGCCGCGCCGCCCTGCTTGCGCCCCGCCTCGCCACTGTGTCGGTTGCCGCGCTAGCGGCCTGCGGACTCGGGTCGGCGGCCGCCGCGTACGAGACGTCGATCCTGCTCGGTACGCCTGCGCCGGGCGCCACCGCGGCCGGGGCGGTGGTGGCGTGTCTCGGCACGCTGTTCGCGGTCGTGGTGACGTTCGCCGCGACCGCGTTCGTCGCGAGTCAAGTGGCCGCGATCGCGGTCGCGCTCGTCGCGGTGCTGGTGATCGCGCCGTTGTCCGGGCTAATCCCGGGGCTGGCCAATATTGGCCCGGCCGCGTTCCTCAACTTGCCGGCCGTGCTGCAGAACGCGGCGTGGACGACGGACGACTGGTGGGCGACCGCGATCACCATCGGGCTCATCGCGCTGCTGGTGGGGGTCGGGTTTCAGCGCGCACGCCGCTGGGAGCTGTGATGGTCCGTCATTGGGTGTCGAGAGCTGCGACGATGAGCTCTGCGGCGGCCGGTCAGCCTGCGTCGAGCGCCGCGACCGCGTCCCGGGCAAGACCGAGTTCGGTGGCGAGTGCGGCACGCAGCAGGCGCATTTCGACCGCGACCGTGACCATGCCGAAGCCGTCCTTGATGTAGCGGGACGCGGTGGTGCCCTCGTAGCAGTGGATGCCGCTGACCAGTTTGTAGCGCGTGCACGCGGCCTGGATCGCGTCCAGCGCGGCGATGAACTCCGGCGCGTCGTACGACGCCGGAGCGAGCCCGAGCCCGAGGCTGAGGTCGGACGGGCCGACGTAGATGCCGGTCAGGCCATCGGTCGCGGCGATCTCGTCGAGGTTATCGAGACCGGCGCGTGTCTCGACCATCGCGATGCAGGCGACGCGGGACAATTCGGCCGGATCCGACGTGCCGGCGTGCATCGCGGCACGGAACGGGCCGTACGACCGCGTGCCGTACGGCGGGAAACGGCACGCTGCGACCGCGCGCGCCGCTTCCGCGGCGGTTTCCACCAGCGGCACCACTACGCCGGACGCACCGGCATCGAGCGCCTTCATGATGAGGCCGGGATCGTTTTCGACCACGCGGACGATCGGGATGGCGCCGCCGACGGCGACAGCCTGAAGCATCGAAACGAGATTGCCGTCGTGGGCGGCGCCGTGCTGCATGTCGACACAGACATAGGTGGCCCCGGACGCGCCGAGCGCCTCGGCGAGCAGCGGATCCCCCACGCTGCACCACAATCCGAGCGCCGGCCCATTGGCGAACGCATCGTCCCACGAGAGCCGTTGCATCACGGGCTCGTTCCTCTCCAGTCGGCACTGTGACAGCGATCGGTGCGCGCTCGTTGCGGCGCAACGTTGCGAACGCGGGCCGGCGAGCCGCCCACGATCACCGCGTGACATTCTGCGTCACGCTCACCCGAATCAGCCAGTGCGTTCGGGCCATCACCGAACGACACCGCACCGAGGCAGGCCGTAAAACCCCGTAGTTCTTCGGTATCGGTGCGGTCGGCCCAATGCGTACGTTGCGTCCGTGACGAACCGAGATGGCAAGACGGTGACACAGCTGGTCGCGGCGCTCGCCAGCCGGGACCGAGCCGGGCTCGACGAGATCCTCGATCACGACGTACGGCTGCGTGCGCTCCTGCCGAGCCGGTACGTCGAGCTTGCCGGCGTCACCGAGGTTGCGGACGAGATGCTCGGCTGGTTCTCCGACGTACCCGAGATCGCGCCGCTGCGTACCGACGTCGACACGGTCGGCGACCGCTGGCGCGCGTCGTTCCGATTCGCGCTGCGCGGTGGATCGATCGAGAGAGTCGTCGAACAGCATTGGTATTGCGACGTCGCCGACGGCAAGATCACAAACCTCCGCCTCACGTGCTCCGGCTTCCGTCCGGTCACCGACGGGTCCACGACACCCGCGGCGACCGAATCGCCCGTCGCGGATCAGCGGCTTGCCGATTCGCCCGTCGCGGATCAGCGGATCGACGCGCTCGGCGACAGCTGCGCCACGCTCACTCCGCGGATCGCGGCCGCCATCCGGCAGATGGCCGCCGGGGAGGTGCTCGGTGTGCTCACTGACGACCCGACCGCCGCCGACGACATCGCGGCGTGGACCAGGCTCACCGGGCACCACGTGGTGGCGAGCCAGGCGGAAGGTGGCGGCACACGGTTCTTCGTACGCCGGTCGTGACGGCTCGGACTACCCATTAGGCATACCGCATCAGACATACCTCACCAGGCATCTCACATCGGGAGGCGACATGACACCGACGGTCCTCGTGAACTGTACGCACGGGCGTGAGGAACCCGAACGCGCGACGTTGTCCTTCGTGGTCGGCAACGTGTCGGCCACCGCCGACCAGCCGACGTGCGTGCTGTTGACGTGCGACGGCGTCTGGCTCGGCACACACGGGTACGCCGATGACGTCGCCCAGCCGGGCATGCCGCCGCTGCGGGACGTGCTGAGCTCGTTCGTCGACGCGGGCGGCGAGATCTGGGCGTGCGGCGCGTGCACCGGTCCGCGCGGCATCACCGACGGCGACCTCGTGAAGGGCGCCCGCATCGTGACGGCCGCCATGGTGGTGGCCGCGATGACGAGCGGCGCCCGCACCCTGAGCTTCTAATCGCCGCTCACGTGCAGCAGGCTGTACGCATGAGCCAGCCCCCACTCGTCGGTCGCGACGCGCATCGCGCGCAGATCCACGCGTGGCTCACTGCCCGACTCGGCCGGGATTCTGGGACCGCGCCGGCGTGCTTCGTCAGCGGCGAAGCGGGCGTCGGCAAGACCGCGCTCCTGACCAGTTCGATCGAGGACGCCGGGCTGGAGGGTGTCGAGATACGCCGAGCGGTTGCGGTGCCGTGGCACCCGTCGCCGTACGGCGTGCTGGCCCAGATCGCGCCGTCCGTTCTGACCCAGATCGCGCCATCCGTCGCGGCTGCCCACCGGACGACGGCCGTCCAGCCCGACGCCGTACGCGCCGAGTTGCTCGCGGTGGGGCGGCCCGTCGTCGTGGTGCTCGACGATCTGCACTGGTCGGACGACGCGACGTTGGAGCTGCTGCCGTCGCTTATCGACGCGGTCGCCGGAGATCCGATCGCGGTGTTGAGTGCATATCGGGGCGACGAACTGCCGCGCGGTCATCTGCTCCGCCGGGTACGCACCCAACTGCGGCACCGCCGGCAGCTCAGCGAGATCGCGCTGGGGCCGCTCGACGACACCGCGATCCCGGTCCTGATCACCGCGTTGATCGGTCGACCTCCGACCGCCGCGTTGGCAATTGCCGTAGCCGACCGTACCGACGGGTTGCCGTTCTTTGTCGAGGAACTGCTCGCGGCGCTGGACGCGGCCGGCTGGCTCGCGCCCGACGGCGAACGCGTGGATCTAGCCGGATCGGGCGGATTGCCGCTGCCGGACACGATTCGCGACGCCGTGCTGCTTCGGGTCGCCGGGCTGCCGGCGCGTTCCCGCGCCGCGCTCGACGTTGCCGCCGCCATCGGCGTCGAATTCAGTGCCACGACGGTCGCCGCGCTCGCCGACGACGATTGGCCGGACGACCTCGACCAATGCGGTCTCATCACGGTCGGGGTCGGTGACGAACGGCGTTTCCGCCATGCGCTAGCACAGGAGGCGATCTACGCGGAGGTGCCGTGGTCGCGGCGACGGGCACTACACCGGGCGGTCGCCGATCGGCTGACGAGCGAGGGCGGGCCGTCGGTCGCGGTGGCGCGCCATCTGCTCGCCGCCCACGATCTTGATCGCGCGAGGCCGGCACTCGTTGCCGCGGCGGCCGAACACATGCGGTCGGCCGCCTACCGCGACGCGGCACGCCTGCTGACCACCGCGCTGGATGCCTGGCCGGTGGCAGCCGACGAACCCGCGCGGCTCGCCGCGGTCGACCGGCTGGCGCACTGCGCGGAGCTGTCCGGCGAGCACACCTCTGCGATTACCAGCCTGCGCGAGCTCGCGGATCGGCGTGCCGGCAGGCCGGACGTCGCCGAGGTGCAGCGCCGACTCGCGACGCAATACGAGTTGCTCGGCCAATGGCCGCTCGCGCTGTCGGCGCGGGAGTCCGCCGCGGACGCGTTTACCGCGGCGGGATTGCCCGGCGACGCGGCCGCCGAACGGCTTTCGGTGGCCGCACACCTGCGATCCGCGGCGAGCTTCCGGGCCGCGCTGGACGTCCTCGATGTCGCCGAGGCGAGCGCGCTAGCGGCCGAGCGGACCGATCTGATCTGCCGGATCGGTGGCCTGCGCGGCAACGTACTGTCTCGAATGGGCCGTGCCGGCGACGGCGTACCCGTGGTGCGCGACGCACTCCAACTCGCGCTGGACAATCGACTGGCCGCCCCGGCAAGTGAGATCTACCAGCGCCTTGCCGACTCGCTTGAACACTCCGGCGACTATCGCGCGGCGGGCCGCGCCTACGACACCGCGTACGAGTTCTGCCAGGCATACGACCAGAGCGCATTGGGCCAGTTGTGCCACGCCTGCGCGACCGTCGTGCTGTTCCAGAACGGTCGGTGGGATCGCGCGCTGACCCTGTGCGGTGAAGTGCTCGCCGACCCGGTCGCCGCGGCGCACGCCCGCGCTGTCGCGTCCGGTGTCGCCGGCCTCGTCCACGCGATGCGCGGACAGACCACGGCCGCTCGCGCCGGCTTGCTTGAGTCACGGTCGACCGCGGTGCGTATCGATCTGGTCGCCATGGAGTTGTTGTCCACCTGGGGACTAGCGCTTCTCGACGAGGACACCGGCCGGACCGCTCGTGCCGTGGAGAACTACCGTCACGTGATCGAGCGTTGCCGCACCACCGAGGAGCGGCACTACTGCGTGCCGGTGCTGCAGTTCGCGGTGGCGCGGTTTGTCGCGGACGATCGAGTAGCCGACCTCGGCGCG
Organism: Micromonosporaceae bacterium; assembly: GCA_035263025.1. Lineage (GTDB taxonomy): Bacteria > Actinomycetota > Actinomycetes > Mycobacteriales > Micromonosporaceae > DASQPR01. The sequence goes on from DATFRR010000034.1 coordinate 14,520, forward strand.
GCGATGGAACTCCTTGCCGAAGCCGACGCCACGACGGGTCAGCCGGAGGCGCGGGCGGCGTTCTCGTACGCACTCGGCGAGTCGTCGCTCGCAGGCAACGCACCCGATCAGGCCATCGGGCATATGCGACGCGCACTGGATCTGTTGAGTGGGCTCGAATTGCCACTCGTGGACGCGCACGTACGGCACCGCACCGCGGTCGCGCTTTACGCCAGCGGGCAGCGCGCCGAAGCGGCAGCCGCACTACACGACGCCCACCGCACCGCCAAGCGCCTCAAGGCGCGCTTGCTCGTCGAGCGGATGCGACCAGACCTCGACACGATGGGAGCGCCATCGCATTCCGGCGCCACCGCCCTGTTGACCTCGCGCGAGTCTCAGGTCTTGCGGCTGGTGGGTGACGGCCTGACGAGTCGCGAGATCGGGCGACGCGTCTTCCTCAGTCCGCGCACGGTGGAAATGCACATCAGCAACGCGATGGTGAAGCTCGACTGCCGTACGCGGGCCGAAGCGGTGCGTCGGTTGATCCACGACGACGCCGCGGCACCGTAGCGGCGCGGGCGTCATTGCTAAGGCTTGCGAGCCACCCCGCCGTGCGCGGATGCGAAGTCCGATGGCGTCGTGTCGCCCGGGTCCGGCCGCCACGCGTGGACCTGGACGAGGCCGGGCTCAACCATCTCGAGGCCAGCGAAGAAGCGCTCGACGTCCGCGCCGGACCGCAGCGTCTGCGGGGTAGCCACGCGCTCGTTGTAGCGCCGCTGCGCCTCGCGCTGCCCGGGATTGGTCTCGATCGCCGGGTGTGAGATGGCGAGGTAACTGCCCGACGGCAGGCGCTCCATCAGATCGGCAACGATCCCCCACGGATCCTCGCCGTCCTGAATCAGGTGCAGCACACCGAGCAATATCAGTGCGACCGGTCGGTCGAAGTCGAGGGTACGGGCCGCCGACGACAGGACCCGCCGCGGGCCACGGAGGTCGGCTTGTACGAAGTCGGTGGCGCCCTCGGCCGCGCCGGTCAGCAACGCCTGTGCGTGCAGATGGACGATCGGATCGTTGTCGACGTAAACGACGCGCGACCGTGGCGCTACCGCCTGAGCCACTTCGTGCGTGTTGTTCGTCGACGGGATGCCGGTGCCGATGTCGAGGAACTGGTCGATGCCGGCCGGTCCGGCGAGAAACCGAACGACTCGCGCGAGGAATGCGCGATTGGCGCGCACCCGCAGGCGGAGGCCGGGCGTAGCCGCAAGGACGCGTTCGGCGGCCTCACGATCGGCAGGAAAATTCACGTGGCCACCGAGCCAGTAGTCGTAGACACGGGCCGGATGCGCCACAGTGGTATCCACGCCGGGCGGTGTCAGCGTCGCCTCATTGCCGAACGATCGGCTGCCGATCGGTTCCGAATCGACCATCATCACCACCCGCTCTTGCGATGACCGCTCCGGTCAACCTACGCCGCAAACGCGGTGGACACAGCACCCCTCGTGCGTGGTCCGGCGGCAGCTTATCCGGATTGCCTGATCGGGGCATTTTGTCGATATCGGCGGCGTAGCGTTCCGCTCAGGACGGAGGCCGCCGCGGATCAGCCTCCACACAACGGCCCCGATCGGGGCACCGGTGGCGGGCAGACCACGTGAACCTCACGCGCGCATTGGACTCGCTGGCGGCAGTGGTCGTCGTGTCCGCGCTCGCACCCATCATCGCGGCGTTGATCCGGCCACGCGTGCCGCAGGTCGTCTACCTGCTGATCGGCGGCATCGTGATCGGACCGAGCGCGCTGGGCATCGCACACCTCGGCGACGTCACCCTGCTCTCGAACATCGGCCTGGGCTTCCTGTTCCTGCTCGCCGGCTACGAGCTCAACCCGGCGCTGTTCCGCCATCGATCGGGTGCGCTCGCGATCGTCGGATGGTTCGTGGCGCTCGCGTTGTCCACGGCCATCGTCGGCGTGATGGCGACGACGAGTTTCGTGGACGCCTTCGTTCCGGTCGCGCTGGCGCTGACCACCACGGCGCTCGGCACGCTGTTGCCGATCTTGCATGACAACGACATCCTCTCCGGACCGGTCGGGCCGTACATCCTCGCCGCCGGCGCGGTCGGCGAGCTTCTTCCGATCGTCGCGATCTCGTTGTTCCTCGGCAGTCGTGGCAGCTTCGTCGCGTTGGTCTCGCTGGTCGGGATGGGATTGCTTGCGTACGTGTTGACGTTCGTACCCCGGATCAAGCGCGGCAAGGCGATCCACCGGGTGATCCACGAGGGCGAACACGCCACGTCGCAGACGACGCTTCGATGGTCGATCGTGCTGCTCGTCGCACTGCTCGCGCTCGCGAGCACGTTCGGGCTCGACGTGGTGTTGGGTGCGTTCGTCGCCGGCATGGTGCTGCGCCGATGGGCGCCGGGCGACGTGCACGCGCTCGAATCCAAGCTGGACGCCGTCGGGTACGGATTCTTCATCCCGCTCTTCTTTGTGGTGTCGGGCATGCAGCTCGACTTGGACGCGATCGCACGAGCGCCGGCTCGGCTAGCGGTCTTCTTCCTTCTGCTGCTGGCCATCCGCGGGTTGCCGTCGCTGCTGATCTACGCTCGGGTGCTGGCTCGCCGCGAGCGAGTCGAGATGACATTCCTGACCGCGACGACGCTGCCGCTGATGGTCGCGCTGACCCAAATAGGTCTCGACGACGGCACCATGCTGCCGGAGAACGCCGCCGCGCTGGTCGGCGCCGGCGCCCTGTCGGTGCTCGTGTTCCCGGCGATCGCGGTCGCGGCGCGCCGACGTGGCCGACAACCAAGCGCCAACAGTTCCGCTGAGCCGTAGCACGCGACGATGCCCCGGTCCGGGACAGCCGGACCGGGGCATCGTCAACCCGGTGTGTACGCCTGTCAGCCGCTGCTGTCAGTAGGCAGCGGCGCCACCTCGTCGTGTACGGGTGCGGCCTGCGCCGGTACGTGTTGCGCGATCGCGCGGTCCGGCCGCCCGATCACGAAGAACAACACACCGACTACGGCCACCACGACCATCACGAGCAGCGTGATCCAGTCGTAGTTGAAGAAGCCACGCGGACTCGTCAGGCCGGTCGGCGCGACGACGTTGATCAGCATCAGTCCGAGGTACGCGATGGCCAGGATCGTCACCGTCCAACCCCACTTGCCGAGCCGGAACGCGCCGGCCGGCACCCAGCCGCGTGCCCTCGCCACCGCCGCCGCAATGACCGTCAGCAGGAACGCCAGGTAGATGCCGCTGACACCGAAGGAGACCAGCAACACCAGCGCATTCGTCTTGGCCGGGTAGGTGATGAAGCCGAGCTTCACGTTGTGATCCGGCGAGTAGAACACCAGCAGGCAGAACAACACGGTGACCAGCGCTCCACCGAGCAGTGCGTTGACCGGCGTGCGGAACCGCGAGTTCACCCGCGAGATCCACCTGGAGCCGGGCAGCGCGCCATCGCGTGCGTACGAGAACGCCAATCGGCTGCTGGCGCCCTGGATCGACGTACCGCAGGAGAAAAACGCAAAGATGATCATGACCAGCAGGATGTCCTGCAACCCGCTCGGCAGCTGACCGAGGATGAACGCGACTCCGCCGCCCGCCACCGTCTTGCCGACCGGGTCGGCGCCGGACGGCATGGCCAGCAGCAGCGCGGCGATCAGCACGAACGACGCGATGCCGCCCCAGATCAGCGCCCAGCGCATGGCCTTCGGCACCTGGCGGCCGGCGTCCTTCGTCTCCTCCGAGATGTCACCGGCCGACTCGAAGCCGTAGAAGATATAGACCGGCGCGAGCACCGCGATCAGCGCGGCACCGGTGAGCCAGTTGCCGCCGAAGTCAAGACCCAATGGGTTGTGTGCGGCGTGCTGCACGTCCTGCGTGGAGAACAGGAAACCGAGTCCGTGGTGGAAGCCGTGGATCGCGAGCACGATCGCGATGCCGAAGGTACCCAGGATCTCCACGTACACGCCGAGCTGAGCGACACGGCTCATCACCTTCGCACCCGTGATGTTCAACGTGGTCTGAATCAGCAATAGCAGCACCGTGACCACCAGGATCACGTTGTGGCTGGTGGGATCGAAGTTCCAGCCGAACCAGTTGTGCGTCAGCGCGGTCACATAACCGACGACGCCGGTGTCCACCGCGGCAACCGTGATGAGCAGCGCCATGCCGTAGAACCAACCGACGAACCAGCCGTAGGAAGCACCGACGGAAAACTTGCTGTACTGGTACAGCGCGCCGGCGACCGGATAGTGGCTGGCGAGTTCGCCGAAGACGAGCGCCACAAACAGCATGCCGATCACGGGCAGCCAGGTGAGCCAGACGTACCCCGGTCCGCCGGTCCCGACGCCGAGGACGAATAGCGAGTAGATGCCCACCATCGGGGACAGGTACGTAAACGCCACGGAGAAGTTGCCGAACAGGCCCAACACGCGGCTCAGCTGAGGCTTGTAGCCCAGGCTCTGCAGCCGGGCATCCTCGTCAACGGTCGGGGCCGGGGCCCCTGGAACGACGTCTTGCATCGGACACCTTCCCATCGGTGGGGCGTGGGCGATGCGCTAACCTATGACTTCATATTTTTGGCGTCAAGAGGCCGGAACGGCACGACCCGACGCCGTTTCGCGAGCTCGCACGATTACCGCTGGTCAACGTCCACGAGCACCCATGACGCGATGGACGACGCATCGGCGCGCTCGCGAGTAGCGGCGCTCCCGAGCACGGCGTTCGACCGCGCGTTCGCCGGCACTCGAAATCCCGGAGCGCATCGTGCGCTGTTGGATGCGATCACGCGCCCGGCGGCATTGGCGAGCGCGACCGGTCGCGCGAGACCGGCCAACACCGGCAGCACACGCGCTTCGAGGCTGGACACGAGCACATCGGCCGCGGCCACGCCGATCATCGCCTCGTGGTCTCGGATCGGTACGGACAGCGTGACCGCATAGTCGTTGGTACACGCGTAATCTACGTACGGCCCTGCGACGTGGCGTCGTCCGCTGCGCTCTGGCCCGGCGTACCACTCTGTGGTGGCGTAGTCGAAGAAGTCCGGCGCGGTCGGGTCGAGATTGACCCGCAGCTCCTCGGGTGTGCCGGACGCCTTCGTCCACCACCATTCCAGCCAGCGCGGTGCGTCTATCAGAAGATCTGGCGCGGTGATCACACCGGTGCCCGCGACCAGTCCGCGATGGCGCTCGAGCGAGTCAAAAATGAGGTGGCGCAGGGCGTAGAGGTCGTCGCGGTACAGGCCGGGCCCAGGGGCTCCCGCAGCGATCCGTCGCATTTCGTCCGCGAGCCGGTCGAGGTCATCGAAAACGCGATCAAACGCGGGTACGAGCGCGGTGAACAACTCGCCAGCGGCGCGTGTCAGCTCGCTCGCCGTGCGAGTGCGCGGGCTCACGATGATTCGGCTCTGCTTCTCCGGCGCTTCGCGGCCGAACTTTCGCGTGAGTTTCCGTCACTCGCCGAACGCGGCGTACGCCGTCCGGCATCGGCGACCGAGTAGCACCGCAGCCGCAGTTCGAGCAGGCGAGCCGTCTCCGATTCCACCTGACGCTCGGCCAACTCGCGCGCGAGGCTCGGGTTACGGTCACGGATGGTGGCCACCAGACGCGTTCGTGCTCGGACCGCGACCGCGTGCTCGCGCTCGTCGAGTTGCAGCCACATCAGGTCGCCCACCTCGGCTCGCAGGCGCAGCGCCTCGTGGGTGAGCCGGGGGGACTGCGCCGCGGCCGCGATCTCAATGCTGAGTTGGGTATCCGCACGGCGGCGCTCGTTGGCGGTCTCGGCGCGGCGGAGCCGATCGACCTGACGGCGCAGGTTGTCGATCTCGTCGGGCATCGCACGCTTGGCCGCCAGATATGCGGCCGTGCCGGCGATGGCGCTGCGATGGTCGCCCAGGTCACGCAGGTCCTGCGTGCTGAGCTGGCGCAGGCGTTGGCCGAGCCAGGCGGACGGGTCGGATGGCGCGCGAACGAACGTGCCGCCGACGCGTCCGCGTCGGGTCGTGACGAGCCCCTGTTCCCGCAGCCGGGCGAGCGCGTCGCGCAACGTCACGGTGGAGACGTTGAGCTGCTCGGCGAGTCGTGCCTCGGACGGGAACTGTTCGCGGTCGCGAATCAAGCCCAGCCGGATCGCTTGTCCGAGTCGGTTTGCGATCATCGCGGCGCGACCGCTCGGCGCGTCCTGCGGCGTGAGGATTGCACGCACCGCCATCGTCGTGAGGCTCACGTCCAGCGATTGGTCCGCCGCAGCCAAGTCGCCGACCTCCCCGTGTGACCATCCTCGCGCGCGTGCGATCCGCTCGAACGCGATACCTATGAAGTCACAGATCATGATAGTCGGCACGGCATTGAACCGCGCCGCTACCGCGGCCGCGCGCTATGGCGTACGTGCTGCGTCGATCTGGTCGAAGTCGCCATATCCGTTGCGCGTTCCGCCGCCGCCGGACCACTGCCACATCAGCGCGTACTTGCTCGCGCTGGTCTGACCCGCGAAGAACTGCGCGCACGTACTCGTGCCCGACAGACACCATCCCGTCGGGTGATGCGCGAGGCTGCTGGTGTCGGCGGCGTACGTCCACTCGTACGTGTTGCTGAGCGTCGACGACGTACCCGTGCCGAAGATGGCTCGCCACACCGCGGGCGACGAATACACACCGGCCTTGTAGCTGGAGTGGCTCGTCAGGTAGTTGGCGAATCCGTTGAAGTCCGCGCGATCGACCGAGGCCGGGATGTGGAGCGTCTTCACTACGCCGCTGCACGTCGACGTGTAGATCGAGTTCCAGCCGTTATCCGTGGCCGGCGTGTAGCCGGGCGCATGGCCGGGCAGCTCGACATCCATGAACACCACCGGATAGGTCACCGAGGACGCCAGGTGCGCGATGTCGGTCAGGGTCTGTGCCGCCTGGGCGGCGCCCCATTTCTGTGCCTCGCTCGCGGTGCCGTTGTAATGCGGGTCGACGCCCGGTCCGGCCATGAACCAATAGACACCGACGCCGATGCCGCGCGCGTCCCGGAAGTCGGCCAGCGCGTCGGCGCTGTCGGTGGCCGACCACACGACCTTGTCGCCTGCGCACTTCTGCCAGTTAGCCCAGTTGCCGACCATGCCGATGTAGCCGCCGTAGGTGCCGCCGATCGCCGGCTCGCGATACGGAACGGTGCCCGGGATGGCGATGTAGCTGCTGTCCGTCCCGTACCAGAAGCCCTTTGGCGTGTCGCCGAACGGTTGCACGACCGCGGCCGGTAGCCGGGTCCCGCCCGCCACGGTTCCATGGTCGGCCGCCACCAACCAGATGACGGTCGCGACGCCGAGCAGCACGGCGCACGCGCCGGCGGATGCCGAATGCCAGCGCGACTGTCCATAACGGCCAAGGATTCTCATGTCACTCACCTGCCCGACACGAGGAGCAGTCGAGTCACGACGTCACGGGACGGGACGGCGAACGACTGCCCTTCGCAATGACGATGGCAGCCGCGACATCGAACTCAAAGCGTTCACAGTGCGTTCTTGGTGCGGTCACAGCTGACGCACGCCGTGCGCCGCCCGGCGAACGCGCTCGCACGTGCCTACACCGACACGACGAGACCGCACCGAGCATGTCGGTGCGGTCTCGATCGCGTTGGTGCGACTACTTTGCCGCGTTGTTCAGGTCGACGATCGCGGCGGCGGCCCGGAAATACTTGTTCTTTCCAAGGTCGCCGATCGTCTTGATTCGGAACGCCTTCGCGAGCAACTCCGCGTCGGCGTCCGTAACCCCGGCCAGCGCCGCGACCGGTGCGGTGACGAGCTCACTGAGAGCCTGTCCCTCATACGCCTTGTCGAGCAGCTTGTCGAGGTTGGCGGTGACAGCCATGGTGGCCTCCTCGTGGTGGGACGCCGCGTCGTCGGATGACTCAACGACCGGCGTCCGGTTAGGTCAGCGACCAAGCCTTGCACAGCCACACGGCTCGTGCCCTCGGCCATCATGTCAACTACCCGTCACAAAAAGCCATAGACAGCCGGGCCACTAGTGTGGGCTGACGCCAACGGTTGTGCCGAAAGCGGTGGCAGCATCGTCCCTTCGGCGGGGGTTGGAGCGCCCGACGGTACGGCAGGCTGGGAAACGATGACCGACTCACACTGGAATGGCCGCTGGCTCGCGGAGCAGGCGATCGACCTCGAGGACTGCGCGCGGCGGTCGGCGTTGCCGGACGGCTTCGGATGGCTGACCGCGACCGGTGCCATCGATGACAGCCAGCCGATCCACACGTGGATCACCTGCCGCATGACGTACGTCTTCGCGTTGGCGCACCTGCGGGGCGTACCAGACGTCGCGCCGTTCGTCGACCATGGGCTCGCGGCGCTTCGCGGTCTGCTTCGCGACACCACAAACGACGGGTGGTACGCGAGCGTCACGCCGGACGGAACGCCGTACGACGCGCGGAAGGCCGCCTATCCGCACACGTTTGTGGTGTTGGCGGCTGCGGCGGCCACCCTCGCCGGCCGTCCGACCGGTCCCGACCTGCTGGCCGAGGCGCTCGGCGTGGTCCGGGCCTATTTCTGGGACGACGCGGCCGGCCGCACCATCGAGTCGTACGCGCCCGACTGGTCAGATTCGGAGCCGTACCGCGGCGCGAACTCGAGCATGCACATGGTCGAGGCGTTCCTGGCCGCGGGCGACGCGACCGGCGACGGCGCGTGGCACACCCGCGCGTTCCGGATCGCGTCCCATCTCATTCACGACGTGGCGGCCGGGCGCGGCTGGCGCCTGCCGGAGCACTTCACCGAAGACTGGTCGCCGCGACCGGACTACAACGTCGATCGGCCGGCGGATCAGTTTCGCCCGTACGGCGTGACAATCGGCCACCTGCTCGAGTGGTCACGTCTGCTGCTGCACGTCGAGGCGGCGCTGCCCGACCCGCCGAGTTGGCTGCTCTCCGACGCCGTCGCGCTCTTCGGGGCGGCGACGAGCCGAGGGTGGGCGGTGGACGGCGCGAACGGATTCGTCTACACGCTCGACTGGCAGGACCGCCCGGTGGTGCGGCACCGGATGCACTGGGTGGTCGCCGAGGCGATCGGCGCAGCGAGCGTGCTCGCTCGGCGTACCGGACACGACGACTACCACCGTTGGTACGACAGGTTCTGGTCGTACACGCAGGCCTACGTGCTCGATTCGGACGCGGGCGGCTGGCGCCACGAACTCGACGAGCACAACCAGCCGTCCGCCGCCGTGTGGTCCGGCAAGCCCGACGTCTATCACGCGTACCAGGCCGTGCTGCTCCCCCACATGACGACCGCGCCGTCGCTCGCCGGCGCGCTCGCCAACGGCGCGGTGAGTCGGTGAAGTGACGCGGTGCCGTGACTCGGTGATGTGAGTCGGACGATCAGATCCGCTCGTGCACGACCCGGCCGTCCATCCACACCTGGGACACCGCTTCGCGCATGGCCTCGCCACCCTTCGGCACGAGGTCGAGCACGTCGCCGTCGAAGAACGTGAGGTCGGCGCGCTTGCCGATCTCGATCGTGCCGAGATCCTCGGCGACACCGCACAGTTGAGCGGCGGACTGGGTCGTCGCGTGCAACGCCGCGGCCGGCGACATGCCGCACTCGACCATAAGGCGGAGCTCGTCGAGGTTGTTGCCGTGCGGGCCGACGCCGGAGTCGGTACCCATCGCGATCTTCACGCCGGCCTCCACGGCACGGCGGACCGCCTCGGTGTGTACGTCGGCCACCATGCGCGCCTTCGCAACGACTTCCGGTTGCAAGCCGCCGCCGGCCGCCGCGATCTCCAACACGGCACGCGGCGCGACGAGCGTCGGCACCAGCCACGCACCGCGATCCAGCATCAGTTCGATCGCCTCGTCATCGAGATAGATGCCGTGCTCGATGGAGCGCACACCGTTGCGTACCGCCGCTTTGATGCCGTCGGCGGCCTGGGCGTGCGACATGACGAATCGACCGGCCGCGGTCGCCTCGGCGACCATCATCGCGATCTCGTCGTCGCGGAAGTGACCGTGGCGCGGATCGTCGCGCGGGGACAGGACGCCACCCGACGTCATGATCTTGATCACGTCGGCGCCAGCCCGAATGACCTCGCGGATCTTCCGACGCGCCTCCTCCGGACCGTCGATGATGCCGGACGGCGCGCCCGGGTGCGTCACCTTGAGCGAGGCACCGCAGGCCAACCAGCCGTCGCCGTGGCCGCCGGTCTGCGACAGCGCGGTGATCGAGATCTGCATGCGCGGTCCGAGTACGAGCCCGCGGCGCACCGCTTCGGCGACGCCGAGATCGGCGCCGCCCGCGTCGCGTACCGACGTGATGCCGCACTCCACCGTCGTGCGCAGGTTCCCGACCGCCTGGAAGAACGGCAGCGAAAACGGCCGGCTCAACGACTTCAGCATGTCGACGCCCGACATCATGACGTGCGTGTGGCAGTCGAACATGCCAGGCACAACGGTCTTTCCGGTCGCGTCGACGACCTCGTCGCCGTCCAGCCCGCTGCCGAGCGCGACGATGCGATCGCCTTCGACGACGACATCCGCGGCAACGGGTTCCGAGCCGGTGCCGTCGAAGACCTGGCCACCCGTGATCAACGTACGTGTCATGGCGTCCGACACTATCCAGGCGTTTGGTCGCTCGCCAGTTCACCCCGCGTCGCCGAGGCGGAGCGGTGGGTAGCCGCCGAGGCGTAGCGATGCCGCGAGGCGCCATGTAACCGCCGAAGCGTAGCGATGCCGCGAGGCGCCATGTAACCGCCGAGGCGTAGCGATGCCGCGAGGCGCAGTAACCAGGCTTTCGCGCCGGCGCCGAACGGGCGACCATGAAGTCACCCCTCCCTCGACCGACCCGAGGTGGTCGCCATGACGGTCCCCGCCACGACGGCGTTGGACGCGCTTGTCCGCGCGGTCCGCGACGTGCCCGACTCGACGCTTCGTTTCGACGACGGCGGCCACTACCGCGTCGAGATTCCAAGTGTCGAGGGTCCCGCCGCGTTTGACGCGGTGGTCGACGAGGCCGCCCGCCTCGACGTACCACTGCATCGCGTGTCGCAGGGCAGCGGCATCATGCTGCTGCGCGACGCCGACATCACAGCCATGGCGGCCACCGGCGCGGCGCACGGCATCGAGGTCTGCCTGTTTGTCGGTCCGCGCGCGCCGTGGGAGGCCGTCGCCGCCCCGCTGACCCCGGACGGCAAGTTCTTCGGCTGGCGGCACATGAGCGTCGCGGCGCTCGGCCACGCGTACGACGACGTGGTGCGCGCCTGCGAATTGGGCATCCGCAGCGTACTGGTCGCCGACGAGGGACTGATTACGTTGCTGGCCGACAGGCGGGCTACCGGAACACTCCCGAACGACCTCGTCATCAAGGCATCCGCGGTGCTCGGCATCGCGAACCCGCTCGGCGCCGCGATGATTCACCGCGCGGGTGCCGACACGATCAACGTGTCCAGTGACATTCCGCTCGGTGAGCTCGCCGCGTTCCGTACCGCCTTGCCGGCGCCGATCGACCTATATATCGAGAGCCCGGACAACCTCGGTGGATTCATGCGCTACCACGAACTGCCGGAACTCGTACGGGTCGCCGCGCCGATCCACTTGAAGTACGGCCTGCGCAATGCGCCGAACATCTATCCGAGCGGCGCGCACCTCGAGGCCGCCGCGATCGCGACCGGGCGCGAACGTGTGCGACGCGCGGCTATCGGCATGGAGGTGCTGTCACGCCATTCGCCGTCGGCTGGCTGGAACGCCTCACCGACCGGCCGCGCGCGGCGCGGGACTCCATCTCCGGCGTCCACGGTACGGGCGGACCCCGGTCCCGCAACGTGACCGAATGCCCGCGTCGAGCACCGTGACATAGTGGCGGCATGTCACGCACCCTCTACCGCGACACCGCGATCGCTGACGGAACGGGTCCAGAGTTGCAGGTCGGGATGAGCCTGCTCGTCGAGGACGACCGCATCCTCTGGATCCGACCGAGCGATGGCGAGCCGGATCCGGGACCGGACACCACGGTGGTCGACGCGTCCGGCTGCACGGTCGTGCCGGGGCTGGTCGATTGCCACAGCCATCTCACGCTGCCCGGTGGAGCACACTGGATCGACCGCGGCTTCGACTCCGCCGAGGATCTGCTGCGCGTCGCCGAACACAACGCGCGACTTCAACGCGCGGCCGGCGTGCGCTGGGCGCGGGATGTGGGCTCGCCGATCAAGACCGATCCGACCGACGGTCGCACTCGCGCGCTGGCACTGGGCGTACGCGACCGATGGGCCGGCCAGCGAAACTACCCGTACGTGCGCGCGGCGGGTACGTGGGTGGGGCGCACCGGCGTGCTGCCGCATGGGCTCGGTGTCGAGGTGTCCGATGGCGATGGTCTCGTCGACGCCGCGAAGCGCCAGCTCGACGACGGCGCCGACTTCATCAAGCTCTACCTGGACGGGCCGGACGCGGACACCGCACCGTTCACCGTCGACGAGGTACGCGCCGTCGTCGACGCGGCGCACGGGCGCGGCGCAAAGGTCACCGCACATTCCGGCCAACTTGCCGGTGCACGTGTCGGTGCGGAAGCGGCCGTCGATTCACTCGAGCACGGATTCCAGCTTGACGCGGACGTCGTACGCATCATGGCGGCCAACGGAGTCGCGCTGGTGTCCACACTCGCCGTCCTGGAGTCGTGGCGATCATTCGCGACCACGACGACGCTGCCGCGGTTCGCCGAACCGGAGGGCCGGTCACGCGTGGCCGCCCGCCGCGAGTGGGCGCACGAAAGCGTACGTCTGGCCGCGCGCGCCGGCGTGCTGATCGCGGCGGGCACGGACTTCGGCGGCGGGTCGCTTCGCGCGAATCACCTGGCATGGGAGATCGAGTGCCTCGTGGCCGCCGGCTTGCCGCCGTGGCAGGCGCTGGCGGCCGCGACGCGCAACGGCGGCCGGCTGCTCGGCGAGGTGGAGGCCGGCGCGATTCGCGAGGGCGGCCCGGCCGACATCGTTGCGGTCCATGGCGATCCGCTGTCTGATCCGGCCGCGATGTGGCGGGTGTGGTTGGTGCACTGACTGCATTCTTCGGCATTCTTCGGCGCCGTGTGTTGACGGATCATCTCGGTTCGCACCCGGAACGCCAGTGCCGGCAGGGTATCGTCGGGGACTTAGCGCGCGAAACGGACGACTCGCACGATGGCCCGATTTCGCCACTTTGATCATGGATGGTTGCCGATGGGAACGCGCATGACCAAGTCAGTCGTCACCTTCCTCACCGGCCGACGTATGAAGTACGTCGTCGTCCTGTTCTGGGTGGTGCTCGCCGTCGCGGCCGGTCCACTCGCCGGCAAGCTGTCCGGCGCGGAGAAGAACGACGCGAAGTCCTGGCTGCCCGGCAGCGCCGAGTCGACGAAGGCACTGGACGCCCAGGCCGCGTTCGTCTCGCCGAACACGATCCCTGCTGTGGTCGTCTACCAGCGGACGTCCGGCCTGACCGCGGCCGACCGCGCGGCGATCGCCGCCGATGCGCAGCAGTTCCGCGCGTACCCGGAGATCGACGGTACGGTCGCCGGCCCCATCCCGTCGACGGACGGCCAGGCAGCACAGATCATCGTGCCGCTGAACCTCGGACCGAACGGATGGGACAAGGCCGCCGACATCGTCGATCGCATCAACGCCACCGCTCGATCGGGCGGCAATGGGATGTCGATCCATGTCACTGGGCCGGCCGGAAACGCGGCCGACTCGGCCAAGGCGTTCGAGGGCATCGACTCGTCGCTGTTGTTCGGCGCGGCCGCCGTGGTCATCGTGATCCTGCTGCTGACCTACCGCAGTCCGACGTTGTGGTTGTTGCCGGTGCTGTCGGCCGGCGCCGCCCTGACCGTCGCGCAGGCACTGATATATCTCCTCGCGGTGCACGCCGGACTGACGGTGAACGCGCAGAGCGCGGGCATCCTCACCGTCCTGGTCTTCGGCGCGGGGACCGACTACGCGCTGCTGCTAGTCGCTCGATATCGGGAGGAGTTGCGCCGTCACGCGGATCGGCACGAGGCGATGGCGGTCGCGCTGCGCCGTGCCGGTCCGGCCGTCATCGCGAGCGCGGGCACCGTCGTGGCCGGCATGCTCTGCCTGATGGTCGCGCGGACGAACTCGACCGCGGGCCTCGGTCCGGTGCTCGCGATCGGTGTCATCGTCGCGCTCGCCGTGATGATGACGCTTCTTCCGGCGCTGCTGGTCACTGTTGGTCGGTGGATCTTCTGGCCGGCCAAGCCGATCGTCGGCTCCCCGGAGCCCACCACACGCGGATTCTGGGCGCGCGTCGGCAGTCGCATCGCGCACCGCCCGCGCGCCACGTGGGTCGCCACCGCGATCGTGCTCGCCGTACTGTCCATCGGCGTCGTCGGGCTCAACGCCACCGGTCTGACCAACAAGGAGTCGTTCCGTGGCACGCCGGAGGCGGTGGCCGGTGAGGAAGTTCTGGCGCGTCACTTTGCCGCCGGGTCGGGGACGCCGGTCGTCGTGGTGAGCGCCGCGGATCGAGCCCCGCAGGTGCGAGCCGCGTTCGCCGGTACGTCCGGGATCGCGAGCGACAGCGTCACGCCACCCGTGGTCAAGGGCGCTACCGCGCTGATGGAGGGTACGCTGACCAGCCCGCCGGACAGTGACGCCGCGTACGCAACGATCGACCGGATCCGCGACAACGTGCACGCGGTGCCGGGCGGCCAAGCGCTGGTCGGTGGCACCACGGCGACGAATCTCGACGTACAGGACTCGGCCCGCTACGACCGCAATCTCATCATCCCGATCGTGCTCGCCGTTGTGCTGATCATCCTCGGACTGCTGCTGCGGGCCATCGTGGCGCCGCTCGTGTTGGTCGCCACCGTCGTGCTGTCGTTCGCCGCCGCACTCGGCGTCAGCGCGCTCGTGTTCCGACATGTGTTCGGGTTCGCCGGCGCGGACAGTTCGTTGCCGCTGTTCGTCTTCGTGTTCCTGGTGGCACTCGGCATCGACTACAACATCTTCCTGATGACGCGCGTCCGCGAGGAGGCGGCCAGGCACGGGACGAAACGTGGGGCTCTCATCGGCCTCGCGGCGACCGGCGGCGTCATCACGTCCGCGGGACTTGTCCTCGCGGGTACCTTCTCGGTGCTCGCCACGCTGCCGCTGACGGCATTCACCGAGATCGGATTCGCCGTCGCGTTCGGCGTCCTGCTCGACACGCTCGTCGTCCGGTCCGTTTTGGTTTCCGGGCTGACCATGGACATCGGACGTCACATCTGGTGGCCTAGTGCGCTCACCCGTAAACGCGACGATGCCGATACGACGACGGTGCCAGAGCCGGACGCGGTCCCAGTCGGCGAACACAGCGCGGCCGCTCCGGTGGCTCGCCGATAGTCCGCGCCGCGCGTCTACACGTCGATCAGCACCTTGCCGACCGTCGCACGCTCGACCGCCGCATGCGCGTCGGCCGCATGCTCCAACGAGAAGTGGTGCAACGGAAGGCCGGCCTCCGTGCCGACCCGTAGCGCGCCGTCCAGCACCGCCGTCGCGATGTCCTCCACCGCGACCGCCTTCGCCTCGGCCGGTGCCGTATATAGCAGCACGAACTGCCAACGTGCGTTCGGCACCATGAGCGGTCGGATCGGTAGTGAGATCTCGTTTCCGCCGTCGTTGGCGTAGACCGCGACGGAACCACCACGCGCAATCACCGCTGCGTCGATCGACGCGTTGACGCTCGGCGAAACCTCCACCACGGTGTCCACGCCGCGTGGAGTGATCTTGTGGATCTCCTGTACCACATCCTGCTGCCGGTAATTGATGACATGATCCGCACCGGCCGCGGCGGCGAGCTGCGCCTTCTCGGCACTGCTGACCGTCGCGATGATGGTGGCGTCCGACCAATGCGCGAGCTGGATCGCCGCGTTGCCGACCGCACCGGCACCGCCGGCCACCAGCACAACGCGGCCGGTGAGCGTACCCGGTCCGAGGCGACGCGGGCCCTCCTCCGTCACCGTCAGGCATCGGTGCGCGGTCAAGAACGGCACACCGAGGGACGCGCCGAGATCGAACGAGGCACTGTCGGGCAGCAGGACGATCTGGCGCGCCGGCACGACGGTGCACTGCTGCGCGGTGCCGTCCGGTCGCTGGTACGCCGATTCCCACATCCACACGCGCAGCCCATGCCAGGCGGCCTCGACACCGAGACCGACCGCCTCGACGACACCCGCGCCGTCATGCCCGGGCACCTGTGGCGGATCCACCGGCTGCCGGTCGCCCGCGCCTCGACGTGACTTCCAGTCGGTCGGATTCACCCCGGCTCGGTGCACGCGCACCCGCACCTCGCCCGGGCCGGGCGGCCGCACCGGTCGGTCCACCACCCGGAGCACGTCCGGGCCGCCGGTCTCCGAGTAGACGACCGCGCGCGCCGCCGCCTCGGCGCCGGCGGGTTCTGAGTTCGGCATAACCCACACCTTACGAGCTACCTACCTGCAACGTCTCGACTTGCCGGCCTCACCGGGCTCGCCTCGGTAGCGGCGGCGACCGGACCGCGGCTGAGAGATCAACGGGCGGCCCCGGGCAGGGTACGGCAACCTAAGGGTGTCGCCGACCGTTGAACCGGCGGGAAGGCCGCCGGCATCCGGCGGGGTCGGAGAAGGACGTGACAACGATGCAGGACTTTTACGGAGAGGTGCTCGACCAGCTCGTTCGCGCCGGTACGTTGACCGCGCGCATGCACGTGCTCGTCCTCTGCGGTGGCAAGGAAGATCGCACCGTGCTCTACCGCAAAGGCTTCCGGCACGTGGTGATCTCCAACGTCGACCGGCGTCCGGACGCCGCCACGTTCGCGCCATTCACCTGGTGCTATCAGGACGCCGAACATCTCACGTACGACGACGAAACGTTCGACTTCTGCGTGGTGCACAACGGATTGCACCACTGCCACTCGCCGCATCGGGCGCTGCTCGAGATGTACCGGGTGTCGCGCACCGGGCTGGTGCTGTTCGAGCCGTACGACAATCTCCTGACGCGGCTCGGCGTCCGGCTCAACATCGGTCAGGAGTACGAGCACGCGTCGGTCGTCTGCAACGACCTCGGCTACGGCGGCGTCGCCAACAGTCCGATCCCGAACTATGTGTACCGCTGGACGGAGCGCGACGTCGTCAAGGCGATCAGCTGCTACGCCCCGCAGACGCCGTCCGACGTACGGTTCATCCACAAGATGCGTGTGCCGTGGGTCCAGTTACGGCACCGTCGCAACCGTCTGCTCTACCTCGTGATCCGGTTCGCACAGCCGCTGTTGCGACTGATCGAGATGACAGCGCCGAAGCAGTGCAACAGTTTCGCCGCCGTGGTCATGAAGCCGGACCTGCCGCACGCCCTGCATCCGTGGCTGCGGCAGGAAGGCAGGGCGCTACGGCTCAACGAACAGTGGCTCGCCGCCCGCTTCCGCCGCAAGCCACCGACCGCCACCCACCGGGACGCTCGACGCCAGACGCACGACGCCGGACGTGCGGCGCTGGGGTGGCGCCGGCAGCACACCGACGCCACCCCGGGCCGCTAACGCGTCACGGCAGATAGTTGTAGATCTGAATCTCCTTGAGCCCGACCGCGAACCCGGTGGCGCGCGTCATCACCACGCGGATCTGTGACGTGAGGATCGGGGCGAACGTCACCTCGTTGTAGTTCGGCGCGGGTACGTCCGGGCTGTGCACCTGTCCCGGTACGTCGACCCACGTCGACCCGTTCAGGTACTGCACCGTATAGCTGGCCGGTTCACGGTACGTGTTGCCGCCCGACCCGAATGCCTTGTTGTTGTAGAAGTACAGCTTCACCGTGTCGACTCGGGTCGGTCGGCCGAGGTTCACGGCGAGCCAGTCCGAATCGTTCGGCGAACCACGATCACCCCAGATCGGGTTCGTGCCAACGTATGGCCCGGAGACCACCGGTAGACCGCTGATCGTGAAGCCATCCACCGCGTTGGCTGGATCGGTGGCCTGCGAAGCCGGTGTCGTCGTGGTGAACGACGCCGTCGCCGTCTTGCCCAGCGCGAGATCCGGCGCGATCCCGATGTGCGTGGTCAGGTCCACGCCCGCCAGCTGGAAGTCGTCGACCAGGCGGGCATTGCCCGAGAGGTCAACGTTGTCCGCGGCCGGCACCGGTCCGCGGGTTTCGAACAGCACGTGCGTCGCGCTGCCGTCGCGCACCTGTACGTGTCCGGTCACCGAGTCCCACGTGATGTGAGCCAGGTCGTCCACGGTAGCCACGCGCTCGCCGTCGACATAGAGCGAGTAGCCGGCCGGCGCCGCCGGGTAGTACGTCGTACCGCCCGGCTTCTGCCACACGATCGTCAGGTTCTTGCCGTGGTAGTTGAGGTTGTTGACGGTGAAGTGGTCATATCCCATGTCGATCGGCCAGAGCTCGACCGTGCCGTCCAAGCGCGGCTGCAGTCCGGCGACGTCCTGGAACATCATCCAGTTGAACGAGCCGAGCACGTCGTGGTGGATGCCCGAGCGACCGAACGTCTGCGTGGTCGGATTCCAGTTGAAGAAGAACTCGTTGTTGTCCGGGAACCGGTTGTCACCGTTGATGTCCTCGTTCCAGGACAACCACTCGATCATCTGGCGATACATGTCCGGCGTGATGTAGGGCGACGGGTAGTCGCGCAACGCCGTCGAGTAGAGCCGCGCCTGCAATGTGGCGTTGATGTTCGAGAAGTTGTTGCTCCCGTGGCTGCAAGCGCCACACGCGACGTCGGCCGCCTGGTCGGCCTGGTTCGCGGTGTAGACCGGCATGATCGGGAACTCGGTGCTGTCCGCGTAGTAACGCAGTGCCTGCGTGTATTGCGGCGTGTCGGGCGGCACGTTGTCGATGAACGGCGTGAAGTTCTGCTGGTCCTTCCAGCAGACCAGATTGCCGGTGGTGAGATCGCGCTGCAGGAACACGTTGCCCGGACAGGTAATGGTCGGCTTGACGAGCGAAATGATCGTGGCGTCGCGGCCGTTTCCCGACGAGTCGAGCGCGGTAGCACCCGAGTCTTCGTCGAACTTGTACGACGCCACGTCACCGGCACCGGCCTGCCCACCGGCAAGCGCACCGATCTCGGACGCGGACAACGCCCGACCGTAGATCTGGAAGTCGTCGACGGTCGCCGGCAGGAACGGGTCGGAGAACTGCGACCGACCGATCCAGTTCTGGTTGGTGTTGCCGAGGTTGGACGGGTGCAACGTCATGTTCGAGTTGGTCGCTACCGGGTTGCCATTGAGGTAGAGCGTTCCGGTGGTACCGGACAGCGTGACCGCGAGGTGCGACCACGTATTCAGCGGCAACTGGCCGCTCGTGGTCAGTTGCTGCTCGCCACCGGAGCCGCTTGTGGTGATCGCGAAGCGCGGCCCGATGCCGGCCCCGTTGACGCTCAGGAACATGTACACGCCGGTGCCCGTACCAATGTCGAACACGCGCGACCACGTCGGAGTGGCGGACGGGTTGACCCAGGCCGAGATCGTGAAGTCGGACAAGCCATTCACGATGCCGTCGGGCAGGTCGACGTACTCGTTGCTGCCGGACAGCCGGACGGCGTTGCCGATTTCACCCGGCACGCGGGGGCCTGTCGCCTGGCCGCCGCTCGTGTCCGAGTTGGTCACCGGGCCGGACGCCCACAGGTTGTTCAGGATCGCGCTCTGCAGACTGTCCGCGAGCGCGTTTAGTTGAGCCGCCTTGGCGTTGTTGCCGAGCACGGTTTCCATCTGCGCGGCGGCGCGTGCCTCCGCGTACCAGTAGGACGTCTCGGTGCGGTCCTGCGGCCGCGTGCCGTAATACTTGAACGCGACCGAGTCGGCATCGTTGCCGGGCAACGTACCGGACGAGTATTCGATCAAGTTGTCGTCGTTGGTGTCGAACTTCGCGAGCGTGCCGGCGAGGTCGCACTCGGCGTACTTCGCGAGGTTCGCGACCACCGAGCGCGGGCCGCCGTGCACGAGGTAGCTCTCCCAGGCCTGCTGGCCGGTCCATTGCTCGTACGTGTTGTTCCAGTTCCCGGTGTTGCCCGGGTTGTCGTGGAACGACTGGCAGCCGGACTCCTCGCCCTGCGACAGCCATGGGCCGTAGGAGTAGAGCGGATCGCGCCAGAACTGCAGATCCTGCATGCGCATGGGTACGGTCAGCGAGATCTGGTTGTTGTAGCCGAGCGCACCTTCGAGGTCCACCGGGAACTGGTAGTCGTTGCCGGGGATGTTGCCGTCAAACGAGTTGAACCGGTTCTCCCAGGTGCGGTAGTAGGAGATCTTCTCGACATTCTTGTCCGGGATGTCGATGTAGGGCACGGTGTCGACCCAGAACTTGTTGTACGCGCGCATCTGGGTGAGCCAGGCGGTATTCGGGTCGGCGTCGCGGTAGCGCTGGTAGTCGACCGCGGATGCCGGAATCTCGTTGGCAATCGCGCCGAGTTGCAGCTTGACCGTCACCGATGCGCCGGGATCGAGCGACACGGCACGCGTGAGGCTGGTGCCCGATGCGGTGAACCCGTCGCCGCTGAAGCGAGGAAAGATCGTCGTCAGCGCGTACCGGATCGTGACCTGACCGGTCAGTTCGGTGCCGTCGGCGGACGGCGTGGTCGCGATCGGCGAGGTCGCCGTCAGCGTGGTGGACAGCGGAGTCGTGCCGGTGTTCGTCAGCGTCAGGTCGGTGACCGCGACGTTGTTGTCAGTGATGAACTTCTTCTCGGCCACCGAGAGCCCCGTGCCGGTGAACACGGCAGCGAAGTAGCTCGGGTACTGGATCTGCTGCGAGGTGTCCTCGGTCAGCGGGATGCCGGACGCGCTGATGGTGTAGAGGCTCACCGGCGCACTGGTGGTCGGCGGCTGGCGATAGGCGTACCCGCCACCGCCGTTCGCGCCCGTGCCGCCGGCACCGAAACCGAGCGTTCGCGGGTTGTGCGTGTACATGTACAGCGCACGACCGCGCGTCATCAGCGTGGAGTCCGAATTGGACAGGAACGGCCGGGCGAGGATCCGGTCGAACCAATAGGACGTGCCACCCGCCGCGATGTCGGCGTCGTAGATCGCCTGCAGCATGCTGTGGCTCGGATCATTCGCGGCCGGTTCGTCGGGAATCGGGTTCGGTGATCCGGTGAACACCGGATCGCCGGGATTCTGGCCGGCCGGTTCGCCGGGCGTGTAATGCGCCTGCGCCGCGCCGGTGGTCAGCACCAGGCCGATGAGCGCAAGGCACGCGACGATGCACATCGCGATGCGGGATTTGCGGGGGTTGCGGATACGCAGGTTCATGGTCCCTCCGGTGCGCACAACTTGAGGGGGCATCGAGGCGCGCGGAATCGCGCCGGCACGATGTCCGGCAAAGTCCGGAAAACCTTTGTCGACGGTGACCCTAGGCCGGTTCACAGACACCTGTCAATGCCAGATGTTGAACGCTATCGATCATCATGGGACCACGGGTTATTCTCGGGCGAGCGGCGTGCCTGGCGGTCACGCGCCGCGATGCAAAGGAGTGCACGTGACTCGACGACGGCGAGCGGCGACCATCGCCGACGTGGCCTCGCTCGCCGAGGTCTCGGTCGGTACCGCGTCGAAGGCGCTCAACGGGCGTGGACAGCTCCGGGCGGAGACCCGCGAGCGGGTGCACGCGGCGGCGCAGAAGCTCGGGTTCTATCCCAACGCGCTCGCACAGAACCTGCTCGCCGGACGCAGCTTCACGGTCGGTCTCATCACGACGGACAGCTTCGGCCGGTTCACCATCCCCATCATGCTCGGCGTCGAGGACGCGCTCGGCGCCGGTCAGATCTCGGTGTTCATGTGCGACGCGCGCGACGATCCGATCCGCGAGCAGCATTATGTCCGTACCCTGCTCGGACGCCGCGTCGACGGCATCATCGTGACCGGCCGGCGCGCCGACCCTCGCGCGCCGATCGCCGCGAATCTCCCGGTCCCCGTGGTCTATGCGATGACGCAGTCGACCGATCCGGACGACTGCTCCGTGGCGCCGGACGACGAAGCGGGTGGACGGATGGCGATGGCGCACCTGCTTGCCACCGGCCGGACCCGGATCGGCCACATCACCGGACCCGAACGATTCCTGGCCGCGCGGCTCCGTGCGCGCGGCGCCAGCGACGTGCTCGACGAGGCCGGGCACGCGCTGGTCGCACCGGGCACGCTCTACGGCGAGTGGCGCGAGGAGTGGGGCCGCCAGGCAACCCACATCCTGCTTCGCATGAATGCCGATCTGGACGCGATCTTCTGCGGCTCTGACCAGATCGCGCGTGGCGTGTCGGATGCACTGCGCGAGAGCGGTCGACGTGTGCCGGACGACGTAGCGCTGGTCGGGTACGACAACTGGGAGGTGGTGGCGGGCGCCTGCCGCCCACCACTGACCACGGTCGACATGAACCTTCCGCAGCTGGGCCGCTACGCGGCGGCGAAACTGCTCGCCGCGATCGACGGCCAAGCGGCGCACGGCCTTCACACGCTGCCGTGCCAGCTCGTGATCCGCGAGTCGACCCGGGTCGCCGCGGCGGTGCGGCACGGCGCGCCACCGACTCGCTCCGGAAACGTTTCCGAGGTTTCCGTGGCCGCCGTGCCGGCCACGCCCACCAGGTAGTTCCCCAGTTACCCAGGCAGCTCGGCGACCACCACGGATACCCGCGATGTCGCGGCCATGACCCTTTCCGCGGTACGCCGGCCGGCACACTCGTCGGTATGGTCATCACATGACGCCACGAGTCGACTACCTGATGTCCGCGACGCTGTTCCTGTCACCGCAGCTCACCGACGACCGCATCTACTTCATCTCGGACCTGTCCGGCCGGCTGAGCCTGTGGGCGATGGACGCCGGCGGCAGCGTGCCGGAGCGGCTCCTGCCCGCCGACGTCGCGATGATGACGCCCGAGTTGCTCGGCGGCGAGTCGTTCGTGGCGCTGCCCGGTCTCGGGAAGATCATCGTGATGCTGGACAAGAACGGTGACGAGAACATGCAGCCGTGCGTCGTACCGCTGTCCGGCGGCGATCCGGAGCCGCTGTTCGGCGACCGCTTCACTGGCCAACAGGTCAACCTCGTGGCGCTGGACCCGGACGGTCGCGGCCGGCTGTTCGTCGACCCGCGGACCCGTCCCGAACTCGAGGCGTACGAGTTCGATCTGACCAAGCCCGGCGCCGGGCTCAACCTGCTCGGCTCGTCGAAGTACGGCTACTTCCCGAGCGGTCGGGACGAGCCAGGAGACCGATTCCTTATCGTCGACCAGTACCTTCCGCGAGACACCACGTTGTGGCTGTGGGAGCGCGCGACGGGGCAACGCCGGCTGCTGCGTGGTACGCCGATCGAGGACCGTACCGGTGTCGAGCCGCCACTTCGCGAAGGCATGGGCAACGGGTGGTTCGTCGGCGACGACGGCCTGCTCGTCGAGTCGTTCGCGTTCGACGACCTCGGCGGGCTCGCGTGGCTGTCGCTTGCCGCCCCCGATCAGCTCAGTCCGGTCGAGATCACCGGCCTGCGGCACAGCGGGCGCGGCGAGTTCACCGGCGCACGTCACCTGGCCGGCGACCGGTACGCGTTGAGCTACAATGTCGACGGCGTGTCGTGGGGATACGGCGCCCGCTTCGACGCGGCGAGCCGCCGGATGACGGTCGAGGACGTCCTGTTCGGCGTCGGCGCGCTGGGCAACGGCGTCGTGTCGCACTTCCACTACGACGAGGACACCGATCGCTACGCCGTCGCGTACTCGTCCGCGGCGACGCCCGCCCAGCTTGCCACGCTCGGCGCGCCGGATAGCACCGGTGTCCGTACGGCCACGTTCGTGACGCGCAACCGGGTTGTGGGCGTCGACCCGGGCATGCTCGGCGCCGGCGAGGACGCGTCGTTCACGAGTCACGACGGGCTGCGCGTGTCGGCGCGACTCTACTTGCCGTCGGACCGTCTCGGATACGTCGGACCGCGACCCGTCGTCTACTACATTCACGGCGGCCCGCAGGGCCAGGAGCGGCCCGACTTCACGTGGTTCTCGATGCCGCTCATCCAATACCTGACGCTGCGCGGGTTCGCGGTGTTCGTACCGAACGCGCGCGGCTCCACGGGCTACGGTCAGGACTACATGTCCCGCGTGGACCGGGACTGGGGCGGACAGGACCGGCTGGATCACGTTGCCGGCGTCGCGCAACTGCGCAAGGACTCCCGTCTCGATGCCGATCGGATCGGCGTGATGGGTCGGTCGTACGGCGGATTCATGACGCTGACCCTGGCCGGCCGCCATCCGGAGTTGTGGTCGGCGGCGATCGACATGTTCGGGCCGTACGACCTCCCGGTCTGGGTCACGCGCCTGCCGGAGGCCTGGCAAACGTACTTCCACCTGGCGCTCGGCCATCCGGACCGGGATCGTGACGAGCTTGTCGCCCGGTCGCCGCGCACATACCTGCACGACCTGGCCTGCCCGATGATGGTGATCCAGGGCGCCAACGACCCGCGTGTCACGAAGGCCGACTCCGACGATCTCGTCGAAGAGCTGCGCGGCAAGGGCAAGCAGATCGACTACCTGGTGTTCGAGGACGAAGGCCACGACGTCACGAAGACGGTCAACAAGGTGCGGTGCTACGAGGCGATCACGAACTTCATGGCCGCCCAACTTCACCCGGGCGAGGCCGGCGAGATGGGGTGAAACCGGCGAGTCGTGCGTTCGCCGGACGGACGTGAATCGCCACGGTGGATTACTGATCGGGCAGGACCTATGTTCACTCTGTGACCGCCCCCGACGCTGGCCTGCCGACCTGCGAGTGCTGCCGACTGCCGCAGCACGCGCACCGCGACATGTACGGCATCCGCTCGCCGCTGTGCACCGAGTGTGAACAGCACCGCGGCGACGCGCCGCCGGCTCGACTGCGCCGCGCGGAGTCGCATGAACAACTGTTGCGCGAACGACTCGCGCACTACCGGGACTATGCCGAGCGCATGTGGCTGGTGGCCGACGAGGCCAAACAGCAGGCCGCCGGTGCGGTGGCCGGTCGCGACGGCCTCGCCGCACGGGTGGTTCGCGACGCTGCGACGGAACGACGACACACCTGCGCGTTGCACGCGATCGCGTTCGATCCGGCGGTGCGCGAGTGGGCGACCAGTCTCGGCCCGCCGGACTTCCGGCGATAGCGGGCTGCCGGTCCGGCGCCAGCGGGCTGCCGGTCCGGCGGTGGCGCGATGTCGCCGGCCCGCCAGTCAGCGGATCACGAACGCGAAAATCACCGCCACCACGATCGCGAGATCGAGGCCGCGGACCACTTGTGTGATCAACCCGACGGGTACCAGGCCGAACGGCGTGACGAGCCACGCGGAGTCGTAGACCATCGGCGGACGGGTCGCGGCACGGAGTACGGCCAGCAGAACGCCGGCGGCCATCAGCAGGTCGAGCGGCAGCGGATAGGTCCGGCCCGCCCACGCGGTCGCCACGACGTACGCCACCGCGGCGACCGCCGGTGTGACCAGGTGCACGCCGCGAAGCCAGCCGTCGGTGCGTCCGAGGCTGCGTCGCAGTGCCGCCGACCGTGACACGATCCGCAGTCCGCCGGCCATGCCGTTGACCGCGACATATCCGGCTAGCACTCGGACCAGCGTCACGGGCACCGGCGTGAGGACGATCGCGCACACGTACGGCAACCCGACGAGCGCCGCGAACACCACGAGAACCGTGGCGTGGCGGGACAGGCGGCGCGTCTCGGCCACCAGGATCGCTGTGATCGGACCCGGCGCGACGAGGCGACGACGTCGTACCCGCCCGATCCGGCGCAGCCGCCGCGCTTCGACGAAGCCGAACAGGAACGAGGGATCCATCGACGTGGTGGCCGCCATCGCGGAGTTGGCGAGCGCGGCGCCCGCGGTGAGCGACGCGCGGTCGAGGGCACCGGCGGCCCGGATCCCACGCGTGGCCGAGACAATCGCGATCGTCACCACCGCCAACACCATCACGCCACCCACGGCGCCGGACACCGTGGCACCGATGTGAATGCCGCCGGTGCGCGACCCGTTTGCCGCAATGGCACCGGCCGCGACGAGTGCGCCGGCGGCGAGCAGCAGCCGTCCGACGGCGCGCGGCCAGTCGGGCCGGTGAGTCGGTTCGTCGACCCGCGCACCGTCCGGCGGCGAGGGCAGCGAGGGCCGCAGCGGTCGCACGGCATCGGCGGCCTGCCCGGCCAGGAGCGCCATGGCAAGCCCGAGCAAAACGAGCGCACCCGTCGCGACGACAAGCGCACCGGAGGCCGGCACGCCCGGAAGTGCCAGCCGGAGACCGACGCCGGCCAGCGCGAGCCCGCCGAGCGCGCCGACGGCCGTCGCCGCCACCGCCAACCCGACCACTCGGGGTCGCAGCCACCGCGCTCGATCGCCTGGGGTGGCAAGCAACCACGCTTGTCCGGCCGGGCCGGCGTACACCGGGCCGACGGTACGCAGCACGAGCGTGACCGTACCGGCGGCGAGCAGCACGGCGGCGGCACGCAGGCAGGTCGCCGCGAGCGGCGGTACGTCACCGACGCGGAGCGCGCCGACCGGCACCCGGTGCACCGAACTCGCCACCAGTCCGACGATGACGATGAGCGCGAGGACGATCACGTACACGTCGCCGGCGCGATCGGCCCACTGGCCATGGCGATGGCCGCGACGGAGTCGGCGCAATCGACGGCGGACCTCTGTCGGTGTCGGGTACCCCGCCGCCGGCAACGCCTCAGCGTTCAAGGTCGACTCGTACGTCGGCAACTCGCGAGACGATTTCGTCGTCGTGCGACGCGAACAGGACGGCGGTGCCGGCCGCCTTCTCGGCCAGCAGCTTGTCGACCAGCCATCGCCGGCCGTCGGTGTCGAGTCGCTGCTCCGGCTCGTCCAGCACGAGCAGTCGACGGGGCCGCACGAAGCAGCTGGCGAGCGCCAGTCGACGGCGTTGACCGCTGGACAGCGTCGGCGGCAATTGGTCGCGTACGCCATCGAGGCCGAGGTCCACGATCACGGCGTCCACCGCGTCAACATCCGGCGTGCCATGGGCGTAGGCGAGCAGGCTCAGGTGCTCCGCGACCGACAGATCCGGAAAGAACTCGAGATCATCGAGGGCGGCCGCGACGGACGCCCGTACCCACGGGTCGGTCTCCGACATCCGCCGCCCGGCGAAGCTGACGTGTCCCGCGTCCGCGCGGTCCGCGCCGACGACGCACCGCAACAGCGTCGTCTTGCCCGAGCCGTTCGGTCCGACGACCGCGACCGCTTCGCCGCCTGACACGGTGAACGTCACATCGTCCACAACGACCACGCCGCCGAACTCGCGTCGTATGCCGGACACCGCCAGCAGCGTGGTCTCGGGCAACGCGAACTCCTCTCCGGGCCGGCGGCGCGCCGCAGTGGATGGTACCGGTGCTCCCACCGGCCGATCCGACCGCGGCGTGGCCCGGGCGATATTTGGTTGACCGTCGACGTCGGCGGCGCCAGCATGGCTTCACCGGCGACGGCCCACCTGCGCGCGCCGCCGACGTGTGCGCCGGCTAGCAATGGGAGCCCGGCCGATGCGAGCCGGCCGATGTGACCCGGTCGCCGATGCGAGAGGAGGCGAAACATGTCTGTCCTGTCCCGAAACGCTGCTTCGAAAGGCCACCAGACTTGTCGTTTCCTCGTTCGTTTCAGTGCGATCACTGCGGCGTAGACGTTTCGCTCGACGCACCAGGCACGTCGCACCGCAACCACTGCCCCAACTGCCTCTGGTCGCGCCATCTCGACCGGAATGTGCCCGGCGACCGCAAGGCCGAATGCCCCGGCGGGATGGAGCCCATCGCCGTCACGGTGCGCGGCGAGCGGCGCTGGATGCTCGTACACCGGTGCACGCGCTGCGGTCGGCTGCGACTCAACCGCACCGCGTCGGATGACAACGTGTTGCTGCTGATGCAGATTGCCGCGATGCCGCTGAGCATGCCACCGCATCCGTACGCGGTGACCGGCGCTCGCGACCGCGACGGCTGAGCCGGGGCAGCGCAACCCGCCCGGTGCGTCCGTGCAGCGGATCGTCGCCGCCGGTCGTCCAGGATGTAGTCGGCGCACGACTACGGCTGGAGGACCGATGGCGGAGGATGACGCGTTCGTCGAATTCGTACGGTCGCGATCGGCTGCCCTCTACCGCTATGCATATCTGCTCGCGGGCAACCCGCATGACGCCGACGATCTCGTGCAGGAGGCGCTGATCCGGCTGCGTTCCGCGTGGCCACGGGTACGGCGGCAGGACGATCCGATCGGGTACACCCGCGCGACCATCGCACGCTTGCATGTGAGCACATGGCGACGGCTGCGCCGCGAGTCGGTGGTCGCCGACGTGCCCGAGACCGCCGTCGACGAATCCGGATTCCACGACGCCGCGCGGCGGACCGCCCTGTCGAAGGCGCTCGCTGCGCTGCCGCCCCGCCAGCGCGCCGTTATCGTGTTGCGCTTCTACGAGGAACAGACCGAGGAAGAGATCGCGGCGATCCTCGGCATCTCGCGCGGCACGGTGCGTTCTCAGGCCGCCCGCGCGTTCGCCAAACTCCGGGCGACACCTCAGTTGGAACTCTTACGGGGAGGAACAACGTGATCGACTACGACGTGTTGGTCGAGGATCTCCGATCCATCGCCGAATCCGCGCCGTCCGGACCGCCCAACCTCGCTGAGGTGGTCGCGGGCCGGTACGTCCGGCGCCGGCGGACGCGTGCGGCAACCTCGGTCGCCGCCGGCGTCGTCGCGATTGCCGTCGGTATGGCGGTCACGATGCCGCTCATCAGCGCCACTCACACGCCCACGCCGGGCGGCTCGACGCTCACGTCGCCGTCGGTGCCGATTCCTGCCGGGCCGGGCCCATGGCACTTGCCCGCGGCCGGTGCGACGCTGCCTCCGCTGTCCAGCGCGTTTCCCGGCGCGGTGATCGATCTGTCGACCCGGCCTCCGGACGGCGCCGTGCCGTTCGCGCTGGCCACGATCGACCAAACCCACGTGCTCGTGTCCAGCGGTTCGACCGCGGCCACGACCGACGCGCTGTATTCCTTCGACACGGTGGCCGGCACGTACCGCCTGATCAGCACCGTGCCACGCCTCGGCGGTGCGCCGACGGTCAGCCGGTGGGCGGCCACGGCGCACCGCATCGTGTGGGATGTCGACGCACCAGGTGGCTTCGACGTCTACACCGCACCGGTTTCCGGTGGGCCTCCTCAACAGATCGCACATGTCGGGAGACCGGTCGCGGAGACCGGCCCCTGGTACGCAACGGACGACGCGGTCTACTGGTCGGGCAGCGATCGCGGCGTCGTGCGACTAAACCTCAACGGTGGAACGCCCACGCCATTGCCTGGCTTTGCGGACATGTACGTGTTGCACGGCACGTCGCCATGGGCGGTACGGCTCGCCGACGTACACGGGTCGCCGTACGACACCGGGCTCGGTCCGCTCGACGTGCTCGGCCGCTCCGGGGTGGCGCGGCAGCTCAAGAATCTCGTCACCGGTGCCACGATCGACGTGTCGGCGCCGGCCGGGGTACGAGCGCTCTCGTGCGCCGCGGTGTTCTGCGTCGGCACCGTGGCCGACGGTGCGACGATCACCGACTTCATCCAGCGCCCGGACGGCTCCGACCGCGTCACGTTGCCCGGCGGTGACGTGCGGATGGCGTACCCGGTTGCAAATCGCGGCCTTTTGGTATCCGCGCCGGACGCAGGCAGCGGCCGGCCCGGCGCCGGCGGGCGGACAAGCTGGCTGATTGTCGACCCGACCGCCGGAAGCGCGGGCCAATCGATCGGCGGCGCGTCCACCGCCTACGACGACGGCGCGTTCGGCACATCCGCCGACTCCGGCGGGGACATCGCGCAGTTCTTCGTGATCGGTCTGGCGTTCTGAGCGCGTGGTGGCGGGGGCGGCTCGTCGACGACCGCCCGCGCCGCTCGGTCGCCGAATGCAGCCTCGTCAAACGGTGCGTGCCGGCCCGATCGGGCTCAGCGGCGACTTGCTAGCCGCAAGCCGCTGACTGCAGTGCTCGGCCGTGGCACAGCCACGCGCTCTCGCAGAAGCGCGGTCGCCTCGCTACCAGCCATCGCAGGCGCGAAGAAATACCCCTGTCCGAGGCGACAGCCGAGCGCGATCAATGAGTCTCGTTGATCGGACTGCTCCACGCCTTCGGCCACCACATCGAGGTTGAGCGACTCGGCCATGGCCAGGATCGCGCGCACGATGCTTCGGTCGGTCCCCTCGCGGGCGACGCCACTGATAAACGATCGATCGATCTTCAGGCACTCGGCCGGAAACTGCTTCAGGTAGGCGAGGTTCGAGTAGGAACTGCCGAAATCGTCGAGAGCGAAGTGCACTCCGTTGGCGCGGAGACGCTTGGTGACCGCGGTGACGTCGTCACCGGCGTGACTGCGTTCAGTGACCTCGAGCCACACATCGCCCGGCGCGACGCCGGCCTCGTGCATGAGTGACACCACTTTGTCGGCCGTGTCACCGTGCCACAGTTGCGCTGCGGACAGGTTCACTGAGATCTTGAGATCGTCGCAACCGGGCATCCGCTGCCACGTCGCGAGCTGTTGGCAGGCCTGTTCGACCACCCACGTGCCGATCGGTACGATCTCGCCGGTCTCTTCGGCGAGCGGAATGAACACATCCGGTGGGATGGCGCCGCGCTCTGGATGCGTCCACCGCAGCAGAGCCTCGAATGCCGTCGGTCGGCCCGACTCGAGGTCGACGATCGGTTGGTAGAGCACCTCGAATTCGTTGCGGTCGAGGGCACGAAGCAGTTCGGAGCGGATGCTGAGCCGGTCGAGCGACCGGTTGGAAGCCGCGTCGTCGAACACTTCCACCACGCCCGGCCCGCGGGACTTCGCCACGTACATGGCGGCATCCGCGTCCCGGAGCATGGTGCCGGCGGTCGTTGCGCCGCGCGCACCGAGGACGCCGCCGATGCTCGCCGACACGATCACTCGCTCGCCACCGAGTTCGAACGGCTCGCGGAGCGCGTCAATCAGGCGCCGACCCACCTCGGTGACGTCATCGAGGCTCCGGATTTCGCCCAACACCGCCACGAACTCGTCACCGCCGAAGCGCGCGAGCAGATCCTTGAGTCGTAGGGCGTTCTGCAACCGATCGGCGACCTGCTGCAACAGTTCGTCGCCGGACTCGTGGCCGAGCCGGTCGTTGACCGCCTTGAAGCCATCGAGATCGCAGAACAACAGGCCGGTCAGCGGCTCAGAGCCGGCGGTCAGCACATGGTCGAGCCGCTGCACCGCGAGCTCACGGTTGGCGAGTCCGGTCAGCGGGTCCTGCGTCGCGCGGTGACGCAACTCTCTATACAGGCCGGCATTCTCCAACGCCGTACTGAAGTAGCTTGCGAAGATCATCGCGATCTCGGTGACCTCGACGCCGAACGGTCGCGGCCCGTTTCGCGAGGCGTAGAGCAACGCGATGGGCGTACTGTCCCGCAACACTGGGACGCACAACACCGTTCGCGGCACCGATCCGTCCCACGGCTCCGCGAAGCCCGTCCATGCTTCGCCGCGCGCGGCCGTGTTCCATGCGCGAAGCTCGGCGACCGGGCGCTCCCCGATTGCGTCTACGGCGACCGGCGCCGTGCCGTGGTGCGCCCGACCGTATGCGAGGCCGTCAGAGATGCCGACCACCCACGCGTCGTCCGACATGGTCAGTCGCTTGAGAAGCTCGGCCGCGGTTTCTACCAACGATCCCGAGTCAAGGTGTGGCGCGAGCAGATGGCCGGACTCCGCGAGGCGCTCGATGGCGACGGCGCGCTCACGGTCCTCGGCAGCGATCCGGAGCCGCTGCGCGACGGACGCCAGCACGTGAAGATCGGTGCCGCTGAACGTCTCGCCGGTGCTCCGGTAGAGCACCAGGAGTTCGTCGGACTGTTCGGTGCTGGCCGACATGGGTACGAACGCGCCCGAGCGGATGCCGAGACCAGCAAGCGACGGCGGCACGTCGCGAGCGCCCGACTCGATGTCCCACGCCACCGGCCGCCGGTCGCGCACCGCGGTGGCCGCCGCCCCGCCGAGTGCCCAACCCTCCACATGGGAGGTGTCGCCCTCGGCGAGACCGCTTGCCGCGGTGACCAGAAACCGGTCGTCGACTTCGCTTACTACGCACACGATGTCCGCGTCGAATGCCTCCGACAGCCCGGCCAGTGCGCGACCGAGCAGCTCGTCGGGAGCGGCCGGACTGCTGAGTACGGTAAGCAGGCGGATCAAGCGCCCGGTGTCCCGGTACGCGTGACGGGCTGCCGTCGTGGCCTCCCGCAACTGCTCGGTCAGTGCAACGACGTCATGCTGGCCGGGTTCGATCACGGTCGCCTCACAGCGCGACGGCGGCGACCGTCGAGTTGTGGTATCCGGCCACGCTCGTCGTACGGGCAAACTCCCCGTACGTGTAGATGCCGAACGTCGGCACGTCGCCGGCGGCCGCCTGCAGTCGAACCGCCTCTTCCTCGCCGCGCGACTGGAGCACATCGAGACGGGCGATGCAGCTGAACACGAGCAGTACGGACGCGTCGCGACCGGCTACCGCACGGCGCGCGACGTCTTCGCTGACCGACAGCAGATCGTCCTCGTCGCACGACATGATCTGAATCGCCGAATAGACCGGCAACGGCGCGAATGTATTGATCATCTGGTCGCCGTCCATGAACACGCCGCGGATCAGGTGCGTCCCGTCCGGCTCGATCAGGCCGAACGCGTGCGTCGAGTAATAGCCGCCCGGCCGCACCCGATCCAGCTCCTCGCGATTGCCTTGTCGAATGTGGTCCTCGAACACGTCGCGCGCCGGCCGGCCGGCGATCTCGTGTACGACTTGACCGTCGGTCTTCGTGACAAGCAGCGGCAATCCGATCGGGTGCCAGCCGTGTCCCACGACCACTGGGATCGGCTCGTCCGAACCGATCCACACCGCGACCGCCGCGTCGGAAAGCGCCTCGCCGTCACGGAACACGAAGGTCTGGCTCAGCCGGCGGTCGTCGGCCGCACCGCCACCGACAACGGGCACCGCCGCGCCGACCACCCGGTGGATGCCACCAACAAGCGCCTGCTGCTCAGGCGCCAACCCGTCGACAAACACCAGCATTGTTTCGTGTCGGCTGCGGTCCGGTTCGAGTGTGGCGCGGGCCTGCCGCGCCAACGTGATGCCGGCGGCCTCGCCATCGGCGGCGAGTCCTTGCACCGACGCGATGCCGAGCCGATATGGCCCCGCGGTCATCGCCAGCACCACGACTCCGGTCTCCGGCGCGAGGAGTTCCGCGCCAGCAAAGTGACCGGCGCTCGTCTCGCCCACCAACGGCACGTCGCCGGTCACTGCACGGATCGCGCCGAGCAACGTGGGCAAGTCGTAGCGGACCGTCGCGTACACGATGATTAGTTCCGGCGTATGACCGTCCATGCCCGCCATAGCTTGGCGCGCGGCGGCCGTACCCGCCTCGATGGTGTCCTGGGCCACGCTGGACCCGCTTGCGGTGTGAAGTCGCACCGGCAACTTTTGCTGGGTCATATGACCCCCTTGAATTGGTATGCCCTGAATGCGGCTTCCATTATAGGGAGGCGAAAGTTTTTGCAACTTTTGCAACTTTCATCCCTGGCGGCCGTACGCCAAACCGGCATGGCGTTGACCCGCGCGCAGCGCGTGACGACTAGCCCGTTCGGGGGAGGCGTCGTCGCACGTCACGGCGAAGGGATCGGGCGATCTCGGCGAACACGGCGGCGACCGGACTTGTAGAGCGCGATCGCGAGCACGGGTGGCCAGCACATCTGCAGCGACGAGTCGAGTCGCTCAGCGAGACCGACCAGATCGCCACCGGTGCGCGCCTCGAACAGCAGCCAACCCAACATGCCCACGAACACCACCGTGATCACGGTCGCCACCGGCACACTGATCAGCGGAGAGGCGGCACCGCGCCGTCGCGCGGTCAGCGCCGGAAAGATGGCGAGCGCGGTAGCTCCGATCGACGTGAACGCCAGGTGCTGCACCGTGCTGCCGTTGGCAGGCTGGGGGCATATCGCGACGCCGATGCCGGCGACGCCCGCCACGACCAGATCGATTCGGGCGGCCGGTCGCAGCGCCCGCAGGCCGGCTCCGGAGGCCGCGTAGCACGTTCCGACGATCAGCAGCGCGAACGTCATGATCCACCGGTCGGTCGCCGCTTGCCCGGACAGGCCGCTGATGGTGTCCCGCGTCGCGTTATATGTCGCCGGCTGTCGTACGTCCGCGACCACCCACGCGAACACGAACAACGGCGGCGCAAGTATCGAACACGCGATCGCCGGCCATGAAACGGGCCGACCGGACGCCACGGACCACCCAACCGACCGAGCTACGGCGCGTCCGGTCAGCGCGATCGCGCGGCCCGGGGCGCGGCGCTCGATGTCCTCGGCTTGATCTCTTCGTTGCACGCTGGTCACGGAAAACTCCGGCATGTGCTCTGAGAGGTCGCGTCAAATTCCTAGCCTGACACGGGATGGTGGGCGCCCGACGCGGTTCGGGGGGTGACAAGCGCGGCATTGCGTATCGGTCAACCGCTGTCAAAGTCGGACTACGATGCCGCTGCTTGCCTTTTGGCGTCCGGCTATGGCGCACGCGGCTTGGCGCCGACCGCCGCGGTTGCCGCCCTCAACGCGCCGCTTGGCGCCCACGGTGCTTGATGTTCGGCGCGTCGGCGATGGCGGCTCGAATGTCACGTCGCGGCCAGGGCGTCCGAATCGGTTGATCTATATGCCCACGCACGCCGGACGCGGACCCTACAGTACGTTGCATGGCACAGTCAGCCGTCGAAAATTGGTTCGACGGACAGCCTCCGCACCGCCAGAACGCTTGGCTGGCAATCGCTCCACCGCGCTTCCGGATCCCGGCCGAGCTGGCGTTCACAGTTCCCGCGAAGCATCGGGAGACGTGGCTGCGGGTGGCGTACCTCGGCTTCGGCGATACCGACGCCTGGTGGTTCGCCGCCGGACCGCTCGCGCATCTGCTCATCGTGCGGCGCTCCGAGGTTCGAACACCCGCCCGAGGCCGCTCGCCATCGGCACGGCCTAACATCGCCGGACAGCGGGCCGATCCGTACGGTCCGTAGCGCTCCTGCATTTCGCCGTTCGACTTGACGGATCTGCCAACGGAGACGAGCGTGGGCATTGCACATCCGGTGGCTTGCGCCACCTGGGCGTCGACCGACGGCGTCTTATCCGATAACGAAAAGACGATGGGAAGTCTGACTGTGCTTACCCTCACCAACGACGCGACCATGCAGATCCGCAACATCATCGACGGGCCGGACCTACCGCAGGGTTGCGGCGTACGGATCGCGGCCGACCCGGAAAGCGGCGGCCTCACGCTCGGTCTCGCCGTTACCCCCGCCGAGGACGACCAGGTCGTAGACCAGGGCGGCGCGCGGGTGTTCCTCGACCCACAGGCCGCGATGATCCTCGACGACAAGGCGCTCGACGCGAGCACGGACAGCACTGGCCAGGTCCGGTTCGCCATCGCCGACAACGAATAGCGCAGCGGCCTTCAACTCACCGGCGACCGTCAGATAACTCGCGATCGCCAACAGCAGCGCATCACCTCACGCGCATATCTGCGTGCGTGAGGTGATGCGCTGTGACCGTGTGGCCAATTCCAGCCGCCGTGCACTCAGGCGATGACGGCTAACGCGCGCCCGGCAAGGCCGACGCCAACCAACAACACCAACATCGCGGTGCCGGTGGGCACGAGGCGGGCAAGCTTCGCCCAGCGGTTACCCGCCCCGGCCAGTCGACCGGCCCACCGTCGTCGAACCACGACCAGCGCAAGACCGGCCGCGGTCAACGTCGCTGCCATACCCATCCCGTACGCGATCACCAGGAGTACGCCGAAACCCGTGCGGCCAAGACCGATCGCGCCTAACAACACGATGAGCGCGGATGGGCTTGGCACCAACCCACCGGCGATACCCATGCCGACGATGCTGAGCCGACCCGGGCCACCGTGGGTGTGGCCACCGTGGGTGTGGCCATTCTGGGCGTGCCCGTCATGCGTGTGACCACCGTGCGCGTGACCACTGTGGTCATGCCCGTCGCCGTGACGATGCGAGCCGTGGGCATGTTCGTGGTCGGCGTGGCCATGGTCGGCGTGGCCATGGTCGGCGTGATGGTGGCCGTCGGCTGGCCCGGGCAAGTTACGTCGGCGTAGCCGCCGCCGCGTACCGACCAACATCCCCACGCCAACCGCGGCGACCGTCAGGCCGCTTACCACACCGAGCCAGCCGAGCACCTGCTCCCCCGCGACGCTCGCGGCGGTGGTCAGCACGAGGCCGAGAGCCAATACGCCGCCGGTATGCGTCAGCGTTACGGTCGCGGCGACACCGAGTGCGTCGCGTGCGCGCCCGGCCTGGCCGGTCAGGTATACCGCCATGATTGTTTTACCGTGCCCGGGCAACGCCGCGTGACCCGCGCCGAGCGCGATCGCGAGCAGCACGGCAAGCACGCCAACGAGCGGCGTCAGATGACGACCTCCGACAAGGCCCTCGAGCACGCGGTCCGCCCTCGCCGTCAGACCGGCAAGGCCGCCGGGCGACGACGGTTGTACGGACGCGGCCGCACCGTTGTCCGAGGACGATCCGGTGCCCGGCTCAGCGGACAGGTGGGCGGTGCGTACGTTGAGCGGCGAGCTCAGCAGATCCTTCGGGTACGACCGGAGGTTGTCGCTCACGCTCACGGACGGCAGCGGCGAGTGGAGCAGCCGTACGCCATGGCCGACCGCCGTCATTTCGCGCCAACCGATGCGGTCGGAGCGGAAGCGGTTGTCCACGTCGACCGTTGCCGCGGCCGTCAATCGCGCGGGCGAGGACAACTCGCACTCCAGTCGGCTGGTCGACAAACCGGCGGCACCGGCGACGTACGCGAACGTGGCGCTGCCCACGGTCCAGCGCAACTGGTGCCCGTCCACCCGTACCAACAGATCGTTGGCGAGTGCACCGCACATGGTCCGGGCGTACGCCGACCGCTCCGCGTCGCTCGTGGTGCCGTCGCTGTTGCTGTCCACAGCACCGCGCTCCTGCAACGTCGGAAGTTCGGCGATGTCAACCGCCGCGGCGACCGTGATGCGGTCCGGATACAGGTCCAGCGCGTCGAGTTGGTTGACCGAGAAGTTACCGAGCGGATGAGCACTGGCTGCGGTCGCCGGCAGTAACACCGCCGCGAACGCGCCGAATCCCACCGCGGCAAGCAACATGAGCCGTGTCCGCGTCCGGACGCGCGGCCGGCCACCCCTCCGGGTCGGCACCGGCGTCGAGAGCGGCGTCGAGAGCGGCGGGCGCCTCATGACGAACCCAGCCGATCCAGTTCAATGCGCAGCACCGGCGCGTCGACCGGCGAGAAGTTCGGGTTGATCTCGCGCGCCCGCTCGAGGTCGGCGCGCGCCGCCGTGGTGTTGTGTAAGCCAAGCTCGATCATGCCGAGGTGGAACGCGTACTTGGCGTTGCGTGCCCCGAGCGCGCCCGCCTGGCGAGCGTAGGTCAACGCGGCCGAGTCCTTGCCGTCGACGTGCAACGCCCACGCCAGCGCGTCGGCGACGTCTGCGAAGTGGCGCCGCTGCCACTCCTTGCTCGCCAACCGCACCGCGTCGGCGACCCGATTCTGCGCGAGCGCAACCGCGCTGCCGGTCAGGTCATCGTTGCCGCCGTTCGCGGTGAACAGTTGCTGCGCCGCCGCGGCCAACGCGACCTGTGCGTCGGCCTCAGTCGTACGCCCGACCGAGCGCAACAGCTCGGCGTACTCCAGGAAGTACGTGGGTGACGGGTACACCTGGGTCAGCTCTGCGTACCCGCGAAGTGCCGCATCTGTCTGTACCCGCGCCCCGGCGACCTTCGCCTGTCCCTCGTGCAATGGCAGGTACGCCGGATCCGCGGCCATCCCGGCGGCGTATTCGCGCTCGGCATCCGCGATCCGCCCGTCCTGCCAGGCCAACTCGCCCAGTTGGTAGCGGCAGAACGCGATGTCGGCCGGATCGACCGAGTCCTGCAATGCCTGCGCCATAAGGGTTTGCGCGTCGGCGACGCGACCGTGCTGTTCGAGGTCGTAGGACGCGCGCGTGTACGCCGACAATCCCGGCCGCAGATCCAGCATGTGCTGCACCGCGTCGGTCGCCGCGGCCGCGTCGCCGAGCTGAGTCAGCGCGTCGGTCAGCACGCCGTACGCCTCGGCGTCGTACGGATCAACGGCAAGCGCCTGCCGAGCGCGCTTCGCACCGTCGGCGAAGTCGTGTCGCGCGTTGGACAGTGCGCCGAGTCCGGTCAGCGCCTCCGCGTTGTCGCGACTGCGCAACGACATCGACTTGTCCAACGCGCCCTCGGCCTTCGGGTAATAGGTGGGGTCGGCGGTGACCCGGGCGCGCTCG